>NZ_CALUWY010000003.1 GCF_944324615.1 uncultured Mailhella sp.
GGATGGCAGCCCGAAACCAGCACGCCGTCGGCCCCGTTGATGAGGGCCTTGAGCACGAAGAGAGGGTTCACGCGGCCCGAGCAGGGAACGCGGATGATGCGAAGGTCGGTAGGCTGAACGGCGCGGGCGGTACCGGCCGTGTCGGCGCCGCCGTAAGAGCACCAGTTACACAGAAAACCTACGATACGGAGCTCCTTGCCGGCTAAGACAGACATAGGGCGTTCACCTCCGCGAGAAGCTGATTGTCAGTGAAGTGGGCGACCTGAATGGCGCCCTGCGGGCAGGTGGCCGTGCAGACGCCGCAGCCCTGGCAGACGGTTTCAATCACATGGGCCTTCTTCTGGCCGCGGATTTCCACTTCTTCAATGGCCTGATAGGGGCAGACCTTGATGCACTTGCCGCATGCCACGCAACGCTTGATGTCCACCACGGAAACCTGCGGGTCGTTCTCCAGCTTGGGCTTGGAGAAGAGCGCCATGACCTTGGCGGCCGCGGCGCTGCCCTGCGCGACGGAGGCGGGAATATCCTTGGGGCCCTGGCACACGCCGGCGAGGTACACGCCTGCGGTATTGGTCTCCACCGGGCGCAGCTTCACATGGCTTTCCATGAAGAAGCCGAAATGGTCGTAGGAAATGCGGAGCTTTTCCGCAAGGTTGCCCGCACCCTTGGAACCTTCCACGCCCACGGCGAGAACCACCATGTCCGCATCCACCTCCACGGATTCGCCAAGCAGCGTATCCGCACCGCGCACGATGTACCCCACCTTGCCGTCGGGGCGCACCGTGGGCTGTATGGCCGAAACACGGCCGCGGATGTACTGAACGCCGTACTCTTCCTGAGCGCGGCGGGTGAATTCGTCATACATCTTGCCCGGCGCGCGGATGTCCATGTAGAACACGAAGGCTTCCGAGTCGGGGAGATGGTCCTTGGTCATGATGGCCTGCTTGGCCGTGTACATGCAGCAGAAACCCGAGCAGTAGGGGCGGCCGATGGAGCAGTCGCGGGAACCCACACACTGGATGAACACGATGTTCTTCGGTTCCATGCCGTCGGAAGGACGGTGGATATGGCCGCCCGTGGGGCCGGAGGCCGACATCATGCGCTCGTACTGGAGGCTGGTGATGACATCGGGGTACGCGCCTGCGCCGTATTCCTTGTACACGGTCCAGTCCACGAGGTCGTAGCCGGTGGCCGCGATGATGGCGCCCACCTTTTCTTCCACGATTTCATCCACCATGTCGTACACGATGGCTCCGGTGGGGCACACCTTGGAGCACACGCCGCACTTGCCTTCCTTGATCTTCCGGCAGTAGTCGGGGTTGATGGTGGCCTTCTTGGGAATGGCCTGGGGGAAGGGAATGTTGATGGCCCGGCAGTTGCTGATGCCTTCGTTGAAGGCATCGGGCACGTTCTTGCTGGGGCATTTCTCGGTGCAGGTGCCGCAGCCGGTGCACTTGGTCCAGTCCACATAGGTGGCGCGCTTTCTGATCTTCACGGTGAAGTTGCCCACGAAGCCGGAAATGCTCTCCACCTCGGAATGGGCGTACAGCGTGATGTTGGGGTTCTGGGCCACGTCCACCATCTTGGGCGCGAGCACGCAGCTTGAGCAGTCGATGGTGGGGAAGGTCTTGTCGAGCTTGGCCATCTTGCCGCCGATGGTGCTCTCGCGTTCCACCATGACCACGCCGATGCCCGACTCGGCCGCGTCAAGAGCGGCCTGAATGCCGGCCACGCCGCCGCCGATGACCAGCACGCGCTTGGTCACGTCGAACTGCTTGGCGTAGAGGGGGGTGTCGCGGCGCAGCTTTTCCACGGCAAGGCGCACCAGTTCGGCGGCCTTGTTGGTGTTGGCTTCGCGGTCGCGGCCGATCCACGAGACATGCTCGCGGATGTTGGCCATTTCAAACATATAGCGGTTGAGCCCGGCGCGTTCCACGGTACGGCGGAACGTGGGTTCATGCATGCGCGGAGAGCAGGAAGCCACGACCACGCCGTCGAGACCGTGCTTTTTGATGGCCTGCACGATGTTTTCCTGCCCCGGTTCGGAACAGGTGTACATGGTGTCTTCGGAGAACACGACATCGGGGTAGGTCAGCGCGATCTTGGCAACCGTGGCGGTATCCACCGTGGCTTCGATGTTGCTGCCGCAGTGACAGACGAATACGCCGATTTTCATGATGCGGCTCCTGCGGCCTTCATGGCGTCAAGCTCGGCGGAAACACGCGCCTTGCGGCGCCCGGCGATCTTGTCCAGAAGGGGATAGGGATTGACGGCCAGCTTGTCCAGACGCATGACCTTCTCGGGCAGGCCGAAGGCGAGCGCGATCATCTGGGTGTAGTAGAAGACCGGCAGCCCGAAGAAGTCCTTCTTCGAGATTCTGGCGGCCTGGCGCTGACGCAGGTCGAGATTCATGTGGCACAGGGGGCAGGCGGTGATGACGGCTTCCGCACCCACGGCCCTGGCGGTATCGAGGATACGGCCGCTCAGGGAACCGGGAATGTTCACATCCGGGATGCCCATGGCCGCGCCGCAGCATTCGGTCTTCAGGGCGAAGGGCAGAACCTCCGCACCGAGGGCCTTCATGATGTTGTCGAGAGAAACGGGGTTTTCCGGGTCGTCGAACTTCGCCACCTGGGCGGGACGGCTCAGAAGGCAGCCGTAATAGGTGACGACCTTCAGGCCTTCCAGAGGATAGGTCACGCGGGAGGCCACGTTCTCCACACCCACATGCTCCACGATGGCCTGAAGCACGGAGTAGGTTTCCATAAGGTCGGCGCCGCCTTCGGCATTGGCCGGAGTGGGCGCGTCGAGCAGTTCATCCACACCGGCCTTGAAGGCGGGATTCTGCATGCGGTAACGGGCCATCTTCAGGTTGGAAGAGCAGCTCGGGCACGGAGAAATCACGCAGTCCGCACCGGTCTTTGCGGCCTGCATCAGATTGCGGGCGGCAAGAGCGCCGGAAAGCTCGTGGCTTACGGAATGGGCGGGCGTGGAGCCGCAGCAGTTCCAGTCTTCGATCTCCACAAGATCCATGTTCAGCGCATTGCACACCGCGCGGGTGGAAACTTCATATTCCACCGAGGTGCCGTGCCCCGAACAGCCGGGATAATAGGCGTATTTCATGGCTCAGCTCCTCTTTTCGGCGTAGCGCTTGAATATGCGCGCCACTTCCTCGCGCCCGTGAATGACGGAGGGAATGAAGGGCATCTTGTTCTTCAGAAGCGCCGTGGGAGCGATTTCCAGGTTGCCCCAGCCGCGCAGCGTGCGCCCCATGTAGTCGGCCATGACGCCGAGCTCATACGAGCGACCCGTAACGTGTACGGTATCCAGAAACGCCTTCCAGAAGGATTCGATGGGCCGATCCTGCACCCACCCCTCACGACGGGCCATCATGCGGAGCGTTTCCATCACCGCGGCGACATCGATATTGTTGGGGCAGCGGGCGCTGCAGGTCGAACACGACAGACACAGCCACAGCGAACGGTTCTTCAGGGCTTCTTCCTTGAGGCCCATCTGCACGGCGCGCATGATCTGGCTGACCTGCCGGTCATAGAACTGGGCGCCGGGGCAGCCCGCCGTGCACTTGCCGCATTGATAGCAGGCCGACAGGTTCTGACCGCTCTCTTCTTCGACCTGACGCTTGAATTTCAGGTCCCTGGCTTTATCAAGCCTAGTGATGTTCATAGAGACTCCCCTTGAAGACTTTTCAAACCGGCCGAACCATGTGATTCCTTTGCCCGGCACAGAAAAAGCCTTTCAATGTCTGACAAAAAAGGACAGCAGTATCCCTTTTAACAACATGCAGTAGAACACACTTCCGGAGGCAAGTCCAGAGTCGTTCTCCAGGAGAAAGCAGAACCATCCCCTGTTTTTTCCCATGTCAGAAATCCGGCTCCGCGCGCTTTCCGTTCTTCTCCGCAATGCCGGAAACATCGCCGCAGAGACCTGCGCGGCGCATGAGAAGCGCGCACTGCTCTTCCGCCTCCTGCAGCGTCTTTTTCTCATCGAGCGTGAGAAAAACCCGGTCGCGGTAGAGAAATTTCCCGTCCACCATGGTATGCAGCACATTTTCACGGGTGGCCTGATACACCACTCTCTGCACGATGTCGCGCCCGCAGGCGGGAAGGGAATGGGGCATGTCCATGTCGAGCACCACAAGATCGGCCTTTCTGCCCTCCTCCAGACTGCCGGTCTCCTCTTCCTGCCCCATGGCCGCGGCCCCGCCGAGGGTGGCCATTTCCAGCGCCTGCATGGCGGGCAGTGCCTTCGGATCGTGGGTGAGCGCCTTCTGAAGAAGCGACGCCCGGCGCACTTCCTCCAGCCCGTCCATGTGATTGTGCGCGCCGTCGAGTCCTATGCCCACCCCTGCGCCGAGGGCGGCAAGTTCCGCCACGGGCGCGATGCCGGAGGCCAGCTTGAGATTGGAGGAAGGGCAGTGCGCCACATGGGTGCCCGTTTCGGCAAGAAGGCGCTTTTCCTCCTCATCCAGCCAGATGCAGTGGGCAAGCACCACGTCCCTGCCCGTATAGCCCATGCGGTGCAGGTAAAGCACGTTGCGCTCATGGCACAGAGATTCCACCAGCCTGATTTCCCCCAGATTCTCCGAAGCGTGCGTATGCAGGCGCAGGCCGTTCTGCCGCGCCATGTCTCTGGCGGAAGAGAGAAGCCTCTGCGAACAGGAAGGCACGAAGCGCGGGGCCACGGCATAGCGCAGACGGCCGTGCTCCGCCATGTGCCAGCGGCGGATAAGCCGCTCCGTCTCCTTCAGACAGGCGTCCGTGTCCTCCTTCATGACGGCGGGCAGCCCTTCGCCTTCATCCATCATGCACTTGCCGAAGAGGCCGCGCAGGCCCGTTTCGGCCATGACCTCGAATATCGCGTCCTCATGCTGGGTGGTGCCCATGTCGATGAGCGAGGTCGTACCGCTTCTGATGAGCTCCATGGCGGCCAGGCGCGCGGAGGCGGCATTGCTCTCGGCCGTATGCGCGGCTTCCAGAGGCCAGGTGCGCTCCCTCAGCCATTCCATGAGGGCAAGATCGTCGCAGAGCCCCCGGAAAAGCGCCTGCGTCACATGCATGTGCGCCTGAACAAGGCCCGGAATCACCACCTTGCCGCGCACATCCACCACTTCCGCGTCCTCCGGCGGAAGAAGCTGCTCCGCATGCGGCCTGACGGAGGCTATGCAATCCCCGTCCACCAGAATGTCGGCGCACAGCACGCGGCGCTCCTTATCCATGGTGACGGCCATGCCGCCCAGAAAAAGCGTCTTCACGCCTTCCCTCCCCTGCCGTGCGTGCGGAACATGAGCCAGAGCCCGGCCAGAAGAAGCGGCAGGCAGAGAATCTGTCCCATGGTGACCCAGCCGGCGAAAAGGTATCCGAGCTGCGCATCGGGCACGCGGAAGAATTCCACAATGATGCGGCTTGCGGCATAGAGCACGGCAAAGAGTCCGGCCACGGAACCGCGCGGCCTGGGCTTCGAGGAATAGATCCACAGAATCACGAAGGTGAGCAGGCCCTCAAGCCCGGCCTCATAGAGCTGGGAAGGATGCCTGGGCAGAGGCCCGGCCCCGGGGAAGATCATGCCGAGGGGGCTGTCGGTCACCTTGCCCCACAGTTCGGCATTGATGAAGTTGCCGAGACGCCCGAAAAACAGCCCCGTGGGCACGAGAGGCGCCACGAAGTCGAGAATATCCACAAGGCTCTTGCCGGTTCTGCGGCCCCAGAACCAGCTTGCCGTGACCACGCCGAGAAGGCCGCCGTGGAAGGACATGCCGCCGTTCCACACGCGCAGTATTTCCAGAGGATCCGCCATGTAGGCGGAAAAATCGTAGAACACCACATAACCGAGTCTTGCCCCGACGATGACGCCGAGCATGGCCCAGGTGACGAAGTCGTCCACCTGCGCGCCCGTCCAGGAACTCCAGGGGCGGGAAGCCCGGAAGCGCCCCAGAAGCCAGCCTGCGAGGAAGGCGAAAACATACATGAGTCCGTACCAGTGCAGCTGCAACGGCCCTATGGAGAGCGCCACGGGATCTATGGAAGGATATTGCATCGTGTTCTCCTTGTTCCCGCGCTCCTTACCATAAAAGATGGGGACAGGCCAGAGGCGCCCTCCCGGACCGCGGGCAGGCCTGCGATGCGGCGAAAAGAACGCAGACCGCCTCCCGGGAAGAGAAAAATCATGCTTTTTCTGAAGAAAAAACGGCTTCCCCGCAGGCGGATGCCGTCCCCCGGTCCGTTCCCCGGAACCGGCATGAGAATCTTCCGCACAGGGAACGCAGAGCGCATAAAAAACTCTTTACGCGACCGGGTGACTACGCTACTTCCGAAGAAAGACCATTATGGAGCCGTCATGCTCAGAAACACCCGTCCCTTTCCTCTTGTCGCAGCCGCAGTCTCCCTTGCGGGCCTTCTCTTCTGCCTCTGGGTATTTTTCACCGGAGGCGAAGCGCTCTGCCTGACCGACGGCTGCACGCTCTTTCAGGATTTCCGTCTCGCCGGAGTCTCCCTCTGGCAGGCGGGCGCCGTCCTCTTCGCCGTTCTTCTGCTGCTTGCCTTCGCGCGCCTCGTGCAGGCGGCGTTTTTCTGCGCCGCGCTGGCTCTTGCGGCGGATGCGGTTCTTCTCTGCATCATGATCTTCACCGCGCCCTGCGTGAACTGCCTCATCGTCGGCACCCTCATCGCCCTTTCCTTCCTGGCCTTCCGCAGCGAAGCCATGCCGCGGGAAAAGGAACGCTCCGCACTGGCCCTTGTGTGGGGCCTGCTGCTTGTGGTGAACGCGGGCGGCGTGGTGCGCGACCTTTCCGAACCCTGGTCGCCCCTGCCCGGAACGGAGCAGGCCGCGGTGCATGTCTATTTCTCCCCCAGCTGCCGGGCCTGCCAGACGCTTCTTTCCCGCTCGGAAGACATGAAGGACGCCGCCTGGTTCCCCGTGCCCGAGGACACGCGCGACATCTGGGTCATTTCCGCCATGGAGGAAAACCTGCAGAAGGGCATGCCCCTTGCAGAAGCCGTGAACGCGGCGCAGAAGGCCGTGCCCGCCCTGCCGGACTTTCAGCAGGACCAAAGCTTCCGTTTCGGCCTGCTCAGGCCCGGCATGCTGCTTCTGCAGTTCAGGCTCTGGCAGAATCACGCCCATGTGCTTTCCGCAGGAAGCGACCGCCTGCCCTTCCTGGAATTTCAAGGCCTGCCCGCCTTCCTGACCGAAGAGCCCGCGCCGGCAGACACCCCCGCCGTGCCCGAAGAGCCTTCCTCAGGACTTTTTCCTGAAATGAATGTGGCCGGATTCTGCGACGGTACGGCCGATTCTCCCTGTGAAGAAGCCGCTCCGCAAGGCTCCGGTGAAGGGCTCATTGATACAAGCGGTATGCTGCCATAACCTTCACAATCTGCCAAATTTTTTCAATCACGCGACATTGCAGGAAAAAACACGGCTATCGGCAATAATGCCGACTTGTGCACGACCGAAAGTTAAGCTAACCTCTGCCAAATTAGCGGCCCTGTGGGGCCGGGCCTTTTCACCATTACTCACGCAAGGCATACATGGACATCACAGAACTGTGCAGCAGCCGGCGAGATGTGCTGGTAGACCGCTGGGTAAACCGGTTCTTTGCCAGCTATCCTCTCGACAGCAAGGGTTTCATGCGGACAAGCCGCGACCGCTTCGCCAATCCCGTTGGGGAAACGACGCGCATGGCGGCGGGCGTGCTTTTCAACGCCGTCATCGGTATGGACGCCGAGCCTGAAACCGTGAAGGGAGCCCTTCACGACCTCATCTGGATACGCGCCGTGCAGGACATGCCCCCTTCCAAAGCCGTGGGGGCGCTGTACCTGCTCAAGGAACTGCTGCGCGCCGAAGTGCTGCCCGAGTGCCTGAAACCGGAACATGCCGGCACCGGGGTGCTCAACGACTACCTCGCCATGGAATCCAGGGTGGACACGCTGGGGCTCATGGCGCTGGACATGTATTCCGAAGCGCGGGAGCGCGTGTTCAGGATCAGAGTGGAGGAAGTAAAGCGAAGCCAGTCGCAGGTGATACGGCTGGCCAAGCTTCGGAGGGAGCAGGCGGAACCTGCTTCTGAAACTGAAAATCGAGGGGTAGAGGAATGACCATCGCATTTGCGGCAACTCTGCTTATCCTGTGCGTAGGATGGGCGGGGTCAGCACTTGGCCTGCAGTATCTGCTCGGCGTGATCTTACCGCTGATAGCGGGTGCTGTGTTCATCATCGGCTTTATCTGGAAAATCATCCGCTGGGCCAAATCGCCTGTCCCGTTCGCCATTCCCACGGTGGCGGGCCAGCAGCGCTCTCTGGACTGGATCAAGCCCAACCGCCTGGAATGCCCCTGGACCACGCCCGCCGTCGTCGGCCGCATGATCCTTGAGGTGTTCACCTTCCGGTCCCTGTTCCGCAACACGAGGGCCGAGCGCACCACCATCGACGGTGTGCCGCGCATCACCTATTTTTCCAACAAGTGGCTCTGGGTGTTCGCCCTGCTGTTCCACTACAGCATGCTGGTGATCATCATCCGCCACGCCCGCTTCTTCCTTGATCCGGTGCCCGTCTGCATCGCCGTCATTGAATTCGTGGACGGCGTGTTCCAGGTGGGTGCTCCCCGCTTCTACCTGACCGACGCCTTCATCCTCGCCGGTCTCGCCTTCCTGCTGCTGCGCCGCGTGTGCACGGAAAAGCTCCGCTACATCTCCCTGCCGGCCGACTACTTCGCGCTGTTCCTGCTCATCGCCATTGCCGGTTCCGGCATCTGCATGCGCTACATCTCCAAGGTGGACATCAATCAGGTGAAGGAAGTCATCATGGGTCTTGCCACGCTGCAGCCCGTGGATCCTTCCGGCATCGGTTCCATCTTCTTCATTCATGTGACGCTGGTGAGCGCCCTGCTCATCTACTTCCCCTTCTCCAAGCTGATGCACATGGGCGGCGTCTTCATGAGCCCCACCCGCAACATGAAGTGCAACACCCGCGAAGAACGTCATGTGAACCCCTGGAACCCGCCCAAGCATTACCACACCTACGCCGAATATGAAGATGATTTCCGTGAAGCCATGGTTGAGGCCGGCATCCCTGTAGAAAAGCAGCCTGAACCCAAGACGGAAGCCTAAGGAGTTACTGGTCATGGCAAAAATGCCCACACCCGAAGAATTGCTGGCGGCCACGCCCACTTCCTTCCCCAAAGAGGGATGGATGGACACCAAGCCGGATTTCCATCCCGGCAGCTTCTGCTATCCCGCCAAGACGGAAATACTGAAAGGCCTCGGCTTCGAGAACGCCCATGACTGGGCGCCCGACAACGAAGACTGGGAACTGCCCGAAAACTGGGAGGAGATCCTGCACAATTCCCTGCAGGACGCCCTGAACAAGCACCGTTCCCTCAAGGTGTTCATGGACTGCTGCGTGCGCTGCGGCGCCTGCGCCGACAAGTGCCACTTCTTCCTCGGCACCAACGATCCCAAGAACATGCCCGTGCTGCGCGCCGAACTTCTGCGTTCCGTGTACCGCAAGGACTTCACCACCGCCGGCCGTCTGCTCGGCAAGTACGCCGGTGCCCGCAAGCTGGACAAGGACGTCATCAAGGAGTGGTTCATCTACTTCTACCAGTGCACCGAATGCCGCCGCTGCTCCCTGTTCTGCCCCTACGGCATCGATACCGCCGAAATCACGGTCATCGTGCGCCAGATGCTGCTGGACCTCGGCCTCGGCATCCACTGGATCATGAACTCGGTCAACGACTGCAACCGCACCGGCAACCACCTCGGCGTCCAGCCCCATTCCATGCGTGAAATCGTGGAATTCCTCTGTGACGACATCGAGACCATCACCGGCATCCGCGTGGATCCGCCGTGGAACGAAAAGGGCCATGAAGTCATCTTCATCACCCCCTCCGGCGACTACTTCGCCGACCCCGGCATCTACACCTTCATGGGCTACCTCATGCTGTTCCATGAAATCGGCCTGGACTACACCCTTTCCACCTACGCTTCCGAAGGCGGCAACTTCGGTTCCTTCGTCTCCTTCGACGTGGCCAAGAGGCTGAACGCCAAGATGTACGCGGAAGCCGAACGCCTCGGCGTCAAGTGGATCCTCGGCGGCGAATGCGGCCACATGTGGCGTGTGGTGAACCAGTACATGGCCACCTACAACGGCCCCACTCCGCCCAACATGGAAGTGCCCGTCTCCCCCATCACCGGCACGGTGTTCAAGAACGCCGCCGCCACCAAGATGGTGCACATCGCCGAATTCACGGCCGACCTCATCAAGCACAACAAGCTCAACCTGCGCCCCGAGCGCAACAACCACATCATCACCACCTGGCACGACTCCTGCAACCCGGCCCGCGCCATGGGTCTGCTGGAAGAGCCCCGCTACATTCTCCGGCACGTCTGCAACAACTTTGTGGAAATGCCCGAGCACACCATCCGTGAGGAAACCTTCTGCTGCGGTTCCGGTTCCGGCCTGAACGCCGAAGAAATCATGGATCAGCGTCTGCGCGGCGGCTTCCCCCGCGCCAACGCCCTGCGCTATGTGCACGACACCAAGGGTGTGAACTGGATGGGCTGCGTCTGCGCCCTCGACCGTGCGGCTCTGCCTCCGCTCGTCGACTACTGGGTGCCCGGCGTCACGGTCAGCGGCCTGCACGAACTTGTGGCCAACGCTCTGGTGATGAAGGGCGAAATTCCCCGCACCATGGACCTGCGTCAGGAAGATCTGCCCTTCCCCGATGAAGATCCTGCCGCCTCGGAGGAAGCATAAATGTATAACGCAAAATTCGTCATCCCCGGCATCATTGTCTTTGCCGGGCTGTTCACCGCGCCCTTCTGGATCAATATGCTTTCTTCCAGCCATGAAGAGGTCAAAGTGGTGCTCCCCGCGGAACCCGTCACCTTCTTCGGCGAAGCGCGCTCCGAATGCGTCGAGCCCAGGGAATGGATGGCCGCCAACCACATGGAACTGCTCCTTGAATGGCGCGACCAGGCCCTGCGTGAAGGAAAGCGCATCTACGTCGCCTCCGACGGCAAGAAATGGGAAACCAGCCTGCAGAACACCTGCATGGCCTGCCACAGCAACAAGGCCGACTTCTGCGACAAGTGCCACAATGCCAACAGCGTGAACCCGTACTGCTGGGACTGCCACGTCATCCCCCAGGGGAACAATCATGAATTCGAGTAGACGTTATTTTCTCAAGGTCGCAGGCCTGTCCACCTTCGCCCTGGCCGCCGGCGCGGCCCGCGCGGAAGCGGCCGAGGCCTCCTATGAAGCCTATCCCGAAGGCCTGAAGGCCCATCGCTGGGCCATGGTCATCGATACCCGCCGCATCCAGACGCCCGAAGACATGCGCCCCATCGTGGAAGCCTGCCACAAGGTGCACAACGTGCCCGACATCCCCGCTCCCCGCGAAATCAAGTGGATCTGGGACGACACGTTCGAACACGCCTTCGCCAACGACCCGGATCCGATGCTTCCTGAAAACATCGAAAACCGCCGCTTCTTCCTGCTGTGCAACCACTGCACCAATCCTTCCTGCGTGCGCGTCTGCCCCGCCGGCGCCACCTACAAGACGGCTGACGGCCTCGTGGCCATCGACTATCACCGCTGCGTGGGCTGCCGTTTCTGCATGGCCGCCTGCCCCTACGGCTCCAGAAGCTTCAACTTCCAGGATCCGCGTCCCTTCATCAAGGACCTGAACCCCGCCTACCCCACCCGTATGCGCGGCGTGGTGGAAAAGTGCACCTTCTGTGCCGAACGCCTGGAAAAGGGCCTCATGCCCGCCTGCGTGGAGGCCTCCAACGGGGCCATCATGTTCGGCGATCTCAACGACCCGAACTCCATCGTCCGCCGTGTCCTTTCCAAGAACTTCAGCATTCGCCGCAAGCCCGAACTGGGCACCGATCCCGGCGTCTACTACATCATCTAGGAGGGAACCATGGTTGAAAAAGTTCTCAAGGGTTCTCCCAAGTACTACATCTGGCTGCTCTTTCTGCTGGCCATCATAGGCTATGCCTTCATCGTCTATGTGTTCCAGCTCATCTACGGCCTCCAGATGACCGGCCTTACCCGCAACACGTCCTGGGGCTTCTACATCGCCCAGTTCACCTATCTGGTGGGCGTTGCCGCCGCGGCCGTGATGCTGGTGCTGCCCGCCACCTTCCACCACTATCATCCGTATCACCGCGTCATCGTCTTTGCGGAATTTCTCGCCATCGGCGCGGTCATCATGTGTATGCTCTTCATCGTGGTGGATATGGGCCAGCCGCAGCGCGTGCTGAACATCATCCTGCACCCCACGCCGAACTCCGTCATGTTCTGGGACGCCACCGTTCTCTGCGGCTACCTGCTGCTGAACGCGGTCATCGGCTGGACGTCGCTGGAACATGAAAGCCGCCATGTGCCCGTGCCCCGCTGGGTGAAGGTGCTCGTGGTCGTGTCCATCTTCTGGGCCTTCTCCATCCACACCGTCACGGCCTTCCTGTACGCCGGCCTGCCCGGCCGCCATTACTGGCTCTCCGCCATCATGGCCGCCCGCTTCCTGGCTTCCGCCTTCTGCGCCGGTCCTTCCATCCTGCTGCTGTCCCTGCTTCTGCTGAAGCGCCTCTCCGGCTTCGATCCCGGCAAGTCCGTGGTGAAGTCCCTGTCCATCACCATCGCCTATGCCATGGGCCTGAACATGTTCTTCTATGTGCTGGAACTGTTCACCGCCTTCTACAGCGGCATTCCCGGCCATGCCCACCCCATCGTGTTCATCTTCAACGGACATGAAGGCCTCAATGTGTGGCTGAACGGCTGGATGTGGTTCGCCGTGGTGCTGGCCTTCGCCAGCATCTTCCTCCTGGCCATTCCCAAGTTCCGCAACAACATGAAGATCCTGCCCTGGGCGCTGGTCATGCTCATCATCGCCTCCTGGATCGACAAGGGCCTCGGCCTTCTCATCGGCGGTTTCTCTCCCACTCCCTACGAAACCTATGAAGTCTATACTCCCACCTTCTGGGAAATCTCCATCGGTCTCGGCATCTTCGCCGTGGGTGCGCTGGTCGTCACCCTGCTGTGGAAGATCGCGCTTGAAATGAAGCGTGAAGGCGGGGAACCCTTCGAACTCGCCGAATAAGCCTTACGCCGGAATATCCGGCATGAGCTGATCAAAAAGTCCGGGCTGCAAATGCACCCGGACTTTTTCTTTTCCCCCGGCAAAAGCATGGGGTCTTCGCGCGTCGCCCGGCAGACGACGCCGTTCCGCAAGGCGGAACATCTCCCCTCCTCAAGACGGCTTCTTCCGCATCGGCCCGAAACTCCAGCCCCTGCCGTAAAAAAGAGCAGCGCTCCTGCCGGGCAACGCGCCTGTACCGCACGGCAGTACGGACATCAGGTGTTTGATTGGCTGCCCCTTTTTTCCGTGCGCCCGCACCGCACGGAAAAAAGGAAAGAGCGTACCGCGCAAAGCCCCCCCTCTTCCGCCGCGGCAACGGAAAAAACGTCCGTCTCCCGCCGGGAAATCCCCTCTCCCTTCTGAAACCATCCGTCAGACACGGCGGATACGCCCCCCGTTTTCTGCCGGGCCATCCCTCCGTCGGAGCTCCCTTCAGGAAGCATGAAAAAACTCACGAAACGGGGTCGCACCCGCCCCCTCTGCTCCTCCCTCCGGTGAAAAATCCCGCTTTTCCGGCATCATGACGGCATACCTGCAGAATTCCGCGCCTTGACGCAACAGGAAGCCACGGATATAACGGCAGCATAGTCTGTGTACTCTGCGCATCCCGCGTTTCTCTCAAACAAGGATTTTCGCCATGGCTCTTCATATCGTCGACCATCCCCTCATCCGGCACAAGCTCGGTCTGCTCCGCAAGGAAAGCACCTCCACCAGCGAATTCCGTATGCTGGCCAAGGAAGTGGCCCGTCTGCTCACCTACGAAGCCACGAAGAATCTTCCTACGGAAAAAAAGGTGGTCAAAGGCTGGGCCGGTCAGGTGGAAGTGGACTATCTCGCCGGAAAAATGATCACCATCGTGCCCATTCTCCGCGCAGGCCTGGGGCTGATGGAAGGCGTGCTCGACATGGTGCCCGGCGCGAAGATCAGCGTGCTCGGCCTGTACCGCAATGAAGAAACGCTGGAACCTGTGGAATACTACAAGAAGCTGGCCCGCCGCATCGATCAGCGCGTGGCCTTCATTCTTGACCCCATGCTCGCCACGGGCGGTTCCCTCATCGCCGCCATCGACGTGCTCAAGGCCAGCGGCTGCACGCAGATAAGCTCCCTGAACCTCGTGGCCGCCCCCGAAGGGGTGAAGGCCGTGCTCGACAAACACCCCGATGTGGAAATCTACGCCGCAGCCCTCGACACCTGTCTCAATGAAAAGGGTTATATTCTCCCCGGTCTCGGCGATGCCGGCGACCGCATCTTCGGCACGAAGTAGGCCCTCCCTCCGGCAGAACTTTTCCGAACAGGCCCGGACGCCGATGCGCCCGGGCCTGCCTTTTCTTCACATCCGAACCGGAACCGGCAAAAAACGTTCCCCGCTCCCCGGCAACCTGTCCCGGAAGGGATGCTCCGTCCAGAGCGCATCCCCGCGTCGCTCCTCAAGAAAAGACTGGAGTCCCTTCCCTCGGGCATGGAGGAAAGGGATGCCCCTCCGGCGACAAAAACCATGCTCTCCGGCACAGAAAAATGCCTCGGGCGGTGCAGCACCACGGAAAAAGGCTCCAGCTTTCTGCACCGGTTCTCCTCATGACGACACCGGGCCTGCTTTATTCCCGTGAACCGGGCCGCCGAGCATGCCCCTGAGAAGTCCCGGAGAAAAAACGGTCTGCGAGAAGGAAAACACAGACTCGTGCCTTCTCTGACGGGTCCCGAAAAAGACGGGAGCCTCGGCCGAAATCCGGCAACCGATGCCGCGCAGCCGCCCCGCGCCGGCAGCCTTTCCCCTTTCCGACAGGCACGGCCATGCCGCAGAGGCTGCGCAGCCCCCCGGCACGTCGACAGGCCCGCAAGAAGCGGTTGACGCGCCCTTGCGGGGAACATACAAAAAAACATGCCCGGTCCTCTCCGAATCCCTGCAACAATACGGCAGGCCCGGACATTCCCGCGATACGCAAGGCACTTTTTCCACAGGCAGGTATCATGGCACGCTACTCTTCAAGGATCAGCAACAGGCACATGGTGGCGGTACGGTTCAGCTCCATGGGCGACGTGGTGCTCACCACGGGTGTTCTTCTCGACTGGTACAAAAAGCACGGCACGAAGTTCACGGTCATCACCAAAGAGGCCTTTGAACCGCTCTTTGCCCATCACCCGGCAGTGCACAACGTCATAGGCTTTGATGAAAACGACCTGCACGGTCAGGCACAGGCCATGAACTTCCGCGGGCTCATGGAAAAATACCGCGACAGCCCCCTGCTCGATCTGCACCGCAACCTGCGTTCCGCCATGCTGGCGCGCATCTGGCGCGACGCCATCATCTGCTACAACAAAATGGCGCTGGCAAGGCGCATCTTCCTGTGGAGCAAGGGAAAGTTCTTCGGGGAGGAACTGCGCCGCTACAACGTGCCCCAGCGTTACGCCACAGGCCTTTATGACAAGAAGGACGTCCCTTCCGCCGAAGAACTGCGCCCGCGCATTTTCCTCACCGAAGAGGAAAAGCAACAGGCCTGCGACACCCTCGCCCCCCTTCGCCGGCAAGGCGCGCCCCTTGTGGCGCTGCATCCCTTCGCCACCCATGAGGCAAAGACCTGGCCCATGGAAACATGGCTGCACTTTGCCGGGCTGCTGGAACAGGAAAACATCGCCTTCTTCTGGGTGGGACAGGGCGAAGGTCTGCCGGAAGCAGAGGAAAAACGCAGCTTCATCGGAAAAACAGGCCTGCGTGACCTGTGCGCGCTCACTTCTGCGGCGGACGTGCTCGTCACCGGAGATTCCGGGCCCATGCACATCGCCACCGCCGTGGACACGCCCGCCCTTGCCATGTTCGGCCCCACCTGCCGGGAATGGGGGTTCTTCCCCTCCGGGCCTGAGGATCGCGTGGTGCAGCTCGACATGCCCTGCCGCCCCTGCTCGCTGCACGGCTCAGGCTCCTGCCCGAAAAACAATGCCTGCATCACGGGCATCACGCCGGAACGCATGCTGGAAGAACTGAAGGCCATGCTTGCGGGGCGTGCGGCCGAAAAACACTGATTCTCCCTGCCTCTGAGGATACCTTCCCGCAGACCTTCTCCGGGAGTCTTTTCCTGTGTCCGTGCTCCGGCAAGACCGCACGTTCCCCCGCAGCCTGAAAGGCATGCGCAGGCAGGAACCGCCCTTCCGGCGCACGGAACGCACCATCTTCTCCGGCTTACATGCCCCTCTCCCTGCAGGAGAACACGCAGCATTCGGACAGAAAGGCGGAACCCTTCCCCGGATGCCCTCCGGCGGCGTTCCATGCCGGGAAAAAGATATGCCCTGCAAAAAAATCTTTGCAGAAGGCGGCCATACCGTTTCCCCTGCACAGGGGAGGAAAGGAAAAAGGACTGTCATCTCCCGCACTTGCGCCCTCTCTGTATGATACATGGAACCATGTGATTTTTCTATCATTTCTTGAGAAAAAACATTCTCTTCTGTTGACCTGCCCCTGCGGTGATGTTAGAGTTTCAGAAACTGATACCAGTAGAAGCTCATGCGCCCGCGCATGACTTTCTGCCTTACGCAACGTCGGCAAAAGCCGCGACCTTCCCGCCGCCATGGAAGCTTTCGCGGACAAGTCCTGTATGTCAGCGCCAGGAGGGCCTTATGCAAATCTCCATCGGTCTGGGGAAAGAAGGCGCGGAAGAACGCCTTGAAAAGCGGGGCGTATCGCGCCGCGACTTTCTGAAATTCTGTTCCACTGTGGCTGTCGCCATGGGCATGGGGCCTGCCTTCGCTCCCCGCCTGGCCAAGGCTCTCACGTCCGCCGCACGTCCCGCCGTCATCTATCTGCACGACGCGGAATGCACGGGCTGCACGGAAGCGCTCCTGCGCTCCAGCAAGCCGTATATCGACGAGCTCATCCTCGACACCATTTCCCTCGACTATCAGGAAACCATCATGGCCGCCGCCGGTGAAGCCGCCGAAGATGCTCTGCATCAGGCCATGAAGAACCCCAACGGCTATGTCTGCATCGTGGAAGGCGCCATTCCCACCGCCATGGACGGGCTTTACGGCACCATCGGCGGCAGGACCATGTACGCCATCAACAAGGAAGTTCTGCCCGGCGCCAAGGCCGTGATTTCCTACGGTACCTGCGCCTGCTTCGGCGGCATTCCTTCCGCTGCGCCCAATCCTTCCGGCTGCAAGGGCGTGAACGACTGCTTCGCCGATCTCGGCATCAAGGCCATCAACGTTCCGGGCTGTCCGCCCAACCCGCTGAACCTTGTGGGCACCATCGCCGCCGTGCTTGCCGGCATGAAGCTGGAACTCGACGCGCTGAACCGCCCCAAGCTTTTCTTCGGCCACACCGTGCACGAACTGTGCGAACGCCTGCCCCACTTCGAGGCCGGGGAATTCGCGCCCTCCTTCGATTCCGAGGAAGCCCGCAAGGGCTGGTGCCTCTACAAGCTCGGCTGCAAGGGCCCGGTGACGTACAACAACTGCCCCAAGGCCCTGTTCAACGACGTGAACTGGCCCGTGGCCGCCGGACATCCCTGCATCGGCTGTTCCGAACCGAACTTCTGGGACAAGATGACCCCCTTCTTTGAAAACTAGCGAGTAATGCCACCATGAGCGAAGCAAAAACCACTCCTCAGAGTTCCTACACCGGTCCCATCGTGGTGGACCCGCTGACCCGTATCGAGGGCCATCTGCGCATCGAGGTGGAAGTGGAAAACGGGCGCGTCAAAGACGCGAGAAGCTGCTCCACCCTGTTCCGCGGACTGGAAACCATCCTCAAGGGCCGCGATCCGCGCGATGCCCAGTTCTTCACCGCCCGTACCTGCGGCGTGTGCACCTATACCCATGCCCTGGCGTCCACCCGTGCTCTGGAAGACGCCATGCAGATTGAAATTCCCCGCAACGCCTCGCTGATCCGCAACCTGGTGCTCGGCATGCAGAACCTGCACGACCATGTGGTGCACTTCTATCACCTGCATGCGCTGGACTTCGTGGACGTGGCTTCCGCCCTTCAGGCCGATCCGGCCAAGGCCGCCAAGCTGAACGCCTCCATTTCCCCGCGTCCCACCAGTGAAGAGGAACTGCGCGCCGTACAGGCCAAGGTGAAGGCCCTGGTGGAAAGCGGCCAGCTCGGCCCCTTCACCAACGCCTACTTCCTGGGCGGGCATCCTTCCTATTATCTGGAACCCGAGGCCAACCTCGTGGCCACGGCCCACTACCTGGAAGCGCTGCGCGTACAGGTGGAAATCGCCCGGGCCACCGCAGTGTTCGGCGCAAAGAACCCGCATCCGCAGTTCCTCATTGCGGGCGGCGTCACCTGCTACAACGCCCTGCGGCCCGACACCATCGCCCTCTTCAAGTCTCTGTACCAGAAGGCCCGCGCCTTTGTGGAACAGGTCTACATTCCCGACCTGCTGCTCGTGGCCGGAGCCTACAAGGACTGGGCCTCCATCGGCGGCGGCGTTTCCGATTACATGGACTTCGGCGAATTCCCGGGCAAGGAACGCGACCTCACCACCCGTTATCTCAAGCCCGGCGTCATCTACAACCGCGATCTTTCCACCGTGCTCCCCTTCGATCCCTCGAAGATTTCCGAACACGTCCGCCACAGCTGGTATGAAGGCGAAGAGGCCCGCGTCCCCTATCAGGGCGTGACCGATCCCAAGTTCACGAAGCTCGGCGATACGGACCGCTACTCCTGGATGAAGGCCCCGCGTTACGACGGCCATGCCGTGGAAACCGGCCCTCTGGCCCAGATGCTCATTTCCTACGCTCAGGGCGACAAGCTCGTCACCTCCACCGTGGATACCGTGCTCAAGGCCCTGAACGTCGGTCCTGAGGCGCTGTTCTCCACGCTGGGCCGCACCGCCGCCCGCGGCGTGGAAGCCGTGGTGGTGGCCAACGGCATCGGCAGCTGGATTCAGGAACTGGAAGACAATATCGCCAAGGGCGACGAAAAGATCTGCATCAACACGCAGGTGCCTCAGAATGCCGAAGGCGCGGGCTTCGTCCACGCTCCCCGCGGCGGCCTGTCGCACTGGATCGTGATTGAAAAGGGCAAGATCGCCAACTTCCAGCTCGTGGTGCCCTCCACCTGGAACCTCGGCCCGCGCTGTGCCGAAGGCAAGCTCTCCGCCGTGGAAGCCGCCCTTGTGGGTACTCCCGTGGCCGATCCCAAGCGCCCCGTGGAAATCCTGCGTACCGTGCACTCCTTCGACCCGTGCATCGCCTGCGGCGTGCATGTCATCGACGGCCGCACCAACCAGGGCTACGACTTCAAGGTTCTGTAACTGCTTTCCGGGGAGCTTCGGCTCCCCGGTGTTCTTTTTCCGACCGAAGAAACGGCGTTTTCCGCTTCTTCGGTCTTTTTTTGAAAAGGCAGAAAGGCCGGACGGCATCGCCCCTCCTCGCAAAAGAGCCGCACGAAAGGCCCCTCAGCTTCCCCTGCGGGGCATCTTTCCCCGGGCCGGGCCAGGCCCGGAAAACGCTCGACAGAGGGCCTGCCGCAGGGAAAGGCAGGGCGCAAAAGCGCTCCGCCCATGCCCGACCGCACCGCTTCCCCCACTCCTCCAGGAAACACCATGGAACGCATACTCATTCTCGGCGTAGGCAACATTCTCTTCACCGACGAAGGCATCGGCGTACGCGCCCTCGAATGGCTGCGCGAACACTTTCTCTTCCCCGAAAACGTCACGCTGCTGGACGGCGGCACCCTGGGCATAGGCCTCATGGATGCGCTTCTGCAGTGCGACCGCGTCTATGTGCTCGACGCCGTACTCTGCGACAAGGCTCCCGGCAGCATCTGCCGCCTGACGGATAACGATTTGAGAAAGAGCATGAGCTTCCGCGATTCCCTGCATCAGACCGACCTTGTGGACACGCTCATCTACTGCGACATGCTCGGCCACAGGCCGGAAGGCGTGGTCTACGGCATGCAGCCTTTCGATTATCACACCATGGCCGTAGGCCTTTCCCCCGTATGCGAACAGGCCATATCCTCCATGGGAGCACGTCTGGTGGAAGAGCTGCGCGCTCTGGGAATGGCCGTTGAAGAGCGCTGAAAACGGCATCTGACGAACTTTCCGTCCCCTTCCCTGCCTGATGTTCAAAACGGCTGTTCTGCTCAGAGAAGCCACCTCAGGCCCTTTCCTGTGCCTTCTCCTCAGGGCGGCAGTCCAGCAGGAAGGCCGTTTTCCCTTCCCTCCGGTGACGCTTTCAGTAAGGAAAAGACTCCCCCCAAGGGCTGCACGGGCATGGAAAAGGGTCAACACCTGTTGCTGCGGGCGTTTCTTCCGCCTTTTCTCCGGGGAAGCAGCCTGGCGGCGTAAGATCCGGCTTCTTTATCAGGGCCTATGCAGAAAAGGCCGCATGGCGCCCTTTTTTCCCGAAACACTGCAGGTTCAGGCCGCGGGGCGTATTTCCATGTCGCCGTTCTTTGTCCAGCTCACGCGCAGAGCACCGCTCTGGGACGTGCTGTAGAGGGGAATACTGCGGCTTTTCATTTCTTCCCGCACCTTGCGGCTGGGAAAACCGAAACGATGGAAGGCCGCCGATGAGGCAAGCGCCGCATCGGGGTTCACGGCATCATAAAACGCCGTCTGGAAGCTGGATGCCGCACCGTGATGAGGAAGCACCAGCACGCCTGCACGCAGGTCCTGCCCCGTCTCCACCAGCCGGCGAAGTGCCGGCGTGGTCATATCTCCGCACAGAAGGGCCAGCCCTTCCCCGTTTCTTGTCAGGCGGAGGGCAAGGGAAGCCTCGTTGTCCGTGGCCCTGCCGTTCCGGTGCAGGGTGGGCAGAACCTCCATATCCGGCCAGATCACTTCAAGGCACACGTCGTCATGCAGCCTCAGCACATCGCCCCGGGTCAGTACCTTTTCGGGAATGCCCCTGCTCTGGGCGATCCTTCGCAGGGCCTCTCCTTCCGCCGTTGCGGATGACGCGGAATACGGCGACCAGTAAAGGCAGCCCACCTTGAAATGCTCCAGAATCCAGCGCAGCCCCCGCGCATGATCCATATCCGTATGGCTGACGACTACGGCATCAAGGTACGGCATGCGTCCTGCCGTGAGTACCGGAGCAAGAATGCTGCGCCCCACGTCAAAGAACGGAGAAGGGCTTCCGCCGCCGTCCACCAGCACTCTGCCGCCCGGATAGGACAGAAGCACGGCCTGCCCCTGCCCCACATCAAGGAGCGTCAGCGTGACGCGCTGCTCATACCAGGCAAGCACGTTGTCCACCCATACGGGAAGCTGCCCTGCGGGCATGAGCAGCAGGCCTGCGACCAGAAGTCTCCTGACCGCGGATCCGGCCTTCTTCCTGCAGAGTGCGGCCTGTGCGGCAATCGCCAGCCCCACAAGCACGGCTCCGTAACCGAGGCCGCTCAGAGATGACGGCCGGAGGAACTGGACCTGGGACAGTTGACCGGCATCCCCCAGAAAAAACAGCAGATCGAGCACCGCATCGGCAGGAAAGGCGGCGACGCTGAAAAGCAGAGAGGAAACAGGCTGCGCTCCGCAGACGACAAGCAGTATCAGCCCCAGTGCGGCACACGGCAGTGTGATGAAGGTGAGCAGCGGAAGCCAGAGGAGATTCTCCCACAGATTGAGGCTGACCACCCCGAACATGGAAACGAGTATGGGCATGACGGCAAGCTGTGCCGCAAAGGAGATCAGGAGCATGGTTCCCGCCCAGCGGATGCAGGCGTGCACGATGCGGCGCGGCAGGGAGAACGGTGCTTTTCCCCTGCCTTCCGGCCGTGAAGGAAAGCGTTTCAACAGCGCAAGATCAATCGGCATGACAAGCAGTATGCCTGCCACCGCCAGCACGGAAAGCTGTGCGGAAAGATCGAAGGCCACCAGCGGATAACAGAGAAAAAGCAGCAGCGCGGCGGCGAAAAGTGCATCCAGAGGAGCCGAAGGACGGCGCAGACAGAGAAAGAAGGCGGCCGCCAGCATCATGAACGCGGCACGGATGAGGGAAAACGGCGCACCTCCCAGAAAAAGATAGGCCAGAGCAAAGGGAATGCCCGCCGACACCACCAGCACGCGCCGCGGTCTGACAAGATAAAGGCCGTGCAGGACACGGGAGAGCAGAAAAATCACAGCCGCTCCGGCCATGGCCGCCAGGGAGAGATGCTGACCGGACAGCGCCAGGGAATGCACCAGTCCGGCCCGGGTGAAGATATCCACGGTTTCCGGGTCAAGAAAGGAGCGGTCGCCGAAAAGCAGGGCCACCAGCATGGCCTTCCCCTGCGAAAACAGCAAGGCGCCCTGCCGCGCCGTCTGATATTCCGGCGTTGCCGCATCTTCCGGAAGATTCCCGGCAAGGGCGCGCACCAGGGCGGCACGCCACTCTTCCCGGATAAGGGCGGCCCGGCAGAGCCAGCCTTCCCCTTCCTGCCATTCCAGGAAAACGGGAACACCGCTTTTTCTGTCCAGGCGGGCCCGGTGCCGCACATCACGATCCGCCCAGTACACGGCGATGTCGCCCGTTCCCGGATTGAGGCTGCCGCTTACGGGATACAGGCGCAGGAGCGCCCGCAGCGTCTGCCCCTGCACCGGGCGCCCGGTATGGCTGAGGGTGGCGGCATCCAGCGTCATGGCCACCAGGTCGGGAAGAGGCGACGTTTCATCTTTCACCACTTCTCCGGGATAGTTCTTGCGTCCCGGCCGGGGCATGTCCACCCTGCGTTCCAGGGCCTGCCGCACGGCATTTTCCGTTTCCCCGGACATGGGCGGCAGGCTCTTCCACGGCCGCAGTCCTTCCATAAGCACACGCACCCTTCCGCCGGGAAGCCCCGTGACGGAAGCGACACGGCCTTCGACGCCCACGCTCTTTCCGGGCACGGCGGCCCATGACGGACAGGCCGGAGGCTCCGAACGGGCGGAAAAGGTAAGGCCGAAGCCCAGAAGAAAGGCCGCCCCGAGCAGAAGATACCGCAACGGCCGTTCCCTGTGCGACACCACGACAAGAAGAAGAAAAAACGCGACGCCCAGCATTACGTCGCGCAGGGAGACAGACCCGGCCAGTGCGGCGAGAAGAAGCTTCTGACGGAAAAGAAGCGGCGGCAGTAAGGGTAAGGTTTTCATAGACCTGAACGCGCCTTCCGGCACGGGAGCGCCGTACCGGAAGGCCGTGCGTCAATCCGGATCCTTCACACGGCGGATATGGGCGCCCACGGCGGAAAGCTTTTCCGCAAGGTGCTCATAGCCTCTGTCCACATGATAGATGCGCTGCACCCGGGTTTCTCCCTGGGCGGCAAGGGCGGCCAGCACCAGCGCCGCGCCCGCGCGCAGGTCGGAAGCCATGACGGGAGCGCCGGTCAGCCTGCGCCCGCCGCGCACCATGGCCGAAGAACCGCGCACATGGATGTCGGCCCCCATGCGCACCAGTTCCTGCACATGCATGAAACGATTCTCGAAGATGTTCTCTTCCACAAGCCCGGAACCCTGCGCACAGCACATGAGCACCATGAACTGGGCCTGCATGTCCGTGGGAAAGCCGGGATGGGGGCGCGTGCTGATGTCCACCCCACGAAGTCCGTCCGCTCCCACACGGGCCAGCACGCCTTCCGGCGTCTCTTCAATGACCATGCCCGCCGCACGCAGCTTTTCCACCACGGCGTCCATATCCGCAAGGGGGCAGTTCTTCAGAAGAAGTTCCCCGCCCGTGACGCCTGCCGCAATGAGGAAGGTTCCGGCCTCTATGCGGTCGGGCATGATGGCGTAGGTGCAGCCGTGCAGCTTTTCCACACCCTGCACGCGGATCACGTTGGTGCCCTGCCCTTCGATATGCGCGCCGCAGCGGTTCAGGAAGCGGGCCAGATCCACGATTTCCGGCTCTCTCGCCACGTTCTCAAGCACGGTTTCCCCTTCCGCAAGGCAGGCCGCCATGAGCACGTTCTCCGTGCCGCCCACGGTGGGGAAATCAAAGCGGATATGCGCGCCCTTCAGCCCTTCGGGGCAGCGGCCGTGTATGTAGCCGCCCTCCAGGTCGAACACCGCGCCCATCTTCTCCAGCGCGGAAAGATGCTGATCCACGGGACGCGCGCCTATGGCGCAGCCGCCGGGCAGGGAAACCTTGGCCTCGCCCTTGCGGGCCAGAAGCGGCCCCAGGCAGAGCACGGAAGCACGCATGGTCTTGACGAGGTCATACGGAGCCTCCATGCCCAGATCGCCGTTCTTCACCACGACCACGCCGTTTTTCAGCTTCACAACGCCGTCTTCCAGGGTGGCGATGCCGTTTTCCAGCTCCGCGCTCCGCCCCAGCATGTTGAGCAGCCGTATGGTGGTATGGATATCCCGAAGGTCGGGCACATTGGTATAGGTCACCTCGTCATCCACGGCAATGGACGCCATGATGATGGGCAGAGCGGCATTCTTGGAGCCGCTGACCTCGATGACGCCCTTGAGCGGAACCCCGCCCTGTATGATAAAACTGTCCAAAATCTCATCCTCCGAAAAGATTGCAAAAAAAACGCTTGACTATTCCTCTGCAATCGAATAATTACTCTTTCTGCACGGCGAATATAGCTCAGTTGGCAGAGCACCTGGTTGTGGCCCAGGGGGTCGCAGGTTCAAACCCTGTTATTCGCCCCATATTTTGCCCCGATTTCATCGGGGCTTTTTTTATGCCCTGTGTTCTGCAGAGTCTGATATCCATATTCCTTCCGTCCTCAGTTTCCGTGCCGGAAAACCCGTATGCCGGGTTCCCGGCTGCCTTCAGAAGAAAAAGCCGGTCTGAGAGCCTGTAGCGCGTTTCCTGCCGGATACGCGCGCCAAGCCCTGCCACACGTTCCGCGGCAGCCTGCTTTTCCATGACACAGTGCCGGCATCCGTCAGCGCGCAGGAAGGAAAACATCCTTCCCCAAAAGCGCACGCCTACGGCTTCACCCGCAACATGACTCTTTGTCCGGTGAACATGCCGGAAAAAAGGCGGGATGCACCCGCCCGGCCTCATCGTGCATGCGGCATGCGCCGCATGTACTCACAGTTCCAGCGCCAGCCCCACGGGGCAGTGGTCGGAACCGTATACGTCGTTTTCTATCCACGCATCGCGGATGTGATTCCGCAGTTCGGCGGAAACGAAAAAGTAGTCCAGCCGCCACCCGATATTGCGCTCACGCGCCCGCGTCTTGTACGACCACCAGCTGTAGGCCCCTTCCACATCGCCGTGCACATGGCGGAAGGTATCCACATAGCCCGCTTCCACGAAACGGTCCATCCAGGCGCGTTCCTCGGGCAGAAAACCGGTATTGAACACGTTTTCCTTGGGGCGGGCCAGGTCGATTTCCCGGTGGGAAATATTGAAGTCGCCGCATACCACCACGGGCTTGTCTTCACGCAGCTCTTCCGCATAGTCCAGAAAGGCATTGAAAAAGCCCATCTTGTACGGCACGCGCTTGAAAACGCCCTTCTCCACCTCTTCTCCGCCGTTGGGGAAGTAGATGTTGAAAAAGTGCAGTTCAGGAAATTCCAGATGCAGCACGCGGCCTTCACCGTGATAATCGGGATCCGGCAGTTCATGCTCCACGCGCATGGGCTCCCTGTGGCTGAACACGGCCACGCCGGAATAGCCCTTCTTCACCGTGGAAGACGACCACCACGACTGCCAGCCTTCCGGTTCGCGCTGGGATGCGGGAATCTGCTCCGGGGAGGCCTTGGTTTCCTGAAGGGCCACCACATCGGCCGTCGTCCTGGAAAACCACTCCCAGTCGGGCTTTTTGCTGACCGCGCGAAAGCCGTTGACGTTCCACGATACAAAACGCATGAGTGACATAATTCCTTCCTTTTTCCGTTCGGCTGAACTTACGCGACAATGCCCGCAAGCTCAAGAAAAAAGCTCCCCTGCCCCGGGGAAACCAAGACACGAAAAAAGGCAGGTCGCAAAACCTGCCTTTTTCGCGCGCATCACGCGCCCGGAAATATCTCGCCAAGTCCCCGCGGAAGCGATAAACGCCCTTCAAGCGCTTCTGTCCTCCCAGGGAGGCCGCCGCGCCCTTCCGCAAAAACGATCGCTCAGAGCTTCCGTACGGCCCGCAGGCCGTGAACGGAATGCCTAGTCGTTGTTGAGGTATTCCTTGAGTTCCTTACCGGCACGGAAGAAGGGAAGACGCTTGGGGCTGACTTCCACACGGTCGCCCGTGCGGGGATTGCGCCCTGCATAGGAACCGTATTCTTTAACCTTGAAACTGCCGAAGCCGCGAATTTCCACACGGTCGCCGGCCAGAAGAGCCTCCTTCATGCAGTCGACAAAAGTATTGACCACAAGGGTAGCTTCATCCAGCGACACGTTGGACTGTTCGGCGAGATTCTTGATCAGTTCGCTTTTATTCATGACATCTCCGTCATACGGTATTGACCTGCCGAGGCGTGCCGGCAGGGAGAAGGATTATGATTCAGGGGATGCCCCCGGGGAACTCCATCACGGCAAGCCAATTCTCTATAACCCTAAATCCGTTGCCTTGCAAGGAAAAACGCCTATTGGCGGCTGTGCTCGTGCTGGTAAAGAAGGTAATCACGCAGGAAGGTGTCGATGCGGCCGTTCAGCACGGCGTCCACATCACCGCATTCACAGCCCGTGCGATGATCCTTGACCAGCCGGTAAGGCTGGAGCGTATAGGTGCGTATCTGACTGCCGAAGGCGATGGCGTCCTTGCCTGCGTAATCGGCCTGACGCGCGGCGTCGCGCTTGCTCTGCTCGTAGGCGTACAGGCGCGCTTTAAGCACGCGCATGGCGCTTTCGCGGTTGCTCTGCTGCGAACGTTCGTTCTGGCACTGGGCCACGATGCCCGTGGGAAGATGCGTGATGCGCACGGCCGATTCGGTCTTGTTCACATGCTGACCGCCCGCGCCCGAGGCACGGTACACGTCGATGCGCAGATCGCTTTCCTTGATTTCGATGTTGGAAATCTCCCCGGCGTCGGGAATGAGGTCCACGGAGGCAAAGGACGTGTGTCTTCTGCCGGAAGCGTCGTAGGGAGAAATGCGGATGAGCCGGTGAATGCCCTTCTCGCCCTTGAGCAGGCCGTAGGCGTTCTCGCCCTGCATCCGTATGGTGACGGCCTTGATGCCCGCTTCTTCCCCGGGCAGAAAGTCCACGATTTCGGCCTTGATGTGATGCCCTTCAGCCCAGCGCAGGTACATGCGTTCCAGCATTTCCGCCCAGTCCTGGGCCTCGGTGCCGCCCGCTCCGGGATGAATGTCCAGAAGAGCGTCCATGTGATCGGCCTCGCCGCTGAGCAGCACGGTCATTTCCGTTTCCGTCAAAAGCTTTTCCAGAATATCGGCCTGTTCGCTCAGAGTTTCCAGGGCCTCTTCCTCGCCCTCGGAAACAAAGCCGAGCCACTCCTCCATTTCCTCATAGCTTGCCTGAAGCTCGCGGAAACGGGCGACTTCCGCTTCCAGACGGCTCTTTTCCCTGAGCACGGGGGTCATTTTTTCCTGATCGGACCATGCGTCGGGGCTGGAAATGATCGTTTCTATTTCCTGAAGGCGCGCCTCCCGCGTGGGCAGGTCAAAGACGCCCCCAGAGGGAATTGAACTGTTCGGCAAGGGCATGACAGCGGGAACGCAGTTCGGCCAACTGAAGCATAACGGTATCCTTTTGTATGGTATGGTTTTAATCGATGCAGATCATGTCAACGCCCGCATCGCGCCTCTTTTCCTCTTCCGCCGCGCAGAGCGGGCAGAACAAGCACGAAAAGAAACGCCAGAGCAAGAGCGGGCAGCCACGGATGAAGATAGAAATAAGGCGTATGGCCCTGCAAGGCAAGCGCCGTGCCCGTAAGGCTCCCGGCAAGAAACAGCGCGTAGCCGTCCTGTGCCGAACCCATGGCGTGTACTCCGCCCAGAGGATCGAGAACGGCGGTGATGCCGCTGTTGGTGGCCCTCAGCACATAACGCCCCTGCTCCACGGCGCGCATGAGGGAAAGCTGAAGGTGCTGCATGGGCGCGGAGGTGTAGTCGTACCAGGCGTCGTTGCTGATGTTCAGGAGAAGTTCCGCACCTGAGGCCACACGCTTGCGGGAAAGTTCCGGGAAAATCGCCTCATAGCAGATGAGCATGCCCACATCCGCACGACCGCGCTCCTTCAGATCCAGCGAAAAGAGCTTCTCGCCCGTCCCTGCCGTGAAGCCCCCGAGTCCCTGCAGCAGAGACTCGAATATCTTCCAGTCGAGAACAGGCGGCAGGTATTCGCCGAAGGGCACGAGATGTTCCTTGTCGTAATGCCCGGCATCTCCTCCGGGCAGGAGCAGAAAGGCCCGGTTGAAAAGCTCCGTGCCGCCTGCCGAGCGCTCCACCCCCGGAGCGCCGAACATGAGGGGAAGACCGAGTTCCCGCACAAAGGCGCGCAGTTCCCCGGCAAGAGGCGAAGAGGGATAGGCGAAGGGCATGGCCGTTTCCGGCCAGATGATGAGATCGGGCAGCGCGGGGGCAAGGGTTCCGTCCGGCTTTTTTCCCAGAGAAAGCCCCATGGAGGCGGCAAGTTCCTCCCGCCCCGGGCCCCGGCCGCTTCCGGCAAGGCCCTGTATGTCGGCGCGCACGCCCTCCACGCTGAGGCGTATGTAATGTTCCAGCGTCTGCCGCTGATACTCGGGCGACCACTTCACATCCTGCCGCACGCTGCCCTGCACCATGGTGCAGACAACGGGCCGGCCTTCCGCGGCCAGCTTCTCCGGCAGGGAGGAAAGCCTCCATGCCCCGAAGGCTACGATGAGCGCGGCCAGGCACGCCCCTCCCGCAAGAAAAGCCGCCGCGCGCCTTTGCTGCTTTCCGGCAAGCAGAAGAAAGCCCTCGCAAAAAAGAAAGGCCAGAACTGCCAGCATACCGGAATAGCCGTATTCTCCCACCAGACTCAGGGGCTGGACAAGCAGCGGCCAGGCCGCAAGGCCCGAGGAGAGCGTCAGCCAGGAAAAACCGGTGCAGAACCAGCCGCGCGTCCATTCCAGAAGGAACCATACAAGCCCCAGCGCCGGAATCCTCCGCCACGGCGAAAGACCGGAAAGGCGCGAGGCGCAGAGGCAGAACAGCCCGCCCCACAGGGCGACATAGGTGCCGAGAAGCAGGGAACAGGGCGCGGCCAGAAGCCATGGAAAAGCACCGTACATGTGTGCGGCCACGGCTATCCAGTACAGCGCCGCCGCGGCACCGGGAATGCCGACACACCAGCCCAGGCGGAAGGGAATGCCGCTTTCCGCGGCCAGAAAAAGGCATGCAGGGTAAACAAGCACGGCTCCGGGGACATGAAAAACGGGATTGGGCGTCCCGAGAAAAAGCCCCAGAGAACCGGCGACCACAAGAACAGCACAGAACAATCGGGAAAACGTCATACCTGCCCTCTGTCCAGCACACGGCAGCTGATGGCCTCGGCAAGGTGTGCAAGCGCAATGTCCGCCGCACCGTCAAGATCGGCAATGGTTCTCGCCACCCGCAGTATGCGGGTGCAGGCCCGCGCGGAAAGGGCCAGCGCGTCCACGGCACGGCCGAGGAATTCGTGTTCCGCGCTCCCGAGGCGGCAATATTCTTCCAGCATGCGGCCCGACAGGTCGGCGTTGGTACGGCAGTTCGTGCCTTTGTACCGGGCCGTCTGCACTTCCCGGGCACGGATGACCCTTTCCCTGACTTCGGCCGAGCCGGGACCGGAGTGCCCGGAACGGATGTCCTCATAGGAAACGGCGGGCACCTCCACATGCAGATCGATGCGGTCCAGAAGCGGCCCGGAAAGCTTTGCCCGGTAACGGGCCACGGCCTGGGCCGTGCAGGTGCACTCGTGGCGCGGGTCGGTACGGTAGCCGCAGGGGCAGGGATTCATGGCTGCAAGCAGCATGAAATCGGCGGGATAGGATACGGCGTAGGCGGCACGGGAAATGAACACCCTGCCCTGTTCCAGAGGCTGCCGCAGCACTTCCAGAGCCTGCCGCTGAAATTCGGGAAGTTCATCCAGAAAAAGCACGCCCCTGTGGGCAAGGCTCACCTCGCCGGGATGCGGAGGCACGCCTCCGCCTATGATGGACACGCTGGAATCGCTGTGATGAGGCGTGCGGAAAGGCCGGGCGGTCACAAGACCACGCCCGTCCAGCATGCGGGCCACACTGTAGATCTTGGTCACTTCCAGCGCCTCTTCCCGCGAAAGAGGCGGAAGTATGCCGCTCATGCGCCGGGCAAGCATGGTCTTTCCACTGCCCGGAGGACCTATGAACAGAAGGTTGTGCGCTCCTGCGGCGGCCACCTCCATGGCGCGCTTGGCCCTTTCCTGCCCCTTCACCTCGGCAAGGTCGAAAAAGCACTCCTCCCCGTCCGCCATGGGCGCGGGTTCCACAGGGGAAAGAGAGAGCCTGCCGGCAAGAAAGTCGGCGGCCTCTCCCAGCGTACGCGGCGCAAATACGTCGATACCTTCGGCAATGGCTGCCTCGGCTCCGTTGTCCGGGGCGACGATGAAGCCGCGGGCCTTTTCCTCCCGCGCCAGCAGCGCCACGGGAAGCACGCCCGGCACGGGCTTGAGTCGCCCGTCGAGAGACAGCTCGGCGGAGAAGAACCAGCCTTTCACGGACTCTGCGGGAAGTATGCCCGCCGCAGCCAGAAGACCTATGGCCAGAGGCAGATCATAGGCGGAACCTTCCTTGCGCCTGTCGGCAGGCGCAAGGTTCACCGTGATGCGGCCGGGCGGCAGACGGAAGCCGGAATTCTGCAGCGCCTTCATCACCCGCTCGCGCGATTCACGCACCGCGCCTTCGGCAAGGCCCACCATCACGAACGACGGCATGCCCTGACGGCTGAAGTCCACCTCCAGATCGACGCGAAAGGCGTCCACGCCCTGAATCGCGCCGCAGGCAAGCTGTACCACCATGGCGACCTCAGAAGTTCAGACCGGGCAGCTCAAGGATGAGACGGTAGGAATTATCCCTGGCCTTGCTCTGAATGGAACCAAGAATATGGAAGCACTGGTGATAATAGCCGATGATGAAGCGGCGTTCATAGTTTCTGCCGGTTTCGATATTGTCTTCCGTGCGGTAATACAGGGCAATCTTGCTCCACGGGCGGAAGGTGAAGGTATTGACCAGAAGGCGCTGCGGCGAGGTGAAACGCATGTCGCCGAGATTGTCGCGCTTCATTTCATCAAGATAGTTGTAGTACTTGTCGCGGGTGCTGTAGGAGACGCTCCACGAACCCCAGCGGGCATTGGACAGCGTGGCGCCGGTATCGCTGCGGGTCACGCCTTCGCCGTACATGGAGACATAGAGTCTGTTCCACAGGCTCAGCCAGTTCACGGGACGAAGTTCAAGGTAGGAATAGGCATCCATCCACGGTCTGCGGCCGTAGATATTGCGGTACCGGGTACGATCGGCCTCGTCAATGTCATAGCCGGTGGCCACTTCCCAGCGGATGGGATCGAAATAGCTTTCCTTGGTCGAATAACTGCCCTTGGCACCGGATACCGTCTCACGACGGGCGGTAAGAATGTTGGTGAAGGAAAGCTTCAGACGCTGGGAAGGCTTGATGCGATCCGTCTCCTCGAATATGGGGTTGTCGGACTGATCCCTGTCCGGCGTCCAGTCATAGGTCAGGCGGGGCTGCAGTCTGTGGCGCAGGCCGGTCCAGCTGGTCTTGCCCACGTTTTCCGCCGTGGCCTCCAGGCTGTTTTCCGGCATGTCCCATACCCGGGAAACCTGCGTGAAGAGTTCCGCACTCACATCAGGAATGAAACGATCCTTGGAACCGCCGCCGCGGGCCCACTGGCTGTTGCTCACAAGGTCCGTATGGTTGCTGTTGTAATACGTCTGACGGATGCCGCCCGACACGATCATGGAGGCCCCGGGCAGATTGACGGGCAGGCTGAGTTCGGGATGAATTTCCGTGCGCAGGCCGCGTATGCCCTTGGCACGATATTCATAGGTGCTCGAAACCTCGCCCTGCAGTTCCAGCGGCAGATCTTCCAGCATGCGACCCTTGAACAGATAAAGGTTCAGGGGAATACGCTGCACCAGCGTATCTTCACTGTGGGGGGTATTGCCGTGCCCGAGGGCGGGATTCTGCTCATAGCGGAAGCCTGCGGACACCATGAAGCGGTCCCAGTCGCGGTACACGAAGCCTTCGCTCACGCGGTTCTTGTCCACTTCCTGAATGTCGCGGCCGAACATGTCGTAGAGCGCGTCGCGGCTGCGGTTGAAGCCCGTGCGCATGTCGCGGAACTGCCGCAGGAAGTTCTGATCGGAGACATAGTCGAGGTTGTAGCGGTAACGCCAGCCGGAATCTCCGAGGAAGCCGTCGCCCATGCCGCGCAGCCAGTAACGTTCCTCATTGGTATTGATCTTGCCGTCGGTATCGTTGATGCGGTCGCCCGTTTCCGAACGGAAGGTGTGCTTGTCGTAAAGAACGTCAAGTCCCAGCCATGTCTTGTCCTGATCTCTGGTATGGGAACGGTATTCAATGCCGGGCATGAAGCCCGCCCTGCTCATGTAGGTGGAATAGAAGGTCAGGTCGCGGCTTTCATCAATGACCTGAAAATACGGTACGGAAACAAAGGCGCCGTTCAGGCTGCTGTAGCCGAAGTCGGGCATGAGCAGCCCCGACTGACGGGTCGTCTTGGCAGGAAGCACCAGGAAGGGAGCTTCCATGACGGGCATGTCGAGAATGTTCAGCGTGGTATGCGAAAGCTTGGCATAGCCGTCGATCTCGATTTCCGCAAGGCTCGTATCCAGAGACCAGGCGGGAACATCGCCGTCGCAGGCCGTGACTCTCGCATTCTTGAAGCGGTAACGGTCGCCGAAAAGCTTGTCCACCTTTTCGCCCGTCACATACATGTGCGGCCCGGCAATGAAGATGGAACCGTCCTTGAGCCAGCCCGTACGGGACGTGAGGTCGAATTCCGCCTCCGTGGCGTTCAGCATGTCCCGGCCCATGCGGGCCTCGACATGGCCCTGCACGAAAATCCAGTTGGTGGTCGTGTAGTATCTGGCGAAATCGGCCTTCATGTAGTCTTCCCCGCGCTGGAGAAGCACACTGCCCGTGGCTTCCACGATTACGCCGTCCTCAAGACTGACGAGCTTGTCGGCATTGAGCGTCCAGGGAAGCTCGCCGCGCGTGTTCATGGACTTCTGACCTTCCGCCGCCGCTGCAGGGGCGGAAAGACAGCACAACACGGCAATCACGGCCAGAAACAGGCGAAACCGGGGAGAGGAGAAAGAAAAAGGAAAAAACACGGCATTTTCCGGGTTGCAAGACAGAGGAAGAGGCGGTAGAGGCAAAAGGGCACAACAAAAGACGCCCGCCGGACACCACTGCCGGAAGTTCCGGCCGGCACCTGAAGTTCCATAACATACAAATCGTGCGAAAAAAAGCCCCCGGACAGGGCTTAACGCCGAACGCATCCAATAAGGAACGGGAGCTTTATCATGATAGAACCTTCCTGCCGCGTGCACGTCAACTGGGAACATTTCCGTCATAATATCGGTATATTGATGCAGAAAGAGCATGAGCTCATGCCCGTCATCAAGGCCGATGCCTACGGGCACGGCGTGGCGAAGGCCGCCATGGAACTGGAGAGGCTGGGCATACGGTGGGCCGCCGCAGGCACCCTCAGGGAAGCCGCCCTCGTGCGCGAAAGCGGCTTCACCGGGCATATCGTGGCGCTTCTCTCGCGCGTACCCGGCAGGGACGACGTGGCGCTTGCGCTGGAAAAGAATCTTGTCCCGCTCATTCACAACAAGGAAGGCCTGCACAGTGTGCAGGAGGCCCTCGACGGGAGCAGCAACACGCTGGACATCGCCGTCAAGGTCGATACCGGCATGGCCCGTCTCGGCTTTCCCCTGAGCGACATGGAAAAGGTCGCCGCCTTCCTTGCAGAACACACGAACATCAGGCCCCTTGTGCAGGTTTCCCACTTCTCCGTGGCCGATGAGCCGGATGAGGACGCCTACACCGCCATGCAGTGCGACATCTTCTACCGCGCGGCGGACATCATGCACCGGTATTTTCCCGACATGCGCTGCTCTCTCGGCAATACTGCGGGGCTGGCCGTTCAGGTGACGAAGAAGGACGACATCTGCCGGCCGGGACTTGCCCTGTACGGCTACGATCCGATGTTCGGCACGTCCAGAGAAGGCGCCTGCAAGGGGCTGCTGCCCGTGATGGAGGTTTCCGCCCCCATCATCAGCGTGCATCCGCTCCACAAGGGGGAAAGCCTGGGCTACGGCCGTGCCTACAAGGCTGCATCGGAACGCCTTGTGGGCTGGGTGGCCATAGGCTACGCCGACGGCTACCGCCGCAACCCCGCTCCCGGTACCTGCATGTGCGTCAACGGCACGCGCGTGCCCGTCATCGGCCGTGTGGCCATGCAGATGACCTGCGTGGATCTCACCGATCTGCCCGTTCCGCCCGTTCCCGGCGACATCGCCTATGTGCTGGGCGGCCCGGGAAACGCCGTGACCGCGCAGGACATCGCCACCTGGTGGGACACCATTCCCTATGAAGTGACCTGTCTGCTCGGGAAGAACAAGACGGAGTAATCCCTCTTTCCTCAAGATAAAAAAAGCCCCTCCTGCCGCACAACGCGGAAGGAGGGGCTTCTGTTCAGAAAAAGAAAACGCTACGCCTCAAGCGAGCCCCGGAAGGAGGCCAGATCGTCGATGCCCATTTCCTCGCACAGGGCGGGCAGCTCGCGGATGATGCGGAAAATGGTTCCGGGATCGCTGAAGTTCGCCGTGCCCACGGCCACGGCATGGGCGCCCACCAGCAGAAATTCCAGCACGTCGCGTGCGGAGCGTACCCCGCCCACACCGATGATGGGCACCTGAACCACCCTGGCGATCTGCCACACGCAGCGCAGAGCCATGGGCTTCACCGCAGGACCGGAAAGCCCGCCGATGACGTTGCCGAGCATGGGGCGGCGGGTGGCGATGTCCACGGCCATGCCCTGAATGGTGCCGATGCAGGAAATGATGTCGGCCCCGGCGGCCTCCACGGCCCTCGCCACTTCCACAATGTCCATGATCTGCGGAGAGAGCTTGGCAATGACGGGCTTGTTGCCTGCGGCGCGCTTCACCGCGTTCACGGCGCGCGCAGCCGTGACGGGATTCTGGCAGAAGCGCTGTCCGCCGCGATGATCGTTGCGGCAGGAAAGGTTCACTTCCAGCGCGGCCACGCCCTTTTCCGCCGCCAGCACGGAGGCAAGGGCGGAAAACTCATCCACATTGGAGGCGTTCAGGTTGGGAATGATGGGCACTTCCTGCCAGGGAAGCTCAGGAAGCACGGCACTGACGAAATGGGCCGCGCCGTCGTTCTGCGTGCCTATGGCGCTCAGCATGCCCGACGGGGTTTCCGCCACGCGGGGCATGGGCGCTCCTGCGCAGGGGCGGAGCGTGAGTCCGTTGGTGATGATGCCGCCAAGCTGGGTGATGTCGCCGTAGGGACGGTACTCAAGACCGCTTCCGAAGGTGCCGGAAGCGCTGAGCACGGGATTTTTCAATTCAAGACGGCCGTCGGCAAGAGATACGCGAAAATCCATCATACGCTCCTTTCTCCCGGCAGGACGGCATGAAGGTCAATATCGGAAGCCCAGAACACCGGGCCGCTGGTACAGGTCTGAACAGGAAGTCCGGCGCGGACGGGGTCGGGCCAGTGCTTCGAGGTGATGGTGGTGCATCCGAGGCAGGCCCCGGTGCCGCAGGCCATGCGCTCTTCCAGGGAAAGCTGCGTGGGCAGGTCCAGCTCCATGGCTCTCTCCCACACCCGCTTCAAAAAGGGCATGGGACCGCAGGCCAGACACATGCCCCCGTGTTCCTTGTATTCCACCATCTTTTCCCGCACCACCCTGTGGAACTGCTCCAGTTCCCCGGGCGTACGGTCACGCATGTTTTCCATTTCCATGCGGGCGGCCATGGCATCGGTGGGATAGTTGTTGCTGGGCAGTCCGTGCCCGAAGAGCATGAACAGGCTCGCCGGGGCGGGATGCACGTCGGCATAACCGGCAAAGGGGGCTATGCCCACGCCCCGGGCCAGAAGCAGCGTCGGCGTGTCGGGCCGCATCTCGAAGCTGGTGCCGAGAGGCCCCCATACCACCACCTTGTCGCCGCTTTTCAGCCGGGAAAGGCGATCCGTCCCCGGGCCGAGAACACGGAAAAACAGCACGAGGCTCTGCGAAGTCACCCGGCAGATGGAAAGCGGACGCGCCCAGGTGGAGCCTTCGCCGTCCTGCATGGGGCGCAGCATGATGAACTGACCGGGATGCCAGCTTTTCCAGGACGGGCGCTCCAGTGTGAGCGCGTAGAAACGGTAGACTCCCGCAGGGCCGGCCACGGGCTGGCCGAAGGGGACATTGTCCGTTACCGTCAGTTCCGAGCGAACAGGGGAAATCATGAGAGCCTCCGCAAGTGTTTTCCTTTTATATGTATCCGATCCCCCTTCCGGTCAAGGGCGTTGTGCCGGACATCGTCTTTTATCCTGCCTACAACACGCCGTGTTCATGCAGAATTTTCACGCCGATGCCTATGAGCACCAGCCCGCCGAGAATGGCGGCTCTGTTGCCGGAAAGACTGGTGGAACCGAGCATGCGGCCGAGCTTCACCCCTGCCGCGGTGACCGCGGCACAGACAATGCCGATGACGGCGGCGGGCCACCACACGGAAACATTGATCATGGCAAAGGAAAGCCCCACGGCCAGAGCATCAATGCTGGTGGCCACGGCCAGCATGATGAGCTGCAGCCCCCGGGAGGGATCTCCCCCGGCCCCGGCTTCCTCTTCCTCGCCGGACCAGGCTTCGCGCAGCATGTTCACCCCCACAAGAGAAAGCAGACCGAAGGCTATCCAGTGATCCCAGGCCTCGATGTAGCTGTGCACCGACACCCCCAGAAACCAGCCGATGACGGGCATGAGAAACTGAAACAGGCCGAAATGGAAGGACAGGCGGAAATAGTGCCTCCAGGTGATGACGGGAAGCGTTGCGGCAGCGGAAACGGACACCGCAAAAGCATCCATGGCGAGTGCCAGGGCAATGGCAAGGATGGCGAAAAAAGACATATCTGCTCCTCAGACGGGGTTTCGCGCATTATACCGGTCCGCTCCCCCGACACAAGAGCTTGTGCAGAAAAGCGGACTGGGATACGATGGCCTGTACCCTAAAGAATCAAAGGATTTTCCGAACATGTCTGAACCTTACCTGACCATAACCCCGCTGGGAGGACACGGCGAAATCGGCATGAACTGCCAGAAGTGGCAAACCGACCAGGGGGTTGTGCTGGTGGATTGCGGCCTCATGTTTCCCGATGACGCGCTGCTCGGCGTGGATGTCGTCATCCCCAGGCTGGATTCCGTCTTTGCCGAAGGTGAAAAAGTGCTCGGCATCGTGCTCACCCACGGCCACGAAGATCACATAGGAGCCCTGCCGTGGCTCCTGCTCCAGTATAAAAGTCTGCGCGGCATACGCATTTACGGTTCCCCCTTCACCCTTGCCCTTGTGGAACACAAGCTTGAGGAACAGGCCCTGCTGGACAGGGTGGAACTTGTGCCCATGCCCGCCTACGGTACGGTGACGCTGGGCAGCCTCATCTTCCACTTCCTTCCCGTGCACCATTCCATTCCCCAGTGCTACGCTCTGGCCGTGGAAACTCCCGTCGGCAAGGTGCTCCATACCGGCGACATCAAGCTCGATCAGGCCCCGCTGGACAACGAAGCCTGCGACCCCCTTTCCGATTTCGCCCGCTTTGCCGAAGAAGGAGAACAAAAGGGCATACGTCTTCTTCTGGCCGATTCCACCAATGTGGAGAACCCGGGCCGCTCCCTGCCCGAAAGGCAGGTGCGCGACGATCTGGACGCCATTTTCTCCGAAGTGAAGGGCCGCATCATCATCGCCCTCTTCTCCAGCCATATCCGCCGCATACGCACGGTGCTGGAACTTGCGAAAAAATACCACCGCTCCGTGCTCGTGAGCGGACGCAGCCTTTCCACCAATATCGACAAGGCCGTGGAACTGGGCCTGCTGGAACGGCCGGAAAACGTCTACAACGAAGCCGCGGGCTTCCCGGAACTTGATCCCGGGCAGAGCGTGGTGCTTGCCACGGGCACGCAGGGAGAACCCCTCTCCGCCCTGGCGCGCATCGCCCGGGGGGAACACCGCCAGCTCTCCCTTCATGAGGGCGACACCATCATCATGTCCTCGCGCGTCATTCCCGGCAACGCCCGGGCCGTGTCGCGGGTGCTCAATCAGATCTACCGTCTGGGGGCCGAAGTCTACCACAACCCCGAAAGAACCGTGCATGCCACAGGTCACGCCTGCCGGGGTGAGCTCAAGGACATCATCGAAACCACAAAGCCCGACTATTTCATCCCCGTGCACGGGGAATACCGGCATCTGGCCCTGCACGCCCGCCTTGCCGAAGAATGCGGCGTGTCCCACGACCACATCAAGATCATTGAAGACGGGCAGCCCGTCACCTTCACGGAGGATTCCATACGCATGGAAGAACCCGTTTCCGTGGAATCCGTCATGGTGGACGGCAAGGGCGTGGGCGACGTGGGCCGCATGGTACTCAAGGAACGCCGCATTCTGGGCGGCGAAGGCCTGGTGGCCGTGGTGCTCGTGATCGCCGCAGAAACGGGCGAAGTGCTGCACGGGCCGGAAATGATCTCCCGGGGCTTTGTGTTCGAGCAGCAGTACAGCCATCTTCTGGAAGACGCCAAGTGCCTTGTGCTCGACCAGCTCGAATCCACCAACCCCAACGACATTTCCCGTCTTTCCGACAAAATACGCTCAAGCCTGCGCCGCTTTTTCCGCGACGTGCTCGGCAGAGACCCCATCGTGGTGCCCATCGTCTCGCAGGTATAACCAAAGCTTTTTCTTCTTCTTTCATGGCCCGGAGCATCCCTGTTCCGGGCCATGTTCTTCTCTACCATGTGAGCCCATGTCAGGTAAAAAGAGTACATGCTCCCCTCGGAGCGGACTCGCCCACACCGGCCCCTCCTCCTGCCGAAAGGCGGATCCTGCATACGCAGCCAGTTTTCCACCAGGTTTCCGGCTTATTCCAGCATAGCATGACCATGCCGCTCTCTTACGTCTTCCCCTTTGCAGCAGCATTCGCTTCTCCTGCCGTCCCGCCGAAGCCTGCAAGCTGCTCCCGTCCGTTCGCCTGACGTCGATACATAAAAAGACATAACGAACTGTGGAAAAGCGGAAAACCTCCCTGCGCCCGAGGTCGGCAGCAGCGTTCTCCTTTCTTGTTTTCAGAAAGCTTCTCCGCGAGACTCCCATCCCGCAGCCATGCGTTCGCCCTTCGGCATGACGCCCCCTACGTGCATGTCATGAGGTCGGGCTCTTGACTTTAATTCGATATCAAACTAAAAATTAATTCGATATCAAACTATGTTCAACAAAACATCTTCAGGAGGTTCCCATGCGCCGAAGTCCCGCTACGCTTGCCTTGGAAAAAAGAAGTGCCGAACTCACTCCTCATCTTGTCCGGCTCAGCCCAAGCGTCTGGCTCAGTATTGCGGAAGATGTCTCCAACATAGGCATGATCATCGGCAAGGACGGCATCATCGTCATCGACACCGGCATGATTCCCGACAGAGCCGCCCGAGTATTGGAGCAGTTCCGTGAAATCGTTCCTTCCGACACGCATCCTGTGAAAGCCGTCATCTACACTCACGGCCACGGAGACCACACCGGCGGTTCTCCGGTATTCTGCAACGAAGGTACCCGGCCCCAGATCTGGGCACGAAGCAACTTCGGAGCGGAAACCACCCCTTTTGAATACGCCGGACTCATGCCGCTGTTCAAGGAACGCGGAGCCCGGCAGGGTGGATTCCGCCTTCCGCCGGAAAAACGCATCTGCAACGGCATCGCTCCCGTACGTTATCCCAAGGCCGGAGGAGCCGTATTCAGCGGCAAAACGGGCGCAGTCCCGCCCGACCACTTTTTCAGCGGTGACAACATACACATCCATATGGCCGGGGTGGAATTGTATCTGTTCGCCACCCCCGGCGAAACCGACGATGCCCTCTCCGTCTGGTTCCCGGAAGAAAAGGTACTGTTCTGCGGCGATGCGTTCTATCGCTCCTTTCCCAACGTTTATCCCGTCCGGGGAACGGGCATGCGGGATATCTCCACATGGTGCGTCAGTCTGAAGCTCATGGCAGCATTGAAACCAGAAGCACTGGCTCCCGGGCATACCGATCCTTTTCTGGGCGGAGAAATCGTGCATGAAGTTCTCACCCGGTACCGTGAAGCGCTGGAATACATCTATAGAAAAACCGTCGACGGCATGAATGCAGGCAAAACGCCGGACGAACTCGCTGCAGAGATAAGGCTTCCCGCAGAGCTGGCAGAGCATGACTACCTGAAGGAATACTACGGCAATGTCGCATGGACGGTGCGCAACATCTTCAACCAGTATGTGGGCTGGTTCGACGGCAATCCGCTGCATCTTTACCGGGACTTCACACCTCGCGAAGAAGCGTTGCGCATGATCGCACTTGCGGGCGGACAGGATACCCTTCTGAAAGAGGCAAAGAACGCTCTTGCCCGGAACGACCCGGCCTGGGCCGCACGCCTTGCCGACCATCTGCTCGCCCTCTGGCCGGAAGAAAGAAGCTTTCTGATCCTCAAGGCCGACGCACTCGATATGCTCGGTGAAAACATACTCACCGCCACGGGGCGCAATTATACCCTTTCCGTGGCGCAGGAACTGCGAAAGAAGGCGGAAGCGCACGAAAAGGACCTGCAGACGCCGTAAGACCAGACCGCCTGCACATAAACGGCGAGCGGAGATTGACAGCACGTTCTATCTCCGCTCTTCTCCTGCCATGCGTCAGGGCTGAGCAACTTTCTCCACAAGATGCATGCCTATGCCGTTGCGGCCTTTCCGCTTGGCCTGGTACAGGGCCTCGTCCGCACGCTTGATGAAGCTGTCCAGCGATTCCGGCGCGGAGAACTGCGTCACGCCGAAGCTGCATGTCAGCCCGATGCCGTGAGGAAAATTCCGGCAGTCGTGCACGGCGTCACGGATGCGTTCGGCAAAGGCCATGGCCCCTTCCCAGTCTACCATGGGGAGCAGAATCACGAACTCCTCTCCCCCGATGCGGGCAACGACGTCTTCCTCCCGGCAACAGTTCCGGAAACCTGCAGCAAGAACTTTCAGAACGGCATCCCCTGCGTCGTGCCCGAAGGTGTCGTTGATCTTCTTGAAAAAATCCACGTCGATCATGACCACGGAAACCGGCTGTTCATGCCGGACGCTCAGCTTCATCCATTCCAGCGTGCGCTTCTCAAAGGCCCGCCGGTTGAGCAGACCGGTCAGAGGATCGGTATAGCTCATCCTGCGCAGTTCCGCCTGCACCCTCTCAAGTTCCGCGATCTTCTCCGCAAGCGCCCTTTCCATGATCTTGATGTCGGAAACATCCACCAGGTTGCCTACCAGCCCCTTCTCTCCCGTGGAAGGCACGGAAAAGCCCTTGCTCCAGTACAATGCATGCCGTGGACCGGCATACGCAGGGCTTACGGTCTCGTAATGAACAACGCTTCCGTTGCGGATGGCGGCCACATCCTCGCGCTGGCATCTTTCCCGGGACTCAGGGGAAAGAAACTCAAGATCCAGCACCGTTTTCCCCAGCAGATCTCTGCGGTCGACATGAAAAAAGTCTTCATAGGCCTTGTTGAAGAAGCAGAAGCGGGCATCGGCGGATTTGGCGAAAACAGGTGTCGGCAGTTCGTCCAGCACGGCTTCAAGAAAACAGATTCTGCGGGATAGCTGTTCTATGATTTTTGTGTCGTCGTCATTCATCGTGTTCACCCTGAAAACAGCCGTTGCAGCATTTCTGTCGACAAAAAACGGCCTGTTTCCATGAAACAGTCACTTTTTCTCTTTGTATATCCGTATTTATCTTTTAGCAACCATCCTCCCGCATATTGCACGAAAAAAAATGACATACCGAAGCATCGAAAAATACCCATCATGGATATATTCTTTTATTTTTCCATAAAAAAAACATTAATGATGCATTTATTGGTTGAAACAGTTTCCGATTTTTATTCTATATAAAAATATTTCTTTTTTTATTTTTTAGGCTCTTGACTAGCTGAGAGGATGTTCTCTGAGCATTTTTAACACCAAAAGATAGATGTTTTCCTGTCTATGGTTAAACCGAAACTCGCATTCCTTCAAGTGGAAATAAAAAGTATGCTTCGGGAGCCCACGAAATCGAATCAGTCGAGTTTTAGCAAAACCCCAGAAACTTTCTATCCCATTTATATGCGAGTGTTTAGTGGCAAATTCGTTATGGGAATGCTGGACACGAAAGTGCTTCTGATTCCCCAAATCCACCAGTCCGTCATACCCACGCCATCCGTCTGAGTGAATGACACTTTCCAGGTCTACACGTCCTCGGATAATCCCCTGGAGAGTGGCCTTGGAGCAATCAGGAACGATTTCTGTATAGACTTTATCGTTACGTTTGAACAGGCCGAAAACAATGGTTTTTCCACGTGCTCCACGACCTCGAACTCCTCGAACACGTCGTGCTCCGAAGTAGCTTTCATCGACTTCAATCTCACCTTTTACAGGAGATTCCGCTTCACAGTATCGGGCGATTCTTTCCCTGAAAGCCGACACATAGCGGTTAACGGTATTACGGTTGACACCAGACAATTCTGCAATCTGAGAAGCCGTCAAATCGACAGAAAAAAGCTTCACAAGTTGCCGAATTTTTGCCTCAGAAATTCTTGAACGATACGCATACTTGTTTTTCATTGCCATGACTAACCAGATAACCTTTTTAGGTCCTTTCAGCTAGTCAAGAGCCATACCGTCCATATCAGTGCTGCAGAAGTTACTTACGGGGGAACCGATACTTGGGGTAATCCGCTCATTGTGAATGAGAATAAGGATGGCTTCACTCTTGCCTATAGCTCCTACAATGGAGGCGGATCGCAATCGTTTGCTCCTGGATATGGAGATGGAGCCCCGTCTCGTCCGGCACCTGAAACGGACTGGGGACTGACGGTCAACGGTGGTGCAGATGAGGACTGGGAAATTCAGGAAAATGGTACTACCAGTGAGGCAGTCGTCATCGAGCTGGATGGCTATGCTTACGGTATAACCGTCAATTTCGGAGCTTTCTTCTCCGGTGGAAGTAATACCGGCACAGGGTGGGATACGAAGTCTGAAAAGGCTCTTATCGCCTTCTATAAGGATGGACAGCTGGTTTACTCCACAGTGGAGGAAGGAACTCAGTCCGGTGAGTTTGTTTACAATACCGGAGATGTCGTTCTTGAGGGATTTGACAGAGTAGTCATTTCTGCTGTGGATAATGGCGAAAACAGCGACTTCACCATTCAGGGCATCGACTTCATCACCAAGCGCGACAACCCCATCATCGTCAGCGAAGGTACGGTGACGGCTGAGTCCGGTGCGGACGGCTTTGCCGACGTCTATGCGGACAGTCATGTGCGCTTCGACCTCGCCGGCATGGTGAACGAAGGAACGCTCAGTGACGACGGCAACTCCGGTGACATCACGGTTCTGATGGGCGGGCAGGAACAGAAGGTGACGCTGACGCTCAGCGAAGGTCCTTCCGGCGAATCCATCCTGACCGGTACGATGGAGGAAGGCGAGCAGCTCTTCACCGCCACGCTGGATGAGAACGGCAGCTGGACCATGGAACAGTACGAACAGTTCCGCGTGCCCGGTGAAGAGGGGCAGTCTTCCAACCAGTTCGAGCTGGCCTTCAAGACCGAAGACGCCGACGGCGACGTCGTCAGTACTACGGTAGACGTACCTCTGGAAGTGGTGGACCAGACGCCTGGCCTTGATAGTCCCATCGACAACGGCAACGACAGCATCACCATCGCCGGCGGTGACGGCGTTGCCGGCACCGTGGCCGCAGGCGATACCGGCGGCGTGGTCGAAGGCCAGCAGGTGGCGGCCAACTACAATGTCTGCTTCATTCTGGATATGTCCACCAGCATGACGAACAACAGGATTGGAGGCGATGGTCCTGACAGTAGGCTGAACAGACTTGAAGCGGCTGAACAGAGCATTCAGAACTTCATTACGAGCATTGAAGGAAACACGGACTTTACCGACGGCAGCGTGACTGTCGCAGTCATTCCCTTTGCTGAAGACGCAGCCAATCCTATCGAAATAACGATTACCAAGGTGGCAGGTGCAACAACATATTCCTATGAAGGCAGAAGCTATGCCTCTTTCGAGGCTTTCAGCAGAAGCTTCGTGAATGACATAAACAGGGCAGATGTTGATAGTACCTCCGTTACAGACTATGGCCCTGCCTTTTCCAAGGCGGCCGCCTGGTTTGATAAGCTTGGCGATAGTGTTGAAAACGCTACGGGCAATATCACGTATTTCCTGACGGACGGTCGTCCGGCGGGAGCGGGTACCGATGATGCTTACAAGGACGATTATCAGAGAGCGTGGAATGCCTATCAGGAACTGCTGTCCGCTCAGGGTGATGGCCACATCAATATCCATGCCATCGGCTTCGGTAACGATTTGTCGGACGCGGACATGGAAAACCTTGCCATGTTCGACAACACCGCCCAGACTGTGGGTGACGCTCATGCTGCCAACGGCTGGTTTGAATCCTCGGACGGTGTGTATGCCCCCGGTGGCATAACATATGAACATCCTGAATCCATTGACCGCAGTGCAACCTATTATGTGGAGATTCAGGGTAGCCTGCAGGAAGTCACCTACTCTTCTTGGCATAGGGAATGGGGCTATCGTTCGGGATGGTCTTGGAGGTCGGTTGATGAGGGAAGTCTCCTCGAACAGGTCATTGTTTCCGTCAATGGTGGTACCAGTCAGCAGGTGACTGATACCAGCAGCCTGAGCGCCGCCTTTGAAAGCGGTTTCAAGCCGGGCGCGCTGGTTGCCGTTGGTAGCGACGAGATCACGGCGGCGGATTCCGCCTCGTCCGTCATCGTGTACGGCGACGTGCAGAACACCGACCGTCTGCTGTATGATCTGAACCAGAATACCACTATTCAGGCCGCCCTGGTGGCTGCCGGTATCGGCTACGGCTCCGGTGCGGAAGTGTTCCAGTGGTTGGAGAACCAGGACAACGCCTCCCTGCTTGCAGGCACGAAGTACCAAGGCTGGACGCATACCGACACCGTGGATTACATGCTGGAGCATGCCGAGGAGCTGGGCTACGAGACCCGCGTGGATGGCACCGGCGACTTCTACCTTGTGAATGCGCACGGCGATGTGTGGAACATGGACGGCTCGGAAGCCGGGGGCGTTGAGCTGGCAGGCCTCACCGGCCGCGAAGACGGCAACGACACCATCACCGGCAGCGGTGCGGATGACGTCATCTTCGGTCAGGAAGGCAACGACACCATCCATGGCGGTGCGGGCGACGATGCCATCTACGGCGGCAGCGGCAACGACACCATCCATGGCGATGCGGGCAACGACTACATCGACGGCGGTGCGGGAGCCGACACCATCTACGGCGGCGAAGGCAACGACATCATCGTGTACGACGCAAACGACGTGCTGGTGAATGGTGGTGAAGGCATCGACTTCATGGTGTCCACGGACAGTGACCTTACGCTGGATGCGCTGCTTGCGGGCGGCGAGGGCAAGCCCAATGTGGACGGCATAGAAGTGCTCATCACGGGCAGTGATGCCCTCAGCCTGACCAGTATGGAAAAGCTGGCTGCCGATTACGGCATCAGCATCAGTGTTGATGCAAGCGGCAATGAGACCCTTACGCTGGATATGACGAAGTGGACGGAGCAGCATGACGGCACCTACGACTTCAAAGGCGAGGCGGATCTTACCCTGCAGCTGGATGCCGGCACCGGCGCAGCCCTTCAGAATGTGACGAGCGTTGACGATGCCGCCGCACAGCAGCAGGTGTTCCTGCTCCAGAACAGCAACGGTTAACCATGATCCGGGGCGGCCTTCGGGCCGCCCCGGCCTTTTTCCGGCGGTCCTGCCTTTGCGGTGCGGACCGCTTTTTCATGGGGAGGCCGGCGCAGGTGAGCCGATGCAGCATTGCCGGTACGGAATGTTCTGAGGTATATTCGGGCAGAGACTCCGTTCCGGAGCCTGCGCCTTTTTCCCGCGGGATGAAAACGCGGGCCGCCAGGGGAAGGGAATATGCGGATTTTGTTTGTCAACCACGCTTTTCCAGGCACGTTCGGCGCGCTGGCGGCTGCATTTGCCGCGGGCGGGCATGAGGTGCTTTTCGCCTCCGGCTTCCGGCGGCGGGATTTTACCCTGGCAGGAGTGCGTCATGTCGTACTGGCCTCTTCCCGGGAGGCGCGTGCAGGGGGAAGTTCCCGGTATGCCCCCGGTCTGGAAGGCGCGATTTCCGTGGGAAGCCATGCGCTTCATGCCTTCAGGCGGCTCGGGGAAAGCGGCATGGCGCCGGATATGATCGTTCTTTCCGCCAGCGACGGCTACGGCCTTTTCTGTGAAGAGGCCTTTCCTCATGCTTTTCGTGTGGGCTGGGCGGAAGGGGCGAAGGCTTTTCTGACGGAAAAAGCGCGGGGGGAACCCACCTTTACCCGCCATCTTCTGCAATGCCGCCATGCCCTGAGCAGTCACCTTGTTCTGTGCCCCGGCACGGGCGAAAGGAGTCTTTTTTCCTCCCGCCTTGCCCATGGAAGGGATGTGCCCTGTCCGGTGAATACCGGGTGGTTTTCCCCGGGAGAAAAGAGGCGGCCGGAACTTGTGCTGTTCCACGCGGGCAGGGACGGCGCGGCGGAAGATCTGACCATGGTCGCGGGCCTTCTCACGGCGCGCGGCACATGCCGTGCCGCGGTACTTTGCGACGGCCCCTCGGTACGGGAACAGTGGATGCAGGCGTGCGCCGCCCTGCCGGAAAAAAGTCGGCCGTATGTGCCGGGCCAGCTTTCTCTTGAGGAATACCGGAGCCTTCTGCGCGGTGCCTCTCTGGTGATGTTTCCCCGCCCCGACCTGCCCAGTTCCGTACTGCTGGAAGCCATGAGCTGCGGGGTTGTTCCCGTACTGCCCGAAGGCGCGGGGCCTTCCTTCCTGCATCACGGGAAAAACGCCTTTTTCTTCCGTACGGGAGAAGAGAGCGGACGCTTCCTTTCCGCTCTTCTGGACGGGGAGCTTGCTTCCGTGCAGGATGCGGCGCGGCGGGATGTGCTGGCCCGCTTCGAACAGAAGAACGTGACGGCGCTGCACATGAAGCTTCTGCTCGACGAGTATGCCCGGTGGAAGAACAAAGGTTGCTGAGTCCGGCGGCCGTTCCTGGGGAAGCTCAGGCGGAAGGACTGCGGACTTTTTGTCTTCCATGGGCTGCCGTCCATTGACACCCTTTGCCCGCCCTTATTAAAAACAGCTTCGGGCATGCCCGTGAGGGCAGCCTGAAGAGGTGCATCATGAGTGAATCCCCCACGTCTGTTTCCACCGCTGCGGCGATGGCTCCGCTTTCTCCTTCGGAAGTGGATTTCATGCCCGCTCTTTTACGCAGCCTTTCCGTTCTCATACGTCTGAAGGGCAGGCATGTTTCCCCGCAGTTTTTGCTGGCGGGGCTTTCCGGTTCCGAAAAAATAAGCGCCGGGGCCTGCCTGCGCGCCGCAGAAAGGGCGGGGCTGAAGGGGAGGGTGATGTGCCGTCCGAAGCTCGACGATATTTCTCCGCTCACGTTTCCCTGCATTCTGCTTTTAAAGGGCGACTCCTCCTGTGTGCTCACGAAGCTGGACAAGGAAAACGCCACCGTCATCCTGCCGGAACTGGGGGATGAGGAGCAGACCATGTCCCGTGCTGTTCTGGAGGAACAGTATTCCGGCTACGCCGTGTTCGGCGCGCTGGAAAGCCGGGCCGACGCCCGCACGGAGCCCGTGCGCCGCAAGGAAAGCAAACGCTGGTTCTGGGATGTGCTGCGCTTTTACATGCCCATTTACCGGCATGTGGCCCTTGCCAGCGTGGTGGTGAACACCATTGCCGTGGTCAGTTCCCTCTTTGTGATGAACGTGTACGACAGGGTTATTCCCAACAGCGCCTATGAAACGCTCTGGGTGCTCGCCGCAGGCGTGACGCTTGCCTATGTGTTCGATTTTCTTCTGCGCACCATGCGCAGCCATTTTGTGGATCTCGCGGGTCGCAACGCCGATGTGGTGCTTTCCAGCAAGCTCATCGACAAGGTGCTCTCCATGCGCATGGACGCCAAGCCCGAATCCACGGGTGCGCTGGTGAACAACCTGCGGGAGTTTGAGTCGCTGCGCGAGTTCTTCAGCTCCACCACCTTCCTTGCATGCATCGACATTCCCTTCCTTGTGCTGTTTTTCGTGCTGCTTGCCTTCATCGGCGGGCCGCTTGTGGCGCTTCCCCTTGTGGCCATGCCCGTGCTGCTCGGCGTGGGCGTCTATCTGCAGATGGCCGCGCGCAGAAGTGCGGAAAAAAGCTACCGCCACAACATGCAGAAAAACGCCCTGCTGGTGGAAATGGTGAACGGCCTGGAAACCGTGAAGGGCTGCATGGCCGAAAGCCGCATGCAGCGCCTGTGGGAAGCTGTGGCCGGTATTTCCGCCCAGTCCTCCAATGAGGCGCGTAAATACAGTTCCCGGGCCGTGAGCTTCGCCACCTTCACCACGCAGATGGTCACGGTGGGCATGGTCATCTGGGGCGTGTACCGCATAGGCGCGGGCGAAATGAGCATGGGCGGGCTCATAGGCTGCAACATCCTTGTGGGCCGCATCATGGCTCCGCTGCTTCAGCTCGCCTCGCTCCTGACCAGACTCCAGAATTCCCGCGTGTCGCTCAAGGCGCTGGACATGCTCATGGAACTTCCTTCGGAAAATCAGGATCAGTCCGCCTGCATGGATTTCGGCTCCCTTTCCGGTGAGTTCGTCATGGACAACGTGACCTTCACCTACCCCGGGGCGCAGACGCCCGCTCTCAACGGCGTAAGCCTGCGTATACGTCCGGGCGAAAAGGTGGGTATCATCGGCAGAATGGGGTCGGGAAAAAGCTCCCTGGGCAAGCTGCTCATCGGGCTGTATCAGCCGGGCGAAGGCTCGGTTTCCTTTGGCGGGGTGGACATACGTCAGCTCGCTACGGCCGATCTGCGCAGCCGTGTGGGCTTTCTGCCGCAGGAGGTCATTCTTTTTTACGGCACGGTGCGCGACAATATCGCCCTGGGCGACCCCACCATCAACGACCATCTCATTCTGCGGGCTTCCGCCATTTCCGGGGTGGCCGACATGGTGAAACGTCATCCTTCTGGGTATGGCGCGCAGGTGGGCGAACAGGGCCGCAACCTTTCCGGCGGGCAGAGGCAGGCCGTGGGCCTTGCGCGCGCTCTGGTGCGCGACCCCGACGTGCTCATTCTTGACGAACCCACCAGCAATATGGACGTGGATTCCGAACGCCTCGTCCAGCAGCGCCTTGCCCCCATACTGGGCGATAAAACGCTTATCCTCATCACGCACAGGCTCAGCATGCTGCGTATCGTGGACAGGCTCATCGTCATGGAAGCGGGCAAGGTGCTCATGGACGGCCCGCGTGATGCCGTGCTTGCGAAGCTTCAGGAAGGGCGATCCGCACGCCGTGCCCGGTCTGGAGAGACGAAGGACCCGCGGGAAGGCGGACCTTCCGCGGCTGCAGAGGTTCGGAAGGAAAAAGCGGCTCAGCCGGAAAAGGCCGACAGCGTCGCGCAGGGCAGGCTGTCGCGGAATATTTCCCTGAAGCCCGGGCCTGTAAAGGTCGCTGCTGTGCGACAGGGCGCGGCGGAAACATGTCCTTCCCTGGACAAGACAGGACAGAGCACGCCCGGAAACGGGAAAAACGCAGGATAGCGGCCGGGCGCGGAGATGATCGACGCCGTATGAGACCATGCCGTAAAGGAAAATTTTTCCATGGATGAAGAAATAAAGAACACGCCTGCCAGAGGCTCGGACGTTCCCCCGGAATCCGGGGCTGTTCCCGGCCAGGCTCCCGCACAGCCGCGGCCCGCACGGAGCCTTTTTGAGCCGGCTTCCCTTTCAAGCAGGCTGCTTCCCGAAGATCTGCCCTATGCGGCCGAGGTGGAAGCCGCCCTGGCCCGTCGTCCCACCAGAAAGGCCCGGTGGCTTTCTGTCGGGGTATTTCTGTTTTTCGCCTCGTTCATTGTCTGGGCGGGGTTTGCCACGCTCGATGAAGTCACCCGCGCGGAAGGGCAGGTGGTGCCCTCTTCCCGTACGCAGATCATTCAGAACCTTGAGGGCGGTATTTTGAGCGGGGTGGACGTGCATGAAGGTCAGATTGTGGAAAAAGGCGACGTGCTCGCCCGCCTGAACAATGAAATGGCGGAAAGCAACCTGCGCGACATGCTCTACAAGGCCATGGAAAACCTCATCGCCATACGGCGCCTGCGCGCTTCCGTATCCGGTACTCCCCTGGAATGGCCGGAAGATCTGCGCTCATGGCTGGAACGGGGTACGGGCTATCCCCTTACCGAAGATCAGCTGGAACAGGGGCGCAGGCTCACCAGAGTGCAGCAGGAAACCTATGCCGTGTACGAACGCCAGCGGGAATCCGAGCTCAATGTGCTTATGGCGCAGGCCGAGCAGCGCCGCCAGGAAGTGAAGGAGCAGCTTTCCCGCAAGGAACAGCTGACCAGGAGTCTTTCGCTGATACGTCAGCAGCTCAACATTGCCGAGCCTCTGCTGCAGCGGCGCAGCTATTCGCGCGTGCAGTACCTGGAACTTCAGGAACGCGCGGTGCAGGCTCAGGGGGAAATCGACACGCTCACCGTGTCCATTCCCCGCACGGAGGCGGCGGCCAGCGAGGCGGAACACCGCATGAATCTGCGCAAGGCGGAACTTGACGCCGTCATCATGGAGGAAATCAACAAGCGCAGTCTGGAACTCGCTTCCCTGCGCGAAGGGCTTTCCGCCGGGAGCGACCGCGTGACCAGAACGGAACTTCGTTCTCCGGTGCGCGGCTCCGTGAAGCAGATTTATATCAACACCGTGGGCGGCGTGGTCAAACCCGGCGAACCCATCATGGAAATCGTGCCTCTGGACGATACGCTTCTGGTGGAAGCCAGAGTGCGCCCGGCGGACGTGGCCTTCCTGCACCCGGGGCAGAAGGCCATGGTCAAGGTCTCGGCCTATGATTATTCCATTTACGGCGGTCTGGACGGCGTGCTGGAACAGATAAGCGCCGACACCATAGAGGACAAGAAAGGCGAGTTCTACTATCTGGTGAAGGTGCGCACCCCGAAAACCGCCATCGTGTACCACGGGGAGGAACTGCCCATCATGCCCGGCATGATGACCACCGTGGATATCATGACGGGCAAGAAAACCGTGCTGGATTACCTGCTCAAGCCCATTCTCAAGGCCAAGCAGAACGCTCTGAGGGAAAAGTAACGGAAAGGAGGCTTCCGTTTCATCCCGTTCCCGGCCCGCAGAAGAATCCGGGGCGCATTGTGACATGGAATGCCGCCCCTTCTGGAAAGAAAAATAATCCGGTATGTTCTGAAGCAAAGCATGACAGGCAAGTTTCAGACAAAGAAAGAGAGCGTTTCGGGCAGGAAACTTGACCCGTTCTGAAAAGAAAGATACGCTGTAAAAGCAGAGCGGCCATCAGAAAAAAAGTCGGCCGGGGCATGGTGTCGGCCTGATATTCAGGCGGAAAAAATTAACTACTGTATGGCGTGTAAAGGAATAAAAGATGTGCATTTTTCTGTGCATAAAAATTTTTTGTAAATATTTTCTGATATACAATACTTGTAAGGAATACAGGCTTCTGTATTGATAATGGACTTCATGTAAAATAAGAGAAAACACGTTCAGAATAAGGAAGGGAAAAGACGGAAATGCTATTCCGCGCATGAAAGTGGAAAAAAATCTTGACGGTGATATGAGAAAAATATATATAATAGTATACAAATTTTATAAGTGTTTCTGAGGAGATGGAAAAATCGCAGCTTTGTCTGCGCCGCAGGGCGCAGTGTTTTTCCCGGTTTTGCGTCTGGTATGAGTTCATATTTCGTGCATGTTTCCTGCCGATGTGTCTCCCCCCCGGGGGGGGAAATTCTGGGGAGAAAGCATTGCGAACAAACCGATCGGAGGATGTATGAAACCTTTGTTCACCGTTTTTGTTTCCGGCTGTCTCGGCGTCATGCTCTGCGTCCCTGCGCTGGCGGCAGGAGATGCACCCACTTCCCTGAAGCAGTCCATTGAGTCCATGCTGAACACCAACAATTCCCTGAAGGCCATTCAGGAAAACCGCAGCGCGGTCGGCCATGAGGTCGACAGGGCGAAGGCCGGTTACGGTCCCAGAGTTGATCTTACGGCGAGGGGCGGCTTCGGCAAGCTTACCGACAGCACGACCCGTTCCTACGGCTATAATGATGTGGCGCCCTATTCCTCCGCTTCGCTTCTGGTGACCCAGCCTCTGTGGGACGGCTGGCTGACCCGCGGCCGCGTGCGCGAGGCCGAGGCCACCTACCGTTCGCTGGATCATCGTGTGCTGGACAACGCCAATACGCTGGCGCTTGACGCCATCATCGCCCATGTGGACGTGCTGCGCCGTCAGCAGATCTATAAACTCGCCCAGGACAACGTGGCGAGCCATGAGGACATTCTTGCCAAGGCCCGCGCCCGCGAAGCGCAGGGCGTGGACACCATGGCCGACGTTTCCCAGGCGCAGAGCCGTCTTTCCCGCGCCCGTTCCACCCTTACCGAAGCCCGCGCCTCCCTGCGCATAGGTGAAGACACCTATACCCGCCTCACCGGCCGTTCCGCCATGAATCTCGGCCCGGTGAACATGCCTGCCAAGATGTTCAAGAATGCCGATGAAGTGCTCAAGGCCGCCCAGAAGGGTAACCCCAAGGTTGCCGCGTATCTGGAAGACGTGAAGGCCGCCAGAGCCGTCAGGGAACAGGTGCAGTCCGCCTACAGCCCTTCCCTCAGCCTTGAAGCCGGGCCTTCCTACTCCGACCGCGACGGCAAGAGCGAACTGTGGACCGCGGAATTCGGCGTAGCCGCCGTGGTGCGCTGGAATCTGTTCAACAGCGGCGCCGACGTGGCGGAAAGCAAGGCCGCCGCGGCCCGCATCCGTCAGAGCCGCCAGGTGCTTTACGACTACATGGACGATCTGAAGCTCAACGTGGAAGAAAGCTGGACGCAGCTTCTTTCCGCCCAGAAGCAGCTTGAGCATTACCGCGAAGCCATCGAGTACAACAAGACCACGCGCAGCGCCTACGAAGAGCAGTTCGTGCTCGGCGAACGCAGCCTGCTCGACGTGCTGGATGCGGAAAACGAACTGTTCAACTCCTCCACGCAGGCCGCCACGGCTCTGGGCAACACCCTCATCGCCGCCTACCGTATGAAGGCCCTTGCCGGTGATCTTCTGCCCAGCCTGGGCATCAAGACCGACATGCTCAAGGTGACTCCTCACGACAGCGAGCCTCTCGATCAGATCACCATGCCGGAATAAGAGCGTACAAGAGCCGGAGGATCTCCTCCGGCTTTTCTGACCCGGCTCTGGAAAGTATCCTTTACAGGGCCGGGTTCGGACATTAATCTTCCGGCAGAAGAAAAGGGGGATGTGGAGTACCCATGGGGATTCTGGCGCACATGGCACATGTCGGGCGTATGCTTGCGCTTTTGCTGTGCGTGACCTGTACACTGGCGTATGTTCCGTTCCTCGCCTCCTCCGCACAGGCCAGGCCGCGCCTGTTCGGAACGGTGGAATTTCAAATGGAGCTGAAAAAGCAGAAGAACTGGCTTTCCGCTATAGAAAGAAACCGGAAGAAACCGATTTTTTTCGACGAGAACCGTTTCAACTCCTCCACGCTCTGGAAGGATCTGAGACAAAAGGCGGAAGGCAGACCCTTCCGGGAAAAGCTTGATATCGTCAACAGGTTCTGGAACAGGTGGCCCTACCGTACCGACCAGGAAGTGTACAGAAAGCAGGACTACTGGGCCGCTCCCTATGAATTTCTGAGCAAGTCCGGCGACTGCGAGGATTACTGCATCGTCAAGTACTATACGCTCAAGGAACTCGGCGTGCCGGTGGACGACATGCGCATCGTGGTGGTGCGGGAAACCATCCGCAACATAGGCCATGCCATACTTGCCGTGTACCAGGGCGATGATATTTATATTCTGGACAATCTTTCCGATTCCGTGCGGCCGGCGCAGAGAGTGCGCAACTACGCGCCGCAGTTTTCGGTGAACGAGAAATACCGCTGGGTTCATGTAAAGCCGCGCTAGCGCAGGTACCGACGCGGACCCGGCGAAGAGAGAAGACGTTTTCCGCAGAGAGGATGGAGGAGACCTATGAACAGCCCGAAACAGGCCGGATATTCCGGTTTTTCCAAAAAATCGGCTATTCTGGCCGCGCTTTGTCTTGTGCTTGTTTCAGGGGGGGTAGCCCTGTTCTTCTGTTTTTCCCAGCTGGAAAACAGGCGGCTTGAGCTGCTGGAACGCTATGAGCAGAACGTGTCCTCCTGGCTGGATGATGCCGTCCGGGCCATCGATATATGGAATACGGACATGCAGAAGCTCAGGCTGCGCGTGAGCGCTTCAGAAACGTACCGGCTTTTCTCCTCCGACCTCTTTGGGCTGGATAAAGCCGTGGCGGGCAGCATCAACAACGCCGATCACGGCATCAGCTTTTCCGGCAGCGCGGCCGTGCTTTCCGAGGAAGTGCCCGCCATCCGCAGAATACTGCTTGAATTCATGAATTATAACGGCCTGCTGGATGCGCGCCTCGTCAACCGCGAAGGTCAGACCATTCTTTCCGCGCTGAGCACGCCTTCTCCGCTTTCCGCCGCTCAGGCCCGGGCCGCCGTGCAGGCCATGGAAACGGGAAAAACCGCGTTTCTGCCCGTGAGGGCCTGTCCCAACGGTCTGGCGCTGGATGTGTTTGAACCTGTGTCCGACCTGGAAAATCCCGAAAAGCGCGTGGCCGTGTTCATGTCCACCACGCCGGTGCTTGCCAAGGTGTCGCAGTTCACCGCGCGCCCCAAGCAGAACGACCTTTCGGTTTCCTACATCATGCAGCGCAACGGCGATGCCTGGGAATTGCTGCATGTGCCCGCGCCCGTGGCGCTGGCCGCGGATTCGGCGCGTCAGTTCACCGAGTCCGGCGGTTCGCTTCCCTTTGCCCTGCGCAGGAGCGTGTCGCAGGACAGTATGGTGTATTCCATGTCCGTGTTCATTCCCGGGCTGGACTGGAGCATCATTCATGAAACGCCCGTAGCCGCCGTGGACAGGCTGCTTTTCCGGGCCGAACTTCCCGTCTATGTGGGCGGCGTGCTCGGCTGGCTGAGCTTCATACTGCTCTGCGGACTGCTGTGGTGGATGGGACTCGGCCGTCAGCAGCGGGCCGTGACGGCCGAACTGCAGCGCCTCAATCAGCTCGTTTCCCGCCAGAAGGAACTTCTGGACAGCGTGAACACTTCTCTGGACATCGGCCTGTTCATGGCCGACGTGAAGGGGCAGATCCATATCTGCAACCCCGCATTTGCCTCCATTATCGGCAGACAGGTGCAGGACGTGGAAGAGCAGATGCTCTTTTCCTGCTTCCCCGTGGATACGGCTTCGGAACTTCTCGACCGCATCCGCCAGGTGGCCATCAACAACCGGGATCAGGGCTGTGAAGTGTATTTGGAGCATGACGGAGAAAAGCGCCTGTACCGTGTGACGCTCTTCCCCTTCCTTGATTCCAGCGAAAGCCGCATGCGCGAAAGCATGCGCGGCGCCGTGGTCAGTATGAAGGACATCACGGAATTCCGGCGGCGCAGCGACCGCATGCGTCAGCAGCAGAGGAGCCTTATCGAGGCCTTCACCCGCGCCGAGGAAAGCGTCGATCCCTACCTTGCCGGGCATTCGCACCGCATGGCCAGGCTGGGCGAGCTGGTGGCGAAGAGCATGGGCCTTTCCGAAGACGGCAGAAATACCGTGGTCATGGGCGCCATGCTTTCCCAGGTGGGCAAGCTCTTCATTCCCCGAGAACTTCTGACCAAGAAGGGCAGGCTTACGCCTGAGGAACTGGAGGAAGTGCGCAAGGTTCCGGAACATGCCTGCAACCTTCTGGAAAATATCGACTTTGATCTGCCCATCGCCAGGGCGCTTCATGAAATGTACGAGAACATGGACGGTTCGGGTTATCCGCGCCATCTTGCCGGAGAGGACATCCTGCCCGAAGCCCGCGTGCTTTCCGTGCTCAACGCCTTCTGCGCCATGGTGAGTTCCCGTTCCTACCGTGAGGGCATGAGCTGGGAAAAGGCCATTGCCGCTCTGGAAGGCAGCCCCAGCTTCGACCAGAACGTGGTGGCGCACCTGAAGAAGGTGCTGGAAACGCCGGAAGGGCTGTATGCGGCCCACTCTGGAAACTGAGAAAGGAACGCCCCCCTGCCGTCCGCCGGACGGCAGGGGCACGGGATGAGAAAGGCCTTCAGGCAGTTGAGGGAGCGGAAGCGACCGAAACAGAAAAACACCCGCTCAGCGGGTGGAGGCCAAAACGGTTATACCTGAAAAAACACCTTTTCGACAAGACGGAGTTGTCCAGGCTCCCGTCCCCATCGAAAAGGTGTTTTTTTTATGGCGAAAGAACAACATCTGGCGCATACGAAACGGCCGTGCAGGTACCATATGGTCTTCACCCCGAAGTACAGGAGAAACGTGATTTACGGGCAATACCGTGAGGAGACAGGAAAAATCATACGACAGCTTTTGTCGTTGCAAGGGAAGGGAAATGATGGAGGGATATAGGATGATGGACCATGTGCATATGCCTGTCATGATACCGCCAAAGCATGCGCTGTCGTCGGTTACGGGGTATATCAAGGGTAAAAGTTCCCTGATGATTGTTGATGAATGTTCCCGGCGGAAATACCGGTATGGCAACCGGAGATTCCGGAGCGTGGGATATGACGTCGGCACAGCAGGTTTGAACGAAGCAAGAATCAGGAAATAGATACGGGAGCAGGATGGAGAAGATATCATGCCAGATAAGAGAACGGTCAGGGAATATACGGATCCGTTCCGTACGAAGCAGGGAAAGCTCCTTGAGGAGCAGGCTGCGGGTCAAAGGACATGGGGCTTGAACTGTTGAAAAAGAGAGGGCGCCGACCAGAGAAGTTCAAGCCGGAGCCCTTAATGCGTGGGTAAGCAACAAGCCCTTGCAGGGCTGAACAAGCCGCCTGTTTTACGGGTGGTCCTGACTAAAAGCCCCCCCCGCCGGGCTGGGGGTTCCCGAAAACGTATAGTTATGCATAAGTGATAACCACTCCTTTTGATTTGCTGAGAAAGAGGTGCGGTCCGGCAACTGTGCCCATAAGCACATCAAAAAGGTCACCATGGGAGACACAGAGAAGTTGGCGCATACGAAAGATACGTGTATCGGCGTTTGTGGGACAGGTGAAAGGAAAGAGCAGCCTGATGATATAGGAACAGTTCGGTGAGCTGAAGTTCACCTGTCGTCATCGGGAGTTCTGGCGCCGTGGTGACCATGTCGACACGGCAGGCAGGAATAAGGCAAAGATGGCCGGATACATCAGGCATCAACCGGCCGGGGACAAACGCGGAGACCGGTTGAGCATCCCATACGCCGGAAGCCCGTTGACGGGCCGCCGGCAACAGAAATGCAGATGTCAGATCGTAGATGCGCCTGTTAGGGCGCGGCTGGTAAGAAAGCCTTACAGGTGCATAAGAGGAAGCACCGGCTATGCCGGTGGGGTCCCATTTGTCTTTGATGAGCGGCTGGACGCCGTGCCGCATGCGGCGGAAAGGTCCTTTTCCGGCTTCATGCGGCTTTCGGGCGGGGCGTGTCAGTCTGCGGTGATGATGCGGTTGCGCCCCGTGCTTTTGCCTTCGTACATGCGTTTGTCGGCCAGTATGAACATGGCGCTCCACACGTCGAAATCGTCCTTCACGCTTTGCAGCGTTTCACTCATGCAGGCGCAGCCTATGGTGAAGGAAAAGGGTATGGTGCGCCCGTCGTCCATGACGACGTTTTTCCGCATGGAGGCGTCGAGCTTTCTCAGCCGCTCGCAGAAAGCCTCATAGCTGTCCGCCATGGCGGTGATGACGAATTCGTCGCCCCCGTAGCGGGTGAGGAAGCTGTGATGCTGCGTGTCGAAGTACTTCAGCCAGAACAGGCAGCAGCTCCGCAACACCTCGTCGCCGATGGCATGACCGTATTTGTCGTTGATGTGCTTGAAGTTGTCCATATCGAGCAGGGCGATGCACAGTTCCTTGCCCACGTTTTTCGCTTCCTGCACATAGAGATGAAAGTTGTTGTTCAGGTAATGGCGGCTGTAGCATTGCGTCAGCGGGTCGCGCAGAAGGCGGGCGTTCTCTTCCTGCAGACGCCATATTTCACCAAGAACGCGCTCTTCATGGTTCAGGCTGGGCATACCCGTGATTTCAGCAATCATTTCCAGCGAATAGTCCTTGCCGTTCAGGCGGACGCACTTGGCGAAAACGATAAAGGGGCGCCCGTCGAGGGATTCGATCTTCGCGCCGGGAGTACGGGAACGCGAAACCTCGCGGGAAAGGCAGTAATCACAGCAGGATGAACGCTTCCATGTACGGAAGCAGGCCTCTTTAAAAGAGATACTGTCGCCTTCAATATGGCAGGTACGACAGTCCTCCGGTGACACAAGACGCACCAGCGTGAAGGTCTGCCGGAGAACATCCATTTCTTCCAGAAGCTTACGGACAGTATATTGATATTTTAAAGAATGCTCCTGCATCGCATGCCTTCCTTGCGGTATTTGAAACATTCTGAGGCGGTCTATTTAATATCACCACGAAAATATAAAAGTCAAGTTACAGGTAAATATGATTCATGTCTGATGAAAGAAGAGTATTTTGTGAATATGTGTTGAAATTATATTTCAAAATTATGTGTCTGCGCAAGTGTGATGTATACAAGCCCTTCCGGGGGAAGATGCCGGCATCATGTATCATTGTCTTTTGACGGGGAACGAGGAAAAGAACAGGGATTTTTTTATCATCAGAAGGTGTTTTCTTTTTGTTAAAGGGGAGGCGGGCGTCTTTTTCCCGGAGAATCGATGTTTTTCCCGCAGGGAGGCCGGGGAAACAGATGTGCGGGGAAAGGGGATTTTTTCACAGCCGGAAAGCGGCGGTTCTTCGCACATGACAAATCGCCGCGCAAAGGATATAAAGGTGAAAGACCATTTCGGCCGGAGGCGGACGTTCCGGCCGGGGGAGGAGAGAGAGCATGTTTCCGTTTCCCCAGCAGGAACAGCAGACCGGCACACTTCTGATCGTTGATGACAACGACATCAACCGCGCACTTCTGGAGCATATTTTTTCTTCCTTCTATCCTGCGGAGCAGGCGGAAAACGGCAGGGTGGGGCTGGATGCCATACTGGCCGCGCCCGAGAAGTACTGTGCCGTGCTTCTGGATGTGGTGATGCCGGAAATGGACGGCATCGAGGTGCTCAGGCGCATGCAGGCGGAAGGACTCACCGGGAAGATTCCCGCTTTTCTCATTACCGGGGAGGCAAGCGACGCCGTCACGCGGGAGGCCTACGAGCTGGGCGTGATGGACGTGATCAGCAAGCCCGTGGTGCCCTATGTGGTGCAGCGGCGGGTGAATTCCGTGGTAGAACTTTTCCGGGCGAGAAAGATTCTGGGCAACAAGGTGGAAGAGCAGCAGTCGGAACTGCTGCTTCAGGCGCAGAAGATCATCCGGCTCAATGAGGGGATGATAGAATCGCTGTCCACGGCCATCGAATTCCGCAACGGGGAATCGGGCGAGCATGTCCGCCGCATACACGACATCACGCGTTTTCTGCTCCTTCATACCGACCTCGGCAACGGCCTGAACTCCGCAGACATAGAGCACATTGCCCTTGCCTCCATCATGCACGACGTGGGCAAGATCGCCATTCCCGATTCCATACTGAACAAACCCGGCAGGCTCACGCCGGAGGAATTTGAAGTCATCAAGACCCATACCACCCAGGGCGCGGAACTGTTGAAGAAGATTCCGCAACTGCGCGAACATGAGTCCTACAGGTACGCCTACGACATCGCCCGCCACCACCATGAGCGCTGGGACGGCCGGGGCTATCCCGACGGGCTCAAGGGTGACGAGATTTCCATCTGGGCGCAGATCGTCTCTTTGGCGGACGTGTACGACGCCCTGGTGAGCAAGCGTTGTTACAAGGGCGCCTTCAGCCGTGCCGAAGCTCTGAAGATGATTCGTGAACACCAGTGCGGGGTGTTCAATCCGCTGCTGCTGGACCGTTTCTTCGCCGTGGAAGAGAAACTGGCCCAGCTGTATATCCACAGCCCGAAGGAGGACTGAGACATGGACGCACAGGTGAAGGAAACGCTTGCGGCCGGAGGCATTGATGTGGACGGCATGCTGGAGCGCTGCATGGGGAGCGAGGCCATCATGGGAAAGCTTCTGAAGAAGTTCCCGGCGGACACGACCTATGTCGCACTGGAAAGGGCCTTCGAGGCCCAGGATGCACAGGCCGCGCTGGAAGCTTCGCATACGCTCAAGGGCGTGTGCGGCAATCTTTCCCTTTCGGCGCTGTATGAGCTTATGAACCTGCAGGTGCAGGCCCTGCGCGAGGGCGACATGCAGGGCGCGGGCGACATGATGCCCGATATCTCCCTGGCGTACGCCGCGGCCGTGCAGGCCATAGAAAAAAGTTTCAGCTGAGAAGGGCCGTACGCAGAACGGACCTTTCAGGGCGTGCAGTCCGGCCTCGGACAGGAAGGGGAACCTTCTCTTTGCCTGAGGTTGTTCCGCAGGCGCGCTTTTTTCCCTTTGCGTACCTTGTGGCGGGCCTTCAACCCAGAGGAAAAGATATGCGCTTCAGGTCGTTCCCGGTGGGGATATATTTCAACATGCTGCTTTTTCTCGCGGTGGTTCTGCTGAGCGGCGGCGGCATGTACATGTTCCGCGACATTCTGCTGCGCAATGCCAGAAGTACGGGCATGACGCTGGCCGGCAACTATGCGGCCGAGGAGCAGAGCCGCCTTACCGCCTTCAGCACGCTGCTGGCCTTCGGAGCGGCCTCTGTGGACAAGCGGCTTCAGGAAGGGGACATCCCCTTCATGGCGGAAGGTCTGGCCATGTTCTTCGACCGGGTGCAGACCGTGGTCGGGGAAGACAGAGTCACACCTTACATCATCGTCAACGGCATGACCATCGACCGGGAAGGCCGGATCAAGGACCTTCCCGAGTCTCTGGCCCGGGAGCGCGAATGGTACAGACTGGCCATGGCGCACCCCGAAGAAACCGTATTCACCAATCTTTATGTGGATGTGGTGACGGGGGAACCCGTCATCACCGTGGCCCGCCGGTGCAGAACCTCCGACGCGGTGATTTTCTTCGATATCTTTTCCCAGAACTTCAGCTTCAAGGCCCTGCCTGAAATCATGACGCACAGGGATTCCTTTTTCCTCTGCGACGGCAACGGAGCCATACTCTACAGCCATACGGCGCTTTCCGCGGATGATGATGTTGTACAGGACTATGTGACGAACCTTTTCCACAAGGTGAAGGCCGGTGATTTTGATGATTACCGGGCGCACATCATTGATCTGGACGGGGAAAAGCGCGCGGTGTACTATGCGAGACTCTTCAACGGCTGGTACACCATCTTCACCATGCCTTATGCGGAAATTCTGCAGAAAGCGGATGTTCTTTTCTACTTTCTGGCCGCCTTTTCGGGGATATTCTTCCTTTTTCTCGCCGTGTATTCCTGGCGCTTCGTGCGGACGAACGCGCTGGTGGAGAGCACCAACGAAACCGTGCGCGTGCTCGGCAATTCCTATTACGCCCTGTACCGCGTGGACTTCGGCAGCAACAGCTATGAAATGATCAAGGGCTCCGACTATGTTCGGCGCAGACTGCCGGAGGCGGGGGATTACGACGGCCTTCTGCAGGTGATCACGGAAGTCATAGAGCCGGAGGCCCGGGAGGAATTCATGCGCAATTTTTCCGCCGGGAGCATCCGTTCCCTTGTGGCGCGCCGGGTGCGGGATTTCGGCGGCGACTTCCGGCGGCTCTTCGGCGAGGAATACCGCTGGGTCAGCGTGCATGTGCTGTTCGACGAATCCCTTTCTCCCGAAGAGGCGGTCATCTGTTTCCGCGAAGTGGAGCAGGAAAAGCAGCGTCAGCTTCAGGAACGCAGACTCCTTCAGGAATCGCTGGAGAACTCCCAGCAGAGCGAAAAGGCGAAGCAGGCCTTCTTCAGCAATATGTCCCACGACATGCGCACGCCCATCAACGCCATCATCGGCATGTCCGACCTCGCAAGAAAGTTTCTGGATGACAGGGACAAGGTCAGAAGCTGCCTCGACAGAATCAATTTTTCCAGTCTTCAGCTCAAGAACCTCATCGACGACGTGCTCAACATGTCGCGCATGGAGCAGGGCAAGTTTGCCCTGAACAACCGTGAACTGGATCTGGAAAAGTGCGTCCGCGACTGCCTCGACGCCTACGCCGTGCAGGCGGAGATGGAGCACAAGACGCTGCGCGTGCAGCTTGATGTGAAGAATACCCATGTGGTGGGCGATTCCGTGCGCATCGTGCAGCTTCTGAACAATCTTGTCTCCAACGCCTTCAAGTTCACCTCTGCCGATGATGTGATTACCGTTTCCGTAACGCAGGTGGAAAAGCGGGAATCCGAGGATTTCGCCAAGTATGTGTTCGTGGTGTCCGATACCGGCACCGGCATATCGAAGGAGTTTCTCCCGCATCTGTTCGAGCCCTACACGAGGGAAACCCGTTTTTCCGCCAGGAACGTGGCCGGAACGGGACTCGGCATGTCCATCACCAAGAGTCTGGTGGAACACATGAACGGAGAAATCCGTGTGGAAAGCACCCTCGGAACTGGCAGTACCTTCACCGTGGTTCTGCCCTTTGCCGCGGCCCGAAAGACGGGTGAGTCCGCTGCGGCGGAACAGGGACCCGACATGGAAGTGCTGAAGGGAAGGCATATCCTGCTTGCCGAAGACAACATGGTGAACATGGAACTTGCCGTGGAAATGCTTTCCATGAACGGCATGGAGGTTTCCCAGGCATGGAACGGCCGCGAGGCCGTGGAGCTTTTCGCCGCTTCCGAACCCTTTTTTTTCCATGCCGTGCTCATGGATATGCAGATGCCGGAAATGGACGGCTGCGAGGCCGCAAGGCGCATCCGCGCCATGAACCGGCCTGATGCCGGGAGAGTGCCCATCATTGCGGTGACGGCCAACGCCTTTGCCGAGGACATCGTTTCCACCAAGGCCGCAGGCATGGATGTGCATGTCTCAAAACCAATTGATTTTAAATATCTTTTTCAGGTATTGGAAAAATTCTTGAAGAAGGATTGATTCTCTCCCCTGTCCGTGCTCTGCCAAAGGGGGCTTTTCTCAGGATAGCCCATGAAGAAACAAAGCAGCCGTCTTTTTCTGTTCAGCCTGTTCAGTGCCGTTTTCTGTACCGGTCTTTTCGTCTGGAGCACCGTTTCCATGATGCGCCAGGGGCAGGAGTCCGGCCAGGTCGTCGGTGAAATCTACATGAACACGGTGAACTTTCAGATGCAGCTTCACTTCCGTTCCGTCATCGACCTGAAGCTGGAACAGGTGGAGAGCATCATCACCGATATTCCGCCGGAAAGCGTGGAGGAATACGGGCCTGATCTGACAATGAAGCTGGACGCGGGGGCCAGTGTGCGGCGCTTCACCTATCTTGCCCTGTACGATACGAAGGGCCGTGCCGACGTGGTTTCCGGCGAAGAGGTGAACATACGCGACAAGGAGGCCTTTCTGCGCGCGCTGAACGCGGGCGAGAAGAACATCACTTCCGGTGTGACCGCTTCGGGAAAGGAGCTGCTCATCATAGGGCTTTCCGTGGGCTATCCCCATACTGAAGGCTACCCCATGCGTGAGGGCGGACGCTGCACGGCCCTTGTCGCCGGGCTGCCGCTCAACTACATCAGCGAGGCCCTGTCCCTGAATACGGACAAGTCCATGGTCTTTTCCCAGATCATCCGCAAGGACGGCACCTTTGTGCTCAAGGATTCCGGTGCGGGGGACAACTACTACGGCCGCCTTCTGAACGAGGCTCTTGAACAGGGCAGAAACGGAGAAATGCTCTTCTCCCTGCGGGACGATATCGCCAACGGCAGGGAACACATGATGTTCGTGACCGTGGAAGGGGAAAGGCTGCACATGCACGGCTCTCCTCTGGCCAACAGTGAATGGTATCTTCTGACGGTGATGCCCCACGGTTCTCTGGATGAGCTTATTTCCGGCATGTGGACGCGCCGCCTGTACATGTCCGTGGGCATGGGACTGCTGCTGCCTCTGCCCATTCTTGCCATGTTCTTTTTCTATTCCCGCGACTCGCGGAGGCAGATTGCGGCGCTGGAAAAGGCCAAGAGCGACGCCGACAGGGCAAGCCATGCCAAGAGCGAATTTCTTTCCAACATGAGCCACGACATACGCACGCCCATGAACGCCATTGTGGGCATGACGGCCATTGCCGCCGCAAGCCCTGAAAACACGCCGCTGGTGCAGGACTGCCTGCGCAAGATCACACTTGCCAGCAGGCATCTTCTCGGGCTCATCAACGACGTGCTCGACATGTCGAAAATAGAGCACGGCAAGCTGTCGCTCAACATCAGCGTGGTTTCCCTGCGCGAGATCATCGAAGAGGTGGTCGGCGTGGCCCAGCCTCTGGTCAAGGCCAAGAATCAGCAGTTCGACATCTGCATCCACGATATTCTTTCGGAGAACGTGTATTCCGACGGCGTGCGCCTCGGGCAGGTGCTGCTCAACCTGCTTTCCAACGCCCTGAAGTTCACGCCCCGGGAAGGCACCGTGCAGGTGAATCTTTCTCAGGAACCTTCTCCGCTGGGTGAGAATTATGTGCGTACCCACCTTCGCGTGAAGGATACGGGCATGGGCATGAGCGAGGAGTTCCAGCGGAAGATTTACGACACCTTCTCCCGCGAGGACAACGAGCGCATCCACCGCATAGAAGGTTCCGGGCTCGGCATGTCCATCATGAAATACATCGTGGACCAGATGAAGGGCACCATAGAACTGCACAGCGCCCTGGGCAGGGGCACGGAATTTCACATCACGCTGGACATGAAGAAGGCCGAGTCCCAGACGGGGCCCATGGTGCTCCCCGGCTGGAATGCCCTGGTGGTGGACGACGACGAAAATCTCTGCCGCAGCGCCGCGTATTTCCTCAAGGACATGGGCGTGCACGCGGAGTGGACGACGGACGGTGAGAGCGCCGTGAAGATGGTGGAAAAGCACCATGAACAGGGGCTGGACTATCACCTTGTGCTGCTTGACTGGAAGATGCCGGGCATGAGCGGCATGGAAACCGCAAAGCAGCTGCGCGAACATCTGGGAGACGATGTGCCGGTGCTGCTCATTTCCGCCTACGACTGGAGCGACATCGAAGAGGAGGCCCGTACGGCGGGCATATCGGGCTTCATTGCCAAGCCTCTTTTCAAGTCTACGCTTTTCCACGGCCTGCGGCCCTTTGCGGAACGCGGGGGCGCGCTGGAACAGAAGAAGGAGGAGGACGAGGACTTCGGCAGGGGCAGAAGGCTTCTTCTGGCCGAGGACAACGAACTCAACTGGGAAATTGCGAGTGCTCTTCTGGAGCAGCACGGCTTCATTCTGGACTGGGCGGAAAACGGGCAGATCTGCGTGGAGAAGTTCAAGGCTTCCGAACCGGGCTGGTACGACCTTGTGCTCATGGATGTGCGCATGCCGGTGATGGACGGCTACCAGGCCGCCCGTGCCCTGCGCGCGCTGGATCGGCCGGACCGCAACATTCCCATCATCGCCATGACGGCCGACGCCTTTTCCGAAGACATACGCTGCTGCCTGCAGAGCGGCATGAACGCCCATGTGGCCAAGCCCCTCGACATGAAGGTGCTGCTGCGTCTTATTCAGAAGTATCTCAGAAAGGAGGCCTGAGCGTTTCTCAGGCAGTGTTCTGAGCTGTGATGTATATACAAAAAGCGGCCCTTACGGGTCGCTTTTTCTGTCTCTTCGGCAGTGATGCGGAGAAGGCTCCGCTTTTTTACCGGTATTCGCGGATGAGGGCGGCGATGCGTTCTATGCCGGTCTTCACCACGTCGCGGCTGGGCCCGTAGGAGAAGCGCACCCAGCTCTTGTAGGGTTCTTCGGCCGGACGGGTGCGGTAGGGGCGCACGTCGAAGAAGCGGCCGGGCACCGTCATGACCTTGCGGGAAAGGCAGGCGTGGAAGAAGGCGTCCGCATCGTTGAGCGGGGCGGGAAGGTCGCGGATGCTGGCCCACACATAGAAGGTGCCGCGCGGTTCGGCCGCGGGGCGTATGCCGAGTTCCGCGAGACCGTCCAGCATGATCTTGCGCTTCAGGGCAAATTCCGCACGCAGGGCGGTGGTTTCCTGTTCCACACGGCTTTCTTCCAGCGCGGCGAGGGTGGCGCGCTGGGCGAGCATGGAGGGGCCGCCGTCCACGGCGCTGGCCGCGAGGTTCAGCATTTCAATGATGTGCCTGGGACCCACGGCCCAGCCGGCGCGTCAGCCGGGGTAACGGTGACTCTTGGTGAGACCGTCGGAGAGCACCACCGGATCCGTGTCCGCGTCTTCCACGAATTCGGCCACGGGACCGCTCGCGGGAGAACCGTCTTCGTTGTAGATGAAGTGGGAATAGAATTCATCGCTTCCCAGAAGGCAGTGTTCGCGCCGTGCGGTGGCCACATAGCTTTCCAGCGTGTCGCCGCTGATGAGTTCGCCCGTGGGGTTGCAGGGGGTGGAGAACACAAAGACGTTCGCCTTTTCCTGAACGATGAAGTTTTCCAGCGTTTCCCGGAATGGAGAAGGCATTTTCTTCCGAGGCGCGGAAGGGCGCAGCACGCAGCGGTTGTGCAGGCTGTAGAGGTAGTCTTCGTAGGCGGTATAGTCGGGGTTCTTGTAGGCGATGCGCGCACCGTCGGCCAGAATGGTGTACAGGCGGGAGAGGGCGAGACGTCCGCCGCTGGCGAAGCTCACGTTGTCCGCCGTGTACTTGGAGCGGCCCCTGCGGCAGGTTCTGTTGACCATGTCGGCTAGGGCTTCGCGCACTTCGCCCGTGCCGCCCACAGGACCGTAGGCGTGGTCGGCCGGGGCGATGTCGATATGGTTTATGGGTTCCGGTGCGCCGGGCATGTCGCCCACGTCGGGCTGATCCCGGCCGAGGTTGCACCAGTCGGGATGACCGTTCCAGAAACCGAGTTTCGAGGCTTCATGCACGACCCGGATAACGCCCATGCGGGGCACGTCGCGCGCCATGGGGAAAGAGGGGGGAGTATCCATGAATACGGCTCATTGGCATGGTTGGTGTTGTACTTCCCTTTCCGGGAAGAACAAATGCCCGGCAAGACTGTTTCCGGCTTTTTACCGTGCAGAACAAGACCCCGCGCAGAGCGGGGAAGACAGGGAAGCACCCGCGTTGCGTGAAAGCGCGCTAGTCCAGCTTTTCCAGCGGCGTGTAGGTACCGTCGGGGTTGGGACGGAACACATAGTGTTCTTTCAGGAAAATGATGTCCTTGCGGTGCACGGACTGAAGTTCGGCCAGAATGGCGGCGCGGGCCACCACGTTCGCGCCGGCGGCGCGGGCCAGAGATTCGATGGCTTCAATGGATTCACCGGTGGCGATGACGTCGTCGATGAGGGCCACTCTCTTGCCCCTGATCTTTTCCGCTTCGCATCCGTCCAGCCAGAGGGTCTGTTCCTTCTGCGTGGTCACGGAGAACACGGAATGGGAAATGGCGTTCTGCATGTAGGGCTTGCGGCTCTTGCGCGCCACCACGAAGTCCTTCATGCCCATGAGACGGCTCATTTCATAGGTGAGGCAGATGCCCTTGGCCTCGGCGGTCATGAGCACGTCCACCTCGGGCAGGCGCTTGACGAGTTCGGGCGCCACGACCTGGATGAGTTCGGTATCGGAAAGCACGACGAAGCTGGCAAGGGCGAGGTTGTCCCCGATCTTCACAAAGGGAAGCTTGCGCTTGAGTCCCATAATTTCAAAGTCAAAGTATTCCACATGGCCTCCTGGCGTTTTTCGTGGGAAAGTTTCGGCCCCGCCTGCGCGGGAGGCGCGGGCGGGGCGTGACGGATATTACTGCAGGTAAACGGGGGCTCCGGGGCCGAGAGGCAGGTCGAGCTGCATCCAGATGATGAGGAAGAGGCCCCAGAAGAAGAGTATGCCGAGGGCGTAGGGCAGCATCAGGGAAATGATGGTGCCGAGACCGGCGTTTTTCGCGTATTTCTGCGCCACGCCGATGACGAAGGCCATGAAGGGTTCGAGAGGCGATATGGCGTTGGTGGTGGAGTCGGCCACGCGGTAGGCGGCCTGGATGAAGTAGGGGGAAAGCTGCATCTGCATGAGCATGGGCACGAAAATGGGGGCGAGCAGGGCCCATTTCGCCATGGCGCTGCCGATGAAGAAGTTGATGCAGGCAGTGAGCAGGAGGAAGGAAACCACCAGCGGTATGCCGGAGAATCCGGTATTATTGAGGAAGTTGGCTCCCTGAATGGAAAGGTACATGTCGAGGTTGGTGTAGGCGAAGCTCGACACGAACTGACCGGCGGCGAAGCAGAGCACGATGAAGGGGGCGAATTCCCGCATGGAACGGCTCATGTAGCGCACCACGTCCTTGTCGCTGCGGATGGTGCGGGTGCTGACGCCGTAGGGGATGGACACGGCCAGGAAGAAGCCCAGAAGAATGGGCACGAGAGAATCGAGGAAGGGGGAGGGAACGATGCCCCAGGTCTTGGGGTTGCGCAGGATGCCGTGTTCGGGCACCACGGTGAGCAGGATGAGGAAGATGTAGATCACGCCGCCGATGAGGGCCGCGCGCAGACCGCGGCGTTCTTCGGGCGTAAGGGACATGTCTTCGGTTTCCATGGCGCCTTCGTGCATGGCCACGCCTTCAAGACGGGGTTCCACGAATTTTTCCGTGAGGAACACGATGACGGCCGTGACCACGAAGGTGGAAACCGCCATGAAGTACCAGTTCACGGCAGGATGCACGGTGAAGTTCGGGTCGATGATCTGGGCGGCCTGCTGGGTGATGGCGGCAAGGCCCACGTCGGTGCCCACCACGAGAATGTTGGCGTTGAGCCCGGCGGCGCAGCCTGCAAAGCCCGTGGCCATGCCCGCGAGGGGATTGCGGCCGAGGCCCTTGAAGATCATGGCGCCGAGGGGAGGCACCACCACGAAGGCCGCGCTGGAGGCCATGTTGCCCATGACGCCGCAAAAGGCGATGATGGCCGTCACCATGCTGCGGGGCGCGCTGAGAATACTGCCGCGCAGAACGGCGGAAAGAAGACCGATTTCTTCCGCTACGCCGAGGCCCAGCATCATGACGAGCACAAGGCCCAGAGGCTTGAACTTCACGAAGTTGTCCACGCAGCTTTTAAGGAACCAGGTCAGGCCGTCGGCCGAGGCGAGGCTCTTCACCACCAGGGATTTGCCCTTGGGGTCGATCATGGGAGTTCCCTGCAGAAGGAAGGAAAGCACCATGACCACCAGCGTGAGGATCAGAAAGATGGTGACGGGGTGGGGCAGCCTGTTGCCGGCCCGTTCTATGAAACCGAGTATGCCGGAAAGGTTTTCAATCTGTTCTTTTGCCATAGCCTGAAGCTCCTTGGCATGTTGAGGATGGGGACAGGTGTACAAAGGCATCACGCCGCAAGCATGCTCGCGCCGTGATGCCTGGAATCTGGGGGAAGGGATCAGTCAAGATCGTCGGTGGCGTTGAAGGCGTCGCGCGAGCTCTGGCGGAGTTCCGGGTTCATGATCACGTCATACCCCGTCATGCTCATGGCCTTTGCCGCCATGAGCATGCCGTTGTAGCCGCTTTCGGAATGGCTGGCTTCCGCAAAGGCCGGGCTGTGGCCCACGAGATCGGCGCTTCCTATGGAAATATAGGGATGGATGGAAGGCGCCTTGAAGCTGACGTTACCCATGTCGGTGGAATAGCTGCTCTGCACTTCCTCGATGTAGTTTTCACCGAGCAGTTCGAGGTTTCCGGCAAAGGCGTGCAGCAGGGGCATGTTGTGCCGCATGGTGTAGTAGGGATGGGCGGAATGACGCCAGGAGAAGGTGCAGCCGAGAGCCTGGGCGCAGCAGCGTGCGCAGTTGACCACGCGGTCGATGGTGGCGTTCAGGGTTTCGGGCTTGCGGGCGCGCACGCCGTAGCGCAGGCGGGCGAATTCGGGAATGGTGTTGATGGCGGTGCCGGTATCGGTGAGCAGGCCGTGGATGCGCACGTCGTGCGTCATGTGCTGGCGCAGGCTGTTGATGCCCATCACGGCCAGGGCCGCGGCGTCCATGGCGTTGATGCCCTTTTCCGGCGCGCCGGCGGCGTGGGCGGGCTTGCCGTGGAAGTCCATTTCAAGGTTGGCGCGGGAAATGAGCTGCTGCTTGAGAATGGTGCGGCCTTCGGCATGGGCGGCGATCACGGCGTCCATGTTGTCGAAAAGCCCCGCGTCGGCCATGGGTACCTTGCCGCCGGCATCCCTTACATTGCCTTCTTCCGCCGGGGTGCCGAACACATGCACGGCGCCTGCGGGAAGGTGGCGGGCAAGGGCTATGGCCGCGCCGCAGGAAGCCGTGCCGAACAGGTTGTGCCCGCAGGCATGACCGAGACCGGGGAGCGCGTCGAATTCCGCAAGAAAGGCCACCTGGGGGCCGTCTTCGGAGCCGTACACGGCGTGGAAGGCCGTGGGCATGTCGAGCAGGTTGCGTTCGACGCGGAAGCCGTTTTCTTCCAGAAAATCGGCGAGGCGGGCGGAGGATTTGAACTCCTGATAACCGAGTTCGGGTTCGGCGAAGATGGCGGAGGCGATATCCTTCATCTGTACGGAAAGATTCTTGATCTCATCGAGCAAAAGGCGCTTCTCGGGCGTGAGTTCGGGCATGGGGCTTCCTTTGGCGGCATGGATACAGGGAAGTGTTCCAAGCACCTTACTCATTAATGAGGGGGGAGGCAAGGAAAAGAGCGCGCTTCCGTGAAATAGGTGCGGAGAAAGAGGGCGCACGGCTCAGGCGCGCCCCTGTTGTTCATCCGGGATGAATTTTTTCCATCCATGCTTTCAGGCGCCACAGCCTGCGGCCGGGCTTTCCCTCCCCGGCGCGTGCATGGCGCGGGCGTTCCGTCCCGGCCGGAACGCCCGGAGCGTCATTTCTTTGCGTGGTCTTCCTTATGCTTTTCCCCGGCGTTCTTCAGCGCCTTTTTCAGCGTGTCCCGGCAGGTGCGCAGCACGGCGAGACGGGCGGCCTTCTTGTCTTCCGCCGCAATGATGTGCCAGGGGGCGTAGCCCGTACTGGTGCGCAGGAACATTTCGTCGGCCGCGCGCACATAGTCGGGCCAGCGTTCGCGGTTGCGCCAGTCGTCGGGCGTGATCTTGTACTGCTTCCACGGCGTTTCCTCGCGTTCCTTGAAGCGGCGCAGCTGCTCTTCGGGGGAGAAGTGCAGCCAGAACTTCACGAGCACGTTTCCGCCCGCGACGAGCTGTTCCTCAAAGAGGTTGATTTCCGCATAGGCGCGGCTCCAGTCCTCCGGCGCCGTCAGGCCTTCCACACGTTCCACCAGCACGCGGCCGTACCAGGAGCGGTCGTATACCGTGACGAAGCCTGCACGGGGAATATGCCGCCAGAAGCGCCACAGGTAGTGGTGGGCCAGTTCTTCATCGGTGGGAACGCCTATGGGGATGGCCCGGCTGATGCGGGCGTCGATGCCGGCCATGAGGCGGCGTATGCAGCCGCCCTTGCCCGCCGCGTCCCAGCCTTCAAAAATGATGGTGCTGGAAATGCCCTTCTTCCAGGCCTGATAGGTGAGCTCGCGCAGTTCGTCCTGAAGGTCCTTCAGATCCTTCTTGTAGGTCTCGGGGTCGGCCTTCACGCTCAGATCGATGGCGTCGAGGGTGGAAATGACGCTTTCCTGCGTGATGGGGGCTTCCTTCGGCCGGGCTTTTTTCGCGTCCTGTTCGGCAAGGGCGCGGTCCACCGCGGCAATGATGGCCCGCGCCACGGCAAGGTCGCGGTAATTGGCGTCGGCCGCATCCACGATGGTCCACGGAGCGCAGGCCCTGTCGGTGAGGGTGATGGCGCGGGAGGCGGCGGAGGCAAGGGCGTCGTAATTTTCCGAGGCCTTCTTGTCGTAGGGCGTGAAGTGCCGCACCTGCTTGTGTTCCAGCCTTTTCTTCAGCCTTTCGGCGTGCTCCTTCTTGTCCAGATGCAGCCATATCTTGGCTATGGCCATGCCGGAGGCGGCGAGGCTTTCTTCCAGCCCCCGATAGTGGTGCATGCGGGTGCAGAATTCCATTTCGCTCATGTCGCCCGTGCAGAACATGCGTATGGCGGCCCCGTACCATCCGCCGAAGAACACGCCCACGGTGCCCGCCGCCGGCAGCCGCAGCCAGTAGCGCCAGTCGCGCGGGCGTTCCCGCTCGTCGTCGGTCTCCATCCAGAACACATGGTTGTGCACGAACTTGTTGTCCATCCATTCCGAAAGCAGGTTGACGACGGCGCCGCGTCCGGATCCGTCCATACCCGCAATGGTGACGAGAAGCGGTATTTTCCGTTCGATGCAGCGGCGCTGGGCCTCGAAGAGCTTCATGCGCAGCGCGGGCGCTTCCTCCCTGAACTTCTTGTCGCTGCAGCGTCTGCCGAGAACGACGGTTTCAAACATGGAGACCTCACAGGTTATCGGTGACGGGCAATGTCCCTTTTTTCAGAATATCCGCCCTGTTGTGAAAGAGCAAGTACGCCCGGGCATATCCCTCATGGGGGAACCTGCCCGGAGCCTGCGGAGCATATGTTCAGGCCGGATTTTCCCCTTTGCGCACAAGGAGCTTCCCGGCCGTGCGCGCCTTTACCCCCGGGCGGCATTATGGCATATTCGGCACAAGCATGACTCAAGGAGTAGATATGTCCGCAGTCCATGTTCCTGAACATTCCCGGCCTCTTCTGGAGGCCATTTCGTCGGGCCGTTCCTTTGAGAAGGACGGTTATGTCTTCGTTGCGGCGGATGACTGGCTCATGGCCATAGGCTACTGTCTGGAGGGGGAGGAAAGCCCGCAGCGCTTTGAAAAGGTGCTGGAGGAGGTCATCCGGGAGAAAAAGCCCTCGGACTGCTTCGCCATTGCGCCGGAGATGCCCGGAAGTCTGAAGGAATATGTGCAGGACAGGGACGTGTATTATGTCCTTGCGGCGGATGCTCCCGTGCCTGCCCGCCTGCGCGGGCCGGTGCGCCATGCGCGCGAATGCCTCACCGTGGATGAGACGCGCTTCTTCACGCCGGAACACCGGCGGCTGTGGGCGGAATTTCTGGGCAGAATCCCCCTGCCTCCGCGCATACGGCAGCTGTATTCGGGGACGGCCTCCGCGCTGGCCAGGGGGGCGGATCTCCGCCTTCTGAACGCATGGGATGCGGAAGGGCAGCTCGCGGCCTGTCTGCTGCTGGATTATTCTCTGCCGGACTGCGTGAGCTATGTGCTGGGCGCCCATTCCAAGACGCATTATGTGCCGCATGCGCCGGATCTTCTTTTTGCCGAAATGCTGGAAAGAGCCCGTGCGGAGGGAAAGCGTTCCGTGCTTCTCGGCCTCGGCGTGAACGAGGGCATCACCCGCTTCAAGCGCAAATGGGGCGGCGTGCAGGATGTGCCCTATGAACTTGCGGTATGGCAGCCCGCCGCCGCCCGGGGCGAGAGCGTTCTTTCCGACATGGCGTCGATGCTGGCCATGAACATCGCCTCTTCCTCGGGAGGGGAGGTCTCGCGCTGGAAATTTTTCGATTCCCTGCCCAGGCAGCGCCCCTGCGCCATGCTCTGGCGGCTGGACAAGAACGGCCGGACCTCGTGGATAGGCGGCTCGGCCCATTTCTTCTGCTGTTCCTTCGAGTATTCCCTGCGTCGTCTTTTCGAGAACGTGGATACGGTGCTTCTGGAAGGCCCCATTGATTCCGAGAGCATGGACGAGGTGGCCCGCATAGGCCGCACGCCGGAGCCGGATGCGGACAGGGTGATCCGGCACCTTTCCGAAGAGGACATACGCCGCCTTGAGCGCACGGTGTACGGGCCGGAAGGCTTCTGGGCGAGGCTCGGCGGCTGGTGCAGGCCCCGCACGCTGGACGTGCGCCGGGTGCTTGCCGAAAGCCGCCAGTGGTATGCCTTCTTTTCCCTGTGGACGGCGTATCTTGAACGCCACGGCTGGACGAATTCCGTGGATCTTGAGGTGTGGAACACCGCGCTGGACATGGGCAAGTCGGTCATGGGCATGGAAAGCCTCGCCGAACAGATAGCCTCTCTGGAATCGGCCCCCATGCCGCGCATCGTGAAGTTCATGAAGGACTGCTCCTTCTGGCCGAAGCTCATGAAGAGCAACTGTTCCCGCTACCTTGCGGGCGATCTCATGGGCATGATGGGCACGAGTGCGGAGTTTCCCACCCGCACGGGCACCATCATCAGCGTGCGCGACCAGCGCTTCCGTGAAAGGATGCGCCCCTATATCGAAAGGGGCGGCACGGCCGTGTTCGTGGGTTCCGCACACATGATCAATCTGCGCAACATGCTGGCCGAGGACGGCTTTACCGTGACGCGCGTGCTGCCCACATGGAAGCACCGTTTTTCCGCCTGGATACGGCGCGACGATACCGTGGTTCTTCCGGGCAATCCCGATGCTCCCGTGTGGGAGAAGGCGCCGGAAAACGTGCGTTCCCATGCCCTGCAGAGCTCCGTTTCCCATGCAGGAAAGGTGCAGGCGGCCGCGCATGGACCTTCCTCCGGCCGGGCTCTGGCCGATCTCGGGGCGCGCGCTCTGGTGCCGGAGCAGATACCTTCCTATGTGCGGGCCGTTTCCGGGCGCAGGCTGCAGTCCTGCGAGGGCTTTGCGGCCTGGACCACGGCGGACAGCTGTACGCTGGTGGCCTTCCCCGCAGAGGATGAGCTTGCCTCCTGTCCTCTGGACAGCGAGGCGTATGCACTGCGCCTGGAAAAGGCCGTGTCTTCGGCGCTGGCCATGCCCGGCCTGCGGCGCATCACGGTGCTTGCGCCCCTCATTCCCGCGGCCGCGCCTGCTCAGGCCGTGGTGGAGCGCGACGCATGGTGGTGCGTGAAGCTTCCGCACACTCCGGCGCAGAAACTGCGCAACATGCTGCGCCGCGCCTGCCGTGAAGCCACACTGTCGGTGGAGGAATGGGGGCCGGAACACGATGCGCTGGTGGATCATTATCTCAAGGTGCGTACCCTTGCCCCGGGAACGCGGCATATCTTCGGCCGTGTGGGCAGGTATGTGCAGTCTTCTCCCGAAGCGCTGCTTTTTGCCGCGCGCGATGCCTCGGGGAGGCTCCTTGCCATGGCCGTGGGCGATTACAGCGCCTTGAGCACGGCGTTTTACATGTTCGCCTTCCGGCAGGACGACTGCCCGCCCGGCGTGAGCGACGCTCTTCTGCGCGCCCTTGCCGATGAGGCGGAGCGCAGGGGGCAGAGCACGCTGAATCTCGGCCTCGGCATAGACGGCGGCATCACCTTCTTTAAAAAGAAGTGGGGAGCGTTTCTCGCCATGCCGCATCTGGAAACGAGCTGGACGGTATAGGGCCGCGGCGGAAGGCGGCGCCTTCCCGCCTGATGAGCGGAGGCAGTTGTATGCAGAGGGCGTTCTGCGCCCCGAAGGCTCCGGTTTTCCGGCCCGGAGCGGATGGAAGGAACATAGCCGGCAGGGGGAAAGGTATGCCGTCGAAGGTTGAAGAGCTGTTTTCCCGGTTCCGCGCTCCGGGACTGTGGCAGGACATACGCGAGTTTTTCCATCCGCGCGAGCTGGAATGCCTGCAGGTGGAAGTGACCTCATGCTGCATGGGCAGGTGCGTGTACTGCCCGCACACCACGCGCGCCGACGTGTGGAAGAGCCGCCACATGTCGCCGGAAACCTTTGCCGCGCTGTGGCCCGTGCTGTGCAAGACCTCCCGCGTGCATCTGCAGGGCTGGGGAGAACCCTTCCTCAATCCGTACTTCATGGATTTCGTGTCGCTGGCGCGGCGGGCGGGGTGCGCCGTTTCCACCACCACCTGCGGCATGCGCATGGATGAGGAGCTTGCAGAGCGCATTGTGGAAAGCGGCATGGACATTGTGGCCTTTTCCCTTACGGGTACCGACGAGGCAGGCAATGCCGCCCGGGCCGGGGTTCCCTTTGCCCGGGTGGAGGAGGCCGTGCGCACCCTGCAGAAGGTGCGCAGAGCAAAGAACGCCGTGCATCTGGAAATTCATCTGGCCTACCTCATGCTTGCCTCGCAGGTGGAGGGCGTGCGCGGCCTGCCGGAACTCATGGATGCGTGGGGCGTGCATGCGGCCGTGGTGAGCACCATGGACTACATCCCTTCGCCGGACATGGCGCATGAGGCCTTCGCCCCCCATGAGCGGGAGAAGATAGAGGCCGCGCGCGTGGTGCTGGAGGAAACCGGCGCGAAGGTGCGCGCCGCAGGGCATGATTTCTATGCCTCGCTCCCTGCGCCGGAACCGGCTCCCTGCTGCCGGGAAAGGGCGCATAAAACCATGTATGTGGATGCGGAGGGGCATATTTCCCCCTGCGTGTACCTGAATGTGCCGCTGGATGCCCCTGATGCGCGGCGCACCGTGTTCGGCAATGTCGGGGAGGAAAGTCCCGTCGCCATATGGGAAAAGCCGGAGTATGCCGCGTTCCGCACAGAAGTGCAGACGAGCGATCCGCCTTCCGCCTGTCTTTCCTGCGCCAAGCGCTTCGAGGCCCCCTGCGCCCTGCAGAACGGCTGAGCCCTGCGGGGTGTTTTGCGGCGCGGGCGGAGAGGGGCTTTCCGGCGGGGCGTCGTCACTGCCGGAAGCCGGGAATGCGCGGAGCCGTGCGAGCCGGCAGGAGGGAAGCCCTCTGCCTTCTGGAAACATGCAACACTGGAAAAAGGGAGAAATCATGTTTGTTCGTCATGCCACCATGGCCGACCTTGCGGCCGTTGCCTCCGTGGAAAAGCGTTGTTTTCCCGCGGCGGAGGCCGCCACGGAAGAGGAGTTCCGGGAACGTCTCGCCGCCTATGCCGACCATTTCTGGCTGCTTTTTGATGAGGAGGGCAACCTTGTTTCCTTCATCGACGGCATGGCCACGGATGAGCCGGATCTTGCGGACGACATGTATGCCGACGCCTCCCTGCACAGGAAAGACGGCTGCTGGCAGATGATCTTCGGACTGAATACCGTGCCGGAACACAGGGGAAAGGGCTGTGCCGCCATGCTTGTCCGCCGCCTTGTGGAGGATTCCAGAGCGCGGGGAAAGAAGGGCGTGGTGCTCACCTGCAAGGAGGCGCTCATTCCGTATTACGCCTCCTTCGGTTTTAAGGATGAGGGCGTATCCTCCTCCACCCACGGCAATGTGGTGTGGCATCAGATGCGGCTTTCCTTCTGAAATGTCCTGAAATTCAGGACAGGGAAGCGCGCATGCCGCTGAAGGCCGGGGACGCATGTTTCCGGCCTTTCGTTTTCCCCTTCCGCACCGGAAAGGCGGATTTTTGTGCGGAAAAAAGCTGTTAAAAGAAAAACGACATGATCCTGACGGATTATGATTTTTTTGCGCAAAAAAGAGCAATGTCGGTGGATGAGCCTCCTTGCATAAATTTTTCAGCTGGTCTACTTGCCTTTGTGAGCAGTATAGCGGGGGTGTCTCAGTGACGGGTCGGGGCCCTGAACGGAGCACCGCCGCCCGTACCCGGGCGGCCTGTCCGCTTCTGCTCTTGAGATCGGGCGGCGTTTTCCCGTGCGATGGTTGCACGAAGAAGGCCCGCCATAGGAGAGGTTGTTTGTATGGTTAGCTTTTTTCTGTGCCTGGCTCTTCTGATCATAGGCTACTTTACCTACGGCAAGCTGGTAGAGAGCACCTTTGGTCCTGATGACCGGGAGACTCCCGCCGTGGTCATTAATGACGGCGTCGACTACGTGGTGCTTCCCCAGTGGAAGCTTTTTCTCATCCAGCTTCTGAACATCGCCGGTCTCGGCCCCATCTTCGGTGCGCTGCAGGGCGCTCTCTGGGGTCCGGTGGTCTTTCTGTGGATCACCTTCGGCACTATTTTCGCCGGTGCCGTGCATGACTTCTTCTCCGGCATGACCAGCGAACGCAACAACGGCGCTTCGGTTTCCGAAATCACCGGCAAGTACCTCGGCTCCACCATGAAGACCATCATGCGTGTGTTCTCCGTGGTGCTGCTCGTCATGGTGGGCACCGTGTTCGCCGTGGGCCCGGCCGGCCTCATCGTCAAGCTGTGCAGCGAAGCCGGCGCCACGGGCATCATGCTCAACGCCTCCTTCTGGCTGGTGATCGTGCTTGCCTACTACTTCATCGCCACCTTCATTTCCATCGACAAGATCATCGGCAAGGTGTACCCCCTGTTCGGTATCTGCCTGATCATCATGGCCGTGGGCGTGGGCGCGGGCATCGTCATGAAGCCCGAATTCCAGATTCCCGAAATCTGGGAGAACTTCACCAACATGCACCCCAAGGGCACGCCCATCTGGGCCTTCATGTTCATCACCGTGGCCTGCGGCGCCATTTCCGGCTTCCATGCCACGCAGTCTCCGCTCATGGCCCGCTGCATGAAGAGCGAACATCAGGGCCGCTTCGTGTTCTACGGCGCCATGGTGTGTGAAGGCATCATCGCCCTCATCTGGGCCGCCGCCGGCTGCTCCATCTATGAAATCACCAACGGCCAGACCACCGGCCTGCTGGCCAGCCTGGCTTCCGGTCAGTCCGCCGCCATTTACGACGTGTGCAGCAAGACCATGGGCGGCATAGGCATCGGCCTTGCCATGGTGGGCGTCATCGTCTGCCCCATCACCTCCGGCGACACGGCCTTCCGTTCCGCCCGTCTGGTGCTGGCCGACTGGTTCAACGTCAACCAGACCAGCTACAAGAACCGTCTCATCTTCTGCGTGCCGCTGCTCGGTGCGGGCGCTCTCATCAGCCAGCTCGACTACTCCATCGTGTGGCGTTACTTCAGCTGGACCAACCAGACTCTGGCCATGATCGTGCTCTGGGCCGCCTCCATGTACCTGTTCCTCGACAAGAAGAACTACTGGATCACCGCTGTGCCCGCCACCTTCATGAGCGCCGTGTCCATCACCTACTTCTGCATGGCTCCCGAATGCCTCGGCCTCGTCGTGAAGCTGCCTGTCAGCGTGGCCTACATTCTGGGCATTGCCGCCGCCGTTCTGTTCCTCTCCCTCTTCCTCCGCGCGACGAAGAAGCAGCAGGCCTGACGGCTGGGTCAGTCTGACCGGGGCCGCCGCGTGAGCGGCGGCCCTTTTTTTCTCCCTTCCAAGGCCGTGAAGGGACCCTTTCGGGGAGTTGACGATGCTGTATTTCAAACCCGCCAGACTGGGCGGAACCGCCCTGAATGATCAGGAACTCAGGGAAGACCGGAAGTCCTGCCTGGTGTTCGGCCCCTGCGGCGTGGGAGCAAAGGCCCTGTATCTGAACAGCCTTTTTCTCGACCGCCGCTTCTATATCCCGGTATCCAACATCCGCAGAGCCTACAAGCGCGTTGCCATGAGCAGGGGCGCGTTTACCGGCAAGGGCATTTTCGGTTCCATTCCCTACCTGGTGGTGGAATACGACAAAGGGGAGAGCGTGCAGTGCACCTTCAAGTACGAGCGCCATGTGGATATGATGATCGCCGAGATACAGCGCCGCTTCCCCCATATCAAGACCATGTCCGAGGCGGCGGCGAAACGGCTTGCCGAAGCAAAGGCCGCGGAAGAGGCCCGCTACAGGAAGGATCTTTCCCCGAAGGCTCAGGCCAGCCTGGAAGAACTTCGTCGCGCAAAGGCCTATCTGGAAGAGCGGCCCGACCTTGCCACGCGCCTTGCCGCCGCAAGCAAGGCCAGACGCGTGGATCAGATGACGAATCCCCTGCAGAAGTGGGTGGCTCTGGCCATTTTCTGCCTTGCTCTGGTGGCCTCGGTGTACGGCGTGTACATCTGGTCCACAGGATCCGGGGATTACGGGCTTTATATCACCCTTGTCGGTCTTGCCGCGCTCTTTTTCTTTGCCGGAGCCAACGTGCTGCCCACGGCCCGCAACAACCGCAGGGCCATCATTGCGGCGCTGGAAAAGGCGCGCGGCGATGTGGAGGAGTACATAAGCGCCTACCCGGATTTTCCGCTTCCCGCCCGCTACGCCCACCCCGCCACGCTTTCGCGCATGATCCGCTCCATACGCGAAGGCCGTTCGGAAACCGTGCCCGAGTCCTACGAGGATATGAAGGCCGTGCTGAAGTCCCTGAATTCCAGCGTGCGCGTCAGTCAGACGGAATACGATGAGGTGGTGGCCATAAAGCCCATGTTTCTGCTGGAAAATTATAAGTAGCGGAAGAGGTTCTCCACAGAAAAAGGCCGTGTTTCATGACGAAGCACGGCCTTTTTCTGTGCATGGGGCGTTCCGTGATGCGGGAGCGGAAGAAATACAGGGACTGTCCATGGGGCGCGGCTTGTTATGCCCTCCTGCCACACGGCGACATGGCCCTGCATCGTGACGCACGGATGAGGTCATGGCCCCGCGGCAGATGGAGAGAGCCGTGCATGCGGGAAGATACGGGGCGGTCCGCGGCGGATGCAGCACGAGGATGCGGGCGCAGGGGAAAAGAGAAAAGGCGGCCTGCGGGAGAGCGGCAGGGGGCGGCAGAAGGGCGAAAAAAGGCCCATGCTCCGATGTGCCCGGAGAAAAGAGCCCCGGAAGGCTTTTTCCGGGCGGGGAGATGGTCGTGTCTCCCGCATCCTGGCAGGAAGGGCCCGTGCGCCGTCCGGCAGAAGGTGCGCACAGAAGGCAGAGTCAGGGTAGCCCTTTTCCGAGGCAGGAGGCGAAGACAGCATTCCCTCCGCGCGTCACCAGTTTTTCGCCCTTGCCGCGGCATATCCCGGGGCAGCCGCCGCAGCTGACCCATTCCGCCTCTTCAGCGGCGTGCGGATGCCGGCCGGTGTCTTCCGGGCAAAAAAAAGCCCCGCACGGGGCGGGGCGAGATGCGCGGAGGCGCCCGCCTCCTTCCGGAAAGCGGGCGCACGGTGATGGTTTACTGGATGGTTTCAGGATCGATGAAGATCCAGTTCTTGTTGGCGGTGACGGGCATGTTCAGCTCGTTCTGCTGCTGGGCGGACTTTTCGGCATGGTCGATGGTCCAGAGGGCCTTCTTGTCCTTCTTGGGATCGCCGGGCTTGCGGTTGATCCACAGCTTGAGGCCGCCGCGTTCCACGTTCACGCTTTCCAGCATGTAGGTGTCGGAACCGGTGGAGTCGCCGCCGGCCATGATGGGACGCTGCCACTGGTTGATGTAACCGATGGTGGAACCCTGCTTGCCTTCAAACCAGGTCATGGGGTTGGTGAGGAAGGCGGTGGTCACGAGATCCTTGTTCTTTTCGGGGTCGTACTTGCCGTCGCGGATCTGCATGCGGGAGTTGGTGAGTTCGCCGGTCTTGGGATTCTTGAGCAGCACGGTCACGCCGATGACCTTTTCAGGATCCACGTTGTAGCCGTACTTGGGATCGCAGGCCACCATGCGGATGATTTCTTCATGGGCGGCGGTCATGATGTACACGTCGATGCCGTTCTCGCGCAGCTTGGCATAGAGTTCCTGCATGCCGCGGAACATCTTGGGAATGGGCAGCTTCACGGTGACGACCTTGTCGCCGTCCCACACCTGGCGTTCGATGGGCTTCTTGAGGGCCAGCATTTCATCGAGGTTCTTCTTGAGTTCCTTCAGCGTGAAGCCGGCGAAGATCTGGGAGGCCCAGGGATAGCTGATGAGGTCGTGCATTTCGCACAGACGCCAGTAGTAGCTCGTCATGTTTTCCTTGCCGCCCTTGAAGTCCGGGCTGTCCTTGAAGGGAATGAGCTTCAGGGACGGATCCATGGTTTCGCGGGTCAGCAGGCCCTTCTGGTCCATATAGGCCAGCAGCGGATCCAGAAGGTCGTAGCGGTAGGTGGTCTGATCCATGTCAAAGGTGGCGAACTGGCCCTGATGGGCGTTGGCCTGGATCATGGCTTCGATCTGCGCGCGGGCTTCCTTGGGCCAGTGCTTGAGTTCGGTGGCCGCGTTCGCACTGCCGATCATCATGGCGCAGCAGAAGGCGGAGGCGAGCAGAGCATTGAGAAGTTTCTTGATCGTCATGGAGACCTCCAGAGCTTAGGGTGAGATTCCGGGACCTGTTACCTGATGTATTTGTTGATGGTGGCGATGGCTTCCGCACCGGCGCGGAAGAACACGCGTACTTCTCCGTTTTCATCCAGCTCGAAGCGTGATTCCTCAAGCAGTCCGTTGGATTCGGCCGTCATGAGGGCGGTGAGCACGTCCGCCTTGTTGAGGGCCTTGAAATGGCCGTATTCGGGCCTGAGCGCTTCAATCACGTCTTCGGGGCAGGCTTCCTTCCCGTTGGTGAAGAGTTTGAGTATGGCGAAGTTCAGCGGCATCATGGCTCAACCCTCCTTCTTCTTCATGAAGAACGCCAGCGGATTAGTGGCGATGGTAAAGATGCCGACGACCATGAGGATGGCGGCGATCCAGGCGATGAGGGGCATATCCCAGCCTTCGATGCCGAACACGAGGCCGATCCAGATCCAGCAGAAGAAGGGACCCCAGAAGGAGAACATGCCGTTGCAGGCCATGCCGAGGGCCGCGCCGCACATGGCGTTGCCCTTGTACCACAGCATGAAGCCCCAGTAACAGGCGAAGCCGCCGACCACGAAGAACTTGAGCGATTCCGTGTCCGCAAGGGCCTGACCGATGACCTGGAAGCCGTCGGCGCCGCCGATCATGCCGAGCACGGGAACCATGATGATGAGGTTGGAAAGACCGTTGGTCACTTCGCGGATGGCGATGCTCACTTCAGGATCGATCATGGAGGAGGCGTAACCGCCCACGCACCCTTCGATGCCCCAGCCGAGGGCCGCGCCGAAGCCGAAGAGCAGGCCGATCATCATGTTGGGGTGCGCTTCCGTGCCGCCCATGCTGGACATGCCGATGAGGGCGCTTGCGCCGAAGCAGATGGCGATGCCGAGCAGCATGCGCGCCGTGAGGGCCTGCTTGAACAGGATGCGCGCCAGAATGGCGCCTATGGCCGGGCACAGAGCGCTGATGGGCACCACGATGGAACCTGCCTGCTGCAGGCCGATGACGTAGGCCGTGGAGGCGAAGGGGCCGCCGATGAGGGCAGCGCAGGCGAGAATGGCTCCCGGCTTGGTCTTGAAACTGCGGTAGAAGTCGCCGAGCTTGCCCTTCCATGCGGCAATGAGCAGAGCCCACACGGCGCTGAAGGTGTCGGTAAGGGCCGCGCCGAGGGCGCTCAGCATGAAGGCCACGGCAAAGGGCGTGAAGCCGGAGTTGTCTCCGTACCATGTGGTCCATATGCCCACGGACATGGCCAGGGTCATGAAGGCGGTATAGTTGCCGTAGGTGACACCCGACATGATGGCGGTAATGATGCCTCTGCGCCGGAAGCCTTCCGCAAGCCTCTTTTTTGCCGCTGCCGCGGACTGATTCGGTGCGCCGCTTGTCTGCGCCATGTGTCCTCCTCTGTTTGGAACGCTTTATACACAATCGCCTTCAGGCGGGACTCTACGTTCGCATAACATGCGGGTCGGCGTTTCGCCGGGCCGTGTCGAAAAACACCGCGAAGTCCTCACCTTCTGGGGAAACCTTCCCCTCGGGGAGAATGCTCCGCCGGAAACAGGATTTTTTCCCCGCGGGGGAAAAGCTTTCCGCAGGGGGGAAGGATTCCGCCCTGCCCGCGGCACTCAGTCTGCGGGATTAATCCTGTAAAAAACGCACGTTGGCATAATCAGGGTTAGAATAACCTTTCCCCTAGGGGAAAGGTCAACCCCGTTTTGTGCGCGAAAGGGCGATCTTTTGCGCCGGAAGAAAAAAGAAAAAAATTTTGCCTGATATTATAGGCTGTTTTCCTTCCTCCTTACTGGGAAAAAACTTCATATTGGCGTAACATTTGCCGGAAAGGGCCGGAAAAAGTCCTCCATCTACCTTGAATGAATGCACAAACAGTTTTTCTGCAATTCTCCGCAACGGCGCGAGTTTGCTTGCCTTTGAAGGGTGGGGGCGTTTTTTCCTCTTTATGGCTCTTTTGGGGGAAATGTTCTTGACCTTCCCCTATAGGGAAAGGCTATGATAATCATACTATCCAAAACAGGTTTCCGCCGGCCTGTGCCGGTATGAACAGAAATTCCGAACCGGAATGGAGAGAGTATGAGGTATCACGCTGAAGAGGCCATGGGCCTCATTGAAACCCTTGGGATGGTGCCTGCCATCTACGGCGCGGATGCCATGCTGAAGGCCGCCGATGTCCAGCTTTTCTCCTACGAAAACGTGGGGTCCACGCTGGTGACCATCATGGTCAAGGGCGACGTGGCCGCAGTGCGCGCCTCTGTGGAGGCGGGCAGGGCCGCGGCTTCCTCCATAGGCAAGCTGACGGCGCACAACGTCATGCCCCGTCCCGTGCGCGGCGTGGGGGAAATCGCCATGGTGCACAGCGTCCTCGACGAACCCGTGGAACCTCCGCTCCGTTCCCTGGCGCTCATTGAAACCTTCGGCATCGTGTACATGCTCGAAGCGGCCGACGCCATGATCAAGGCGGCCGATGTGGAACTCATCGGCTATGAGAACGTGGCTTCGGGCTACATCTCCGTGCTGACGCAGGGGGATGTCGCCGCGTGCAAGGCCGCCGTTGCGGCGGGCATCAAGGCCGTGGAGGCCATGGGTGCCTCGGTCTACAGTTCCTGCGTCATTCCCACCCCGCACCGGGATCTCGTGAAAATGACGCGCCGCTACGCCATCGAGAATCTTCTTGCCTGACGGTGTCCCCCCTGCGGGGCGGGCACGGCCGGAAGCGGGGCCTGAGAGATGATTGCCGACAAAGACTTGCTTTCCATGCAGTACGCCAGAATTCTCGCGGAAAACGCGAGAGAGGCGCAGAAGAAGCTCGCCGCCTTTTCCCAGGAAAGGCTGGACGAGATCGTCGAACATGTGGCCGGGGAAATGGAGGAACATGCCCGCGCCCTTGCCGTCATGTCCTTTGAGGAAACGGATTACGGTCGCCGGGAAGACAAGCTTGCGGAAATTCTTTTCGTATGCCGCCGGGTGCGCCAGGCTCTCCGCGGCATGCGCTGCGTGGGCCCCCTGAAGTACGACGCTTCCGGGAACATTCTGGAAGTGGGCGTGCCGCGCGGCGTCATTGCGGCGCTGTGTCCCTCCACCAGCCCCGTTTCCACCACCATATACAAGGCGCTTCTCGCCATCAAATCGGGCAACGCCATCATCTTCACCCTGCACCCGCGCGCCGAGCGCTGCATGGGAAGAACGCTCGATCTCATCATTTCCGCCTCCGTGGCCTGCGGGCTGCCGGAAGGCTGCATTTCCTACCTTTCCACCACAACGAAGAGCGGCACCGTGGAGCTCATGCGCCACCCGGCCGTGTCGCTGGTGCTCATCACGGGCGTTGCGGGCATGCTGGATGCGGCGGAAGCCGCCGGCAAGCCTCTCATCTGCGGCGGTACGGGCAACGGTCCCGCCTTCATCGAGCGCAGTGCCGACGTGCGGCAGGCCGTGCGGGACATCGTGTTCAGCAAGACCTTCGACTGCGGCATCGCCCCCTCGGCCGAGCAGTGCGTGGTGGTGGATGCCCGCATCGCGGAAGAAACGCGCCGCGCCTTTGAGGCGGAAGGGGCCTGGTTCATGGGCGAGAAGGAAACCCGCGCCCTTGCCGAGGTGCTCTTCCATCATGACGGAAGGCGCCGTCGCGACCTTCTGGGCATCGACGCGCCCACGCTGGCCCGCCGGGCGGGATTCGAGGCTCCCGCCGGGACGAAGCTGCTCATTGCCGAGCGCAAGTATGTTTCCGATACCGACGTGTACAACCGGGAGCTTCTGGCTCCGGTGCTGCCCTGGTATGTGGAGGATGACTGGATGCACGCCTGCGAAAAGTGCATTGAACTGCTTCTTTTCGACAGGGCGGGTCACACCCTCGTCATCCATTCCCGCGATGCGGAGGTCATACGGCAGTTTGCGCTGAAAAAGCCCGTGGCGCGGCTTCTGGTGAACACCCCGGCCGCTCTCGGCGGCATGGGCGCCACCACGGAGCTTTTCCCGGCCATGACGCTGGGCAGCGGGCTTGCCGGGCACGGCATGACCTCCGACAATGTTTCTCCCATGAACCTCGTCTACATCCGCAGGGTCGGCTACGGCGTGCGGAGTGCGGACGAAGCGCTTTGCGCGCTTTACGACCGGAACCGGGAAGGGCGTGAGGAAGCCCCCGGGGTGCAGGCGGAGCCGGAAGACAGGCTCGAAACGCTGCGCCGGCTCCTGCGCGAGGCCGTACGGGCCTTGTCCGACGCTGAACAGAAATGACGGTATTTTCACCAACGGAGGAAGTATAGTGGATCTTCACGACTTTTCCAGCAAGATTGCGGAAGCGACCAGGAACCTTTCCCCTGCGGAACGGGAAACCCTGCGCAAGATTTTTGAAGGCGTTTCCCTGGAGCTGCTCCAGAAGGCGGCCGACGCCGTTCCCGTCGCCGCACCCGCGCCTTCCGCCGCGTGCGATCACGGGACGGGCGTGCCCGACGGGCCGACCGAAAGGCATAAGCGCCTGAAGGCCAACTTCCTGAAGCAGGTGCCCACCATTTCCATCCATCGCGCCCGCGTGATCACGGAAATCGACAAGGCCAATCCCGGCCTTCCCAAGATTGAACTTCGCGCCAAGGCCTTCCGCCGCTGCTGCGAAACCGCGCCGCTGGTCATCCAGAAGGATGAGCTCATCGTGGGCTGCCCCTGCGGCGGACCGCGCACGGGTGCGTTTTCTCCCGACATTTCCTGGCGCTGGCTGCGCGATGAACTGGACACCATCGCCCACCGTCCGCAGGACCCCTTCTTCATTTCCGAAGAAGACAAGAAGATCCTGCGAGAGGAAATCTTCCCCTACTGGCAGGGCAAGTCCGTGGACGAATACTGCGAGGCCCAGTACCGCGAGGCCGGCGTGTGGGAACTTTCCGGTGAATCCTTCGTGTCCGACTGCTCCTATCATGCGCTGAACGGCGGCGGCGACTCCAACCCCGGCTACGATGTCATCCTCATGAAGAAGGGCATGCTCGACATCCAGCGCGAGGCCCGCGAGCATCTGGAACATCTCGACTACGAGAACCCCGAGGATCTGGACAAGATCTATTTCTACAAGTCCATCATCGACACCACCGAAGGCGTGATGACCTACGCCCGCCGTCTGTCGGAATACGCGGCGGAACTGGCCGGGAAGGAATCCGACCCGGTGCGCAAGGCCGAACTTCTGAAGATCGCCGAAGTGAACGCCCGCGTGCCCGCGCATGCGCCCACCACCTTCTGGGAAGCCATCCAGGCCGTGTGGACCGTGGAATCCCTGCTGCCCGTGGAAGAAAACCAGACGGGCATGTCCATAGGCCGCGTGGACCAGTACATGTATCCCTTCTACAAGGCCGACATCGAATCCGGCCGCATGACCGAATATCAGGCCTTCGACCTGGCCGGCTGCATGCTCATCAAGATGTCGGAAATGATGTGGCTCACGAGCGAAGGCGGCTCCAAGTTCTTCGCCGGGTACCAGCCCTTCGTGAACATGTGCGTGGGCGGCGTCACCCGTGAGGGCCGCGACGCCACCAACGACCTCACCTATCTGCTCATGGATGCCGTGCGTCATGTGCGCATCTATCAGCCTTCCCTTGCCACCCGCGTGCACAACAAGTCGCCGGAGAAGTACCTGCGCAAGATCGTGGACGTCATCCGTTCCGGCATGGGCTTCCCCGCCGTGCACTTCGACGACACCCACATCAAGATGATGCTTGCCAAGGGCGTGTCCATGGAAGACGCCCGCGACTACTGCCTCATGGGCTGCGTGGAACCGCAGAAGGCGGGGCGTCTCTACCAGTGGACCTCCACGTCCTACACCCAGTGGCCCATCTGCATCGAGCTTGTGCTCAACCACGGCGTGCCGCTCTGGTACGGCAAGAAGGTCTGCCCCGACCTCGGCGATCTTTCCCAGTTCGACACCTGGGAAAAGTTCGACGCCGCGGTGAAGGAACAGATCAAGTACATCACCAAGTGGACTTCCGTGGCCACGGTGATTTCCCAGCGCGTGCACCGGGAACTTGCGCCCAAGCCCCTCATGTCCGTCATGTATGAAGGCTGCATGGAACACGGCTGCGACGTGTCTTCCGGCGGCGCCATGTACAACTTCGGCCCCGGCGTGGTCTGGAGCGGTCTTGCCACCTATGCGGACTCCATGGCCGCCATCAAGAAGCTGGTGTACGACGACAAGAAGTACACGCTGGAACAGCTCAACGAAGCCCTCAAGGCGGACTTCCAGGGCTACGAGCTGGTGCGCGCCGACTGCCTTGCCGCGCCCAAGTACGGCAATGACGACGACTATGCGGACTACATCGCCGCCGACCTCATCGCCTTCACCGAACGCGAGCACCGCAAGTACAGGACGCTGTATTCCGTGCTGAGCCACGGCACGCTTTCCATTTCCAACAATACCCCCTTCGGTCAGCTCACCGGCGCCTCGGCCAACGGCCGCCATGCCTGGCTGCCTCTCTCCGACGGCATCAGCCCCACCCAGGGTGCGGACTACAAGGGACCCACGGCCATCATCAAGAGCGTTTCCAAGATGGCCAACGACAACATGAACATCGGCCTCGTGCACAACTTCAAGCTCATGAGCGGACTTCTGGATACGCCGGAAGGCGAGAACGGTATCGTCACGCTCATCCGCACGGCGAGCATTCTCGGCAACGGCGAGATGCAGTTCAACTATCTCGACAACGACACGCTGCTGGAAGCCCAGCGGCATCCGGAAAACTACCGCGACCTGGTGGTGCGCGTGGCCGGCTACAGCGCCTTCTTCGTGGAGCTGTGCAAGGACGTGCAGGACGAAATCATCAGCAGAACGGTACTGCGTTCCATTTAGCACGGTGAGAACAGGCCCGGCCGGAAGGCCGGGCGGAACAACAGGGAATCCAGCGGAGCGGTTTCGCGGTGGAAAGAAAGGCACTGATATTCAACATACAGAAGTACAATCTGTATGACGGGCCGGGCATCAGAACACTGGTCTTTTTCAAGGGCTGTCCCCTGCGTTGCCTGTGGTGCTCCAACCCGGAAGGGCAGGTGCGCGCCTACCAGATCCTGTTCAAGAAGGACAGGTGCGTGAACTGCGGCGCCTGCGCGGCCGTATGCCCTGCGGGGGTGCACGTCATGGCCGATTCCCGCCATGAGATCCGGCGCGAGGTGGAGTGCGTGGGCTGCCGCGCCTGCGAGAAGGCCTGCACGCAGACTGCGCTCAGCATCTCCGGTGAGTACCGCACCATTTCGGAAATCATGGAAGTCATCGAAGAGGACAGGCCCTTCTACCAGAGCTCCGGCGGCGGTGTGACGCTGGGCGGGGGCGAGGTGCTCATGCAGCCCGAGGCCGCCGTCAATCTGCTCACCACCTGCAAGGAGCGGGGCATCAACACCGCCATCGAAACCTGCGGTTACGCAAGGGCCGAGGTGGTGCGCCGTGCCGCCGAGGTGACGGATCTTTTCCTTTTCGACGTGAAGCACATGAACTCCGACCGCCATTACCAGCTTACCGGCGTCCGTAACGAGCTTATCCTCGAAAACCTGCGCTGGCTTCTGGAAAACCGCTGCAACGTCAAGGTGCGCGTGCCTCTGCTGCGCGGCGTGAACGATTCCGAGAGCGACATAGAGGCCATGGTGCGCTTCCTCGCTCCCTACAAGGATCATCGCAACTGCAAGGGCATAGACCTTCTGCCCTACCACAAGATGGGCGTGAACAAATACGCGCAGCTCGGCAGGGAATACCCCATGCCGGGCGACCCCGCGCTGGATGAAGCCGGACTGGCGAGGGTGGAAGACATTATCAGGCGTTACGACTTTCCGGTAACGGTGATCAGGCACTGAGCCTGAGGAGGCTTTTCCATGCTGGCACTCGGACTTGTGGAAACCAGAGGACTGCTCGCGGCGATAGAGGGCGCAGACGCCATGCTCAAGGCCGCCGACGTGCGCCTTCTGGAAAAGAACCTGGCCACCGGCGGACTGGTGACCATTACCGTGGCGGGCGAGGTTTCCGCCGTACAGGCATCCGTGGATGCGGCGAAGGCCTGCATCCTGCGCATTGCCGGTGCGGAACTTGTGTCCACCCACGTCATCCCCCGGCCGGATGAGGAACTTTCCGGCATACTGCGCCTCGATCCGGATGCGGAGCCGGAAAAGGAACCCGAGCCTCCCCTGCCTCCGGCGGGAGAGGGCGGAGCGCGCAGTGCGGCCTTTGTGAGCGAAGCGTCGAAACAGGTTTCCGGCAGCGTTCATGAAGAGGCCGGAGACAGTGCCCCCGCCGAGGCCCGGTTGAAGAGAATGAGCCTGAACCGGCTGCGCCAGATGGCCTGGAACATGGAAGGCCTGTCCATGTCCGAGGAGGACGTCGCGTCGGCCGACAAAAAATCCCTGATTGCCGCCATATTGAAGGCTTCAGGAAAATAGAGGAGTAGTTCAATGGTAGACAAGGATTTGTTGTCCATCCAGGAAGCCCGCTCTCTGGTGCGCGCCGCCCGCGTCGCCCAGGCCGAGTTTTCGCAGCTGGGGCAGGAACGCATCGATGCCGTGGTCAAGGCGGTTTCCGAAGCCACGGCCGCCCAGGCCGAGGCGCTGGCTGTCATGGCCAACGAAGAAACCGGCTACGGCAAGCCCCATGACAAGAAGATCAAGAACCTGCTTGCCAGCGAGAAGGTCTACGCCTGCATCAAGGATATGAAGACGGTGGGCATACTCCGCGAGGACAAGGTCAACAAGATCGTGGAAATCGCCGTTCCCGTGGGTGTGATTGCGGGTATCATCCCTTCCACCAACCCCACCTCCACGGTCATCTACAAGTCTCTCATTTCGCTGAAGGCCGGCAACGCCATCGTGTTCACGCCGCACCCCGCCGCCAAGAAGTGCATCGGCCGCACCGTGCAGATCATCAAGGAAGCGCTGCATAACTGCGGCGTGAGCACCGACCTTGTGAGCTGCATCAGCGTGCCCACCATGGAAGGCAGTGCCGAACTCATGAAGATTGCCGACCTCATTCTGGCCACCGGCGGCCCCGGCATGGTCAAGGCCGCCTACAGCTCCGGTACGCCCGCCCTCGGCGTGGGCGCCGGCAACGTGCCCGCCTTCATCGAGCGCAGCGCCGACATCAAGGACGCCGTGACCAAGATCATGACCAGCAAGACCTTCGACAACGGCACCATCTGCGCCTCGGAACAGTCCATCGTCACCGAGGCCGTCATTGCCGCCGAAGTGAAGCGTGAACTCATTGCCCCGGGCGGTTTCTTCCTCGAAGGGGAGAACCTCGCCAAGGTGAAGGCCGTCATGGAACGCGGCAACGGCTCCATGAATCCGGCCATCGTGGGCCGCGACGCCCAGACCATCGCCAGAATCGCGGGCATCGAAGTTCCCGCCGGAACGCGTCTGCTCATTTCCGACGAAGCGGGTGTGGGCCCCAAGTTCCCCTTCTCCAAGGAAAAGCTCACCGCTCTTCTGGGCTTCTATGTGGTCAACGACTGGCATCAGGCCTGCGAGCTGTGCCATGCGCTGCTGCATAACTGCGGCATCGGCCATTCTCTCGCCATCCATTCCCACAACGAGGAGATCATCCGTGAATTCGGCCTGAAGAAGCCGGTTTCCCGTATTCTGGTGAACACCCCCTCCACCCACGGCGGCGTGGGCATCACCACCGGGCTCTTCCCCTCCTTCACGCTGGGCTGCGGCGCGGTGGGCGGCAGTGCCACCTCCGACAACGTGACTCCCATGAACCTGCTGAACATCCGCCGCGTGGCGTACGATCTCGGCAACACTCCCTGCGAAGCGCATCATGAGTGCTGCCACAGCGAAGCTCCGGCTCACGGAACTTCCTGCTCCTCCACCGCCGGCATCGACATCAACGCCATCACCTCGCTGATAGTCGCGGAACTCAAGAAAGTCATGTAAGCTGAGCCTGTCGGCGGAAAAAGCCGGACGGCGTATTTCATAATCAACCAGAGAAAACCCTTTCAAGGAGATGGATATGACTTCCACCAATGCTTTGGGCATGATCGAAACCAGAGGTCTCGTCGGCGCCGTTGAAGCGGCCGATGCCATGGTCAAGGCCGCCAACGTCACCCTCATCGGCCGTGTGCAGGTCGGCGGCGGGCTCGTCACCGTCATGGTCCGCGGCGACGTGGGCGCGGTGAAGGCCGCCACGGACGCCGGTTCCGCCGCCGCCCAGAAGGTCGGCGAGCTTGTCAGCGTGCATGTCATCCCCCGTCCTCACTCCGAAGTGGAGCTCATCCTGCCCCATAAGGAAGCGTAAGCGCGTGAAACGGGCCGGAGCCTGCGCTTCCGGCCCGTCGCATTCGCCGGTGAAGGCTGCTCCTGCGGGTGCTTCGATATTGCAGCGGAGACAACATGAACGAACAAGCCATGAAAGACGTGCTGGCGCAGATCCTTTCCTGCGTGCTCAGCGAGGTGGCCTCTCAGGCCGGCCACGCATGCTCCGCGCCGGAAAACGGGCCCATTCCCGTGGAACTTTCCGCCCGTCACGTTCATTTGAGTGAAAAGGACGCCATAGCCCTGTTCGGCGCGCCGCTGACCCATGCCAGGGATCTTTCCCAGCCGGGTCAGTTCCTGTGCAAGGAACGCGTGCGCCTCATCGGGCCCAAGGGCGTCATGGACAACGTCGCCATACTCGGCCCCTCCCGGGGCAAGTCGCAGGTGGAACTCTCCAAGACCGACGCGCGCGCCCTGGGTGTGGATGCGCCGGTGCGCCAGTCCGGCGACGTGGCCGGTACCCCCGGCATCATTCTCGCCTCGGATCACGGCATTGTGGGCCTTGAGGAAGGCGTCATCGTGGCTTCCCGCCACATTCACATGACCCCGGCGGACGCGGCCCGTTTCGGTGTTGCCGACAACGACATGGTGAGCGTGCGCCTCAGCACGGAACGCCCCGTGGTGTTTGAGGACGTGCTTGTCCGCGTGAGCGACAAGTTCAGCCTCGCCATGCACATTGATGCCGACGAAGGCAACGGTTCCGGCTGGAAGAAGGGCGTGAACGGCGTGATCGTCGGCAAGTCCGGGTGCCGTCATGGACATTGAGGCGGTCAACAGCCTCATAGGCGACCTGGAGAGATGTATCGATCACCCCGCGGAAACGGAACGGGGTGAGCGCCTCTTCGTGGGGGTGGACCTCGGCACGGCCTACATCGTGGTGGTCGTGGTCGACGCCGGGGGCCGCCCCGTGGGCTGCGCCCTGGAGTTCGCTCAGGTGGTGCGCGACGGCCTCGTGGTGGATTACACCGGCGCAACGGCCATTGTGCGCCGCCTCGTGCGGAAGCTGGAGGAAGAACTCGGCCGCGAGCTGGAATATGCGGCCATCGCCGTACCTCCGGGCACCGGCGAGAGGGAATGCGCCACGCACCGCCATGTGGTGGAGGCTTCGGGGCTCACCGTCACGTCCATTCTGGATGAACCCACGGCCGCCAATGCCGTTCTCGGCGTGGACAACGGCGTCATCGTGGACATAGGCGGCGGCACCACCGGCCTTTCCGTACTTGAGGACGGCAAGGTGGTCTATGTGGCCGACGAACCCACGGGCGGCACGCATCTTTCTCTCGTGCTGGCGGGCAACTACGGCGTGAGCTTTGAAGAGGCGGAAGAGATCAAGAAGGATGCTTCGCGGCAGAAGGAAATCCTTCCCGTGGTGAAGCCGGTGCTGGAAAAGATGGCCAGCATCATCAACCGGCACATTGCCGGGCGCGATGTGGACGTGGTGTACCTTGTGGGCGGCACCTGCTGCCTGAAGGACATGGAAAAGGTCATCGCCAAGGAAACGGGCAAGAGCGTGTGCAAACCCGCCAATCCGTTCCTGGTCACGCCTCTGGGCATAGCGCTCAACTGTGCGGCGGGCGCTGAAGCATAACGGGGAAACGCATGATGGACATGGCGGAACTTGTACGCACCATCGTTCAGGAAGTTCTGGAACGGACGGAAGCGGCCCGGGCGAAGGCCTGCGTGAGGGTGCTTGCCCCCCGTGACGAAGCTCTTGCGGAACGGGTGCGCACTCTCGTCGCTCCGTATTACGAAAACGGGGCAGATCTTCTTTTCCTCGGGGAAGAGGATCACGGCCGCAGGCCCGTGCGGCATATCCTGCCCGTGCTGTCCTGCTCCGACATGGCCGCTCTTGCGGTGGGACGCGCCGCTTCCGCCTGCATGGAGGAGGTGCTCGGCCTGCTGCTGCGCGGCGTGGAGGTGGAGGTTCTGGAATTTTCCTACCGTGCGTATGTCGACACCGCCCCCGGTCCTCTGTATGAACTTTACGCCGCCCATGAAAGGACTCTGGCCGGATACGGGCTCAGGGCCTTCCGTCCCAGGCTGCCTGAAAAGGTCATGGTGCGGGAGAAGCTGATTACAGCGGCCATGGTGGAACATGCCGGGGCCGAGGGCCGCCGCACGATGGTGATCCCTGCCGGGGCCAGCATCACGCCCCTTGCGGCGGAAAAGGCGGAAGAGCTGAACATGCGCATCGTGAAGGAAGGAGAGGCATGATTATCGGCATTGTCATCGGCAACGTGTGGGCCACCAAGAAGGAAGAGGCGCTCAACGGCTTCAAGCTCATGGTGGTGCAGCGCATCGACCCGGCGGACGGCGGCAGGCATGAAAGCCTCGTGGCCGCCGACTGCGTGGGTGCGGGCATAGGGGAGCAGGTCCTTGTGGTGACCGGTTCTTCCGCGCGCATGGCGCTTGCCTCGTCCGATATTCCCATGGATGCCGCCATTGTGGGCATTCTGGATGAAGTAGAGATCACAAAGGGCCTGTGAGGGTGTTATGGACAGTCTCGGGGTGGTGGAAGTTTCCGGCATAGCTTCCGGCGTGGAGCTGGCCGACGCCATGGTCAAGGCGGCCGACGTGGAACTTGTCCGCGCGGGTACGCTCTGTTCCGGGCGCTTCCTCATCTATGTCGCAGGCGAGCGTGAGGCCGTGGGCACTTCCGTGGCCCTTGCGGAAGCCTCGGGCCGGAAGCTTGTCGGCTCCTTTGTGATTTCCCATATTTCTCCCCTGGTGACGGCCGCGCTGAAGAAAAGCGAGGCGGCTCTTCCCGGGGAAGCGCTGGGTGTGGTGGAAAGCCGTTTTGTTTCCCCGGCCCTTCATGCCGCCGACAGAGCGGTGAAACGCTCCGCCGTCCGGCTGCTGAAATTCGTGTCCGGGCAGGGCATAGCGGGCAAGGCGTTCTTCGTTCTCGGGGGCGATGTGGCCGCCGTGAGCGAGGCCGTGGAGGCCGCCCGGCAGGCCCTTGGTTCCAGACTTGTGGAAGCCGTGGTCATTCCCAATCCCGCCGAAGCGCTGGCAAGGGCATTGACGGGCGCAGTGAGGTAAGCATGAAAAAAGAACTGATCAGTGTGGAGAATCTCGACGCTTTCATCTGCAAAAGTGACGGAAAGCTCTATGTGAGCAAAAACCGTATTCTGACGCCGGGGGCCAGGGACGAGCTTGCCCGGCGCAAGGTGAGCATCGTGTACGGTGAGGAACCGGCCCCGGCGGAACATGTTCAGGCTCCCTGCCGCGGAGGCTGCGGCGCGGGCAAGACCTTTTTCGTGGGACCCGAGGAAGGCACGGGGCTGGCTTCCGCGGGCAGTCTGGAGAGCCTTTCCATGGCGGTGGCGCACATGCTGAAAACGCAGTACGGCGTGACCGATCCCAGGGAAATCCGCGCCATGACGGTGGAAGCTCTCAAAACCATCAAGGACAACATCTGAGCGTGCGGCACGCTGCACGAAGGAACTTCAGCCGTGCCCCGCAGGCACGCCACAGCTAAAACATAAGGAGACCATCCATGAAACTTGACGCACTCGGCATGATTGAAACGAGGGGCCTCGTCGGAGCCATTGAAGCCGCTGACGCCATGGTCAAGGCCGCGAACGTGACGCTCATCGGCCGCGAACAGGTAGGCGGCGGGCTTGTCACCGTCATGGTGCGCGGCGACGTGGGCGCGGTGAAGGCCGCCACCGACGCGGGCGCGGCTGCCGCGGAACGCGTGGGCGAACTGCGCAGCGTGCATGTCATTCCCCGCCCCCACAGCGAAGTGGAACTGATCCTGCCCCATCGCGCCGAAGAGGCCGAATAGTGTTCATCTCTCCGGGGAGGGCGCGTCCCTCCCCGGGGAAAAGCCCTGAAGCATGCACCGGGGAACGTTCCGGGCATGATGAGGCCCGGCAGCGCGGCTCTGCCTGCCGGAAACCACAGACTGCGGGGTACTGCATCCCGCCCGGGCCGCACATGCGGCCTGCGGACGGACAGAAGCCGTATCCCGGCATATTTCGCGGAGAATCAGCGTGACCCAGTTCCACGGAAAAACAAAGATATGCTACGGCAAATACGCCCTTGACACCCTGGAGGAACTGCCCTGTACCCGCGCCTTCGTGGTGACGGACCCGTTCATGGTCAAGAGCGGTTTTGCCGACCAGATCACGAGTCATCTGGAGCGGCGGGACATTCCGCACCGCATTTTTTCCAGCGTGGAGCCCGATCCTTCCCTGGAAACGGTGAAGCAGGGCACGGTGGACTTCGTGGCCAGCCGGGCCGACCTCATTGTGGCCCTCGGCGGCGGTTCCGCCATCGACACGGCAAAGGCCATCGCCTTTTTCGCACGCAAGGCCGCGCCTTCCCTGCCCCGTCCGCTTCTGGCCGCCATTCCCACCACGAGCGGCACAGGTTCCGAAGTCACGGCCATTTCCGTGGTCACGGACAAGCAGCACGGCGTGAAGATCCCCCTGAACGATGAGCTGCTCATTCCCGACGTGGCCATTCTCGACGCGCGCTTCACGCGTACCGTGCCGCCTTCGGTCACGGCGGCCACGGGCATGGATGTGCTCACCCATGCCGTGGAGGCCTACACCTCGCGCGACTACAACGCCTTTACCGATATTCTTGCCGTGCAGGCCATCCGTTATGTATTCTCCTACCTGCTCAAGGCCTATCAGCAGATGGAAGACATGGAGGCGAGGGAAATGATGCTGCTCGGCTCCTGCATGGCGGGCATGGCCTTCAACAACAGCGGGCTCGGCATTACGCACAGCATGGCCCATGCGCTGGGCGGGCAGTTCCACATTCCCCACGGCCTGGCCAACGCCGTGCTTCTGCCCTATGCCATACGTTTCAACAGCTTCGACGCGGGCGTGCGTTACAGGGAGCTTGCGCGCATCATCGGCCTTCCCCACAGCAACGTGGAAGAGGGCACAAACGGTCTCATCACGGCCGTGCGCGGTCTGAACGAGGCCATGGGCATCCCCGCGCGCATACGCGACCTCAAGGTGGATGAGTCGGCCTTTGCCGCCTCCCTCGACACCATGGCGGCCCATGCGCTGGAGGATATGTGCACGAAGAGCAACCCCCGGCGTCCTTCCGTGTCGGATATCAGGCAGATTCTGGAGCACGCTTGGTAAGGTGAACATGCCCTGCGAAGCGGGGAGAGATAACATGGTGCCCGCGCGGTCCGTTGCCGGAGAGGCGCGCGGGGAAAACGGCGCTTTTCATGTATTGCGCTCCGGGCGGAGTCCGGGCGGCGCGACCGGCGTCATGTCATGCCAGAGGACAGAAGAATGGGAAATCAGATTGTTGACAGAATACGGGAAGCCGGCGTCGTCGGCGCGGGCGGCGCGGGTCTGCCCACCCACGTCAAGGCCGACGCCACGGTGGATACGGTTCTTGTGAACGGCGCCTCCTGCGAGCCTTTGCTCATGAGTGATCCGCACCTCATGGAACATGAGGTGGACACCATGCTTCGCGGGCTGAAGGCCGTCATGGAATGCACCGGCGCGAAAAAGGGCATGGTCTGCCTGAAGGGCAAGCATGCAAAGGCCATGGCTTCGGTGCGCGAGGCCGTGGCGCGCGAAGGAAGCGGCACGCTGGAAGCCTTTGAACTCGGGGATTTCTACCCTGCGGGCGACGAACAGGTGCTGGTGTATGAGGCTCTCGGGCGCATCGTGCCCGAACGCGGTCTTCCCCTGCAGGTGGGGGCCGTGGTGAGCAATGTGGAAACCTTGTACAACGTGGCCCGCGCTCTGGACGGCATCCCTGTGACGGAACGCTATCTCACCGTGGCGGGCGAGGTGCGCCGTCCCATGGTGGTGAAGGCCCCCGTGGGTACCCCCGTGGCCGATGTCATCGCCTTTGCCGGGGGAGCCACCATTCCGGAACACCGCGTGGTGGACGGCGGCCCCATGATGGGCAAGGTGCTCCCCGACGTGTCCCGTGCCGTGGTCACCAAGACCACGAGCGGCCTTCTGGTGCTTCCGCCCGATCATAACGTGGTGGTCCGCAAGGTCATGGATCCGGCCAGAGTGCGGCAGATCACCAATACCATATGCTGCCAGTGCTCCCGCTGCACCGATCTGTGCCCGCGGCACCTGCTCGGCCATTCCCTGCATCCGAACAAGCTCATGCGCGTGTTCGCCGGGCAGGACCTTGCGAGTGAAACGGCCAAAGAGGCGCTTCTGTGTTCCGAATGCGGCCTGTGCGAAAAGTTTGCCTGCCCCATGATGGTTTCCCCGCGCGAGGTCAACGCGCAGATCAAGAGGGAACTCATGAAGGCCGGCGTGAAGTGGGTTTCTTCCGGCAAGGCTCCGGAACCCAATACCTTCCGTGAGGAACGCCGCGTGCCCACCGCGCGGCTCCTGCAGCGCCTGGATCTTGTGGAATATGATACGCATCCCGGTTATGCCGGGGAAATCGTGCCTTCCCGGGTGAGCATTCCGCTTCGCCAGCACATCGGCGCGCCCGCCGTGTGCGTCGTTTCCGAGGGCATGCGCGTGAAATGCGGCGACCTCATCGGCGAGATTCCCGAAAAAGCCATGGGCGCGAGGGTTCATGCCAGCATCGACGGCGTGGTGGAGTCCGTTGCGGACGGAATGATAACTATCAAGGCGTGAGGAACTTGTGATGAAATTACGCACTATCGGTTGCGTGGAACTGAACAGCATCAGCGCGGGCCTGCATGTCGCGGACGAAATGGTCAAGGCCGCCGAGGTACAGCTTGTCCTCTCCCGCCCCACCTGCCCGGGCCGCTATCTTGTCATTGTCACCGGCGACACCGGAGCGGTGAAGAGTTCCGTGGCCCACGGCCGCGAAATCGGCGCCGACATGGTGGTGGACTGGTTTGTCATTCCCAGCGTGCATGAGGCCGTGATTCCCGCCATGAACGGCACTGCCGTGTGCCCCCGCATCGACGCTCTGGGCTGCATCGAAACCTGCACCACGGCCGCCTGCGTGCTTGCCGCCGATGCGGCGGCCAAGGCCGGACAGGTGCATCTCATCGAACTGCGCTTTGCCTCGGGGTTGGGCGGCAAGGCCTATATCGTCATGACCGGGGAAGTCAGCTCCGTGCAGGCTTCCGTGGATGCGGGCGTGTCCGTTGTGGAAGGCGAAGGCTCCGGCCCCGTGCTCAGCCACATCGTCATTCCTTCGCCCAGCGAGGATCTTAAAAAGCATCTTCTCGGGTAACACCGTTCATGCGGGGGAGGCATTCTCCCTCCCCCGCGCCTTTTCGGAGACAGGGGCATCATGGGCAGGATAAGCGACGAACCGAAGCAGCGAGTCATCCAGGAATACGTTCCGGGTAAGCAGATCACGCTCGCCCATGTCATCGCCAGCCCCAACAGGGGCATCTACCTCAAGCTCGGGCTGGACGACACGGTAAGCGACGCTCTCGGCATACTCACCATTACTCCTGCCGAAGGCGTCATCATTGCGGCGGATATCGCCACCAAGTCCGGTTCCGTGGACATCGGCTTTCTGGACCGTTTCGGCGGTTCGCTGCTCCTTGTGGGCGATGTGGCCAGTGTGGAATCGGCGCTTAAAAGCGTCATTGCCTATTTCGACGGCGTGCTGCATTACGCCTCCGTGGACATGACGCGCACCTGATATTGTCGCTCCCAGTGCATGATCCGGCCCGGTGCATGTTCGCCGGGCTTTTGCGCATGTGGGGCATGGTGCGGAGCGGGCCGGGGAAATACGCTTCCGCGCCTTGTTCCGTGAGGCGGCCGTGGAGCTGTGCAGCACGTTTTTTCTGTGCCCCTGGACAAATGCCTCGGAGCGCGGAAGTGCCCTCTGCACGGCGCCGTCAGGAAAACGCCCTTGTTTTTGCAGGGAGACGCCCCGGGAAGCCTGCGGTGCCCTCCGGAGGGGCGGCGCACGTTTCCGGCACCGCAGGGAAGGGCACGGAATACTCAGGGGAACAAAAAGGGGAATCCATGCTGAAGACCATGCTCATAGGGGAATGGCGTTCGGGCAAAAGCTCGCTCATACGCGTTCTTTCCGGGGCGGAATATGCGCCGCGCAAGGTGCTTGCCGTGGATTTTTTCCGCAATTTCGTCAATACGCCCAGTGAGTTTCTGGAAAACCGCCGCTTCTATCCTGCGCTCATCACCGCTTCCGCGGATTGCGACGTGCTTGTCTTCGTGCAGGATGCCACGCGTACCTTCTGCCAGATTCCCCCGGGATTCGCCTCCATGTTCAACCGCCGCGTCGTCGGCGTGATCACCAAAATCGACCTGCCGGAGGCAGACCTTGAGCGTGCCCGCCGTTTTCTGAAGAATGCCGGAGTCAAGGACATCTTCTGCGTGAGCGTCACGCAGGGTACGGGCATGGAGGCGCTCCGGGCCGCGCTTCTGTGCCGGCAGAAAGTGCAGGAAAGGCCCGAGCATTGCCATTTGGAGGACGCGGAAGTATATTCATGACGACCCCTTGCAACAGGATGGATATCTTTCGCCATGAACATCAAGCAGTTGGAATATTTTATCGGGGCTGCGAAAAGCGCTTCCCTCAATGAGGCCGCCGCTCGGGTGTTCATTACACAGCCTGCACTGAGCGCTTCTCTGGCCACGCTGGAGAGTGAAATGGGGGTGACGCTGTTTTCCAAGCAGAAAAAGGGCATAGAACTGACCCCGGAGGGCGTGGAATTCTTTTTTTATGCCCATGACATGCTTGAACAGTATCAGCGCATGAGCGCCCTGGCGGAGCGGAATCTCAGAAACGTTGCGGGAAACGTCAGCATCTTTGCCATACCCTCCCTGTGCCGGTCCATTCTGGTGGATGTTTCCCGATACGTCTTCAAGAATTATCCGTCCACTCGTCTGAAAATCGTGGAGAGCACCAATACCTTCCGGAATGCGGAAAGCGACGAAGGCCTGTACCTGCTCTGTCGTCCGCACGACCGGCTCGAAGAGGTGAAGGCCCGTGCCGGGGAGCAGGGCTTTTTGTATGAGGAGCTCATGGACGACCAGAGCCGGGTGTACATCAATGCCGGCAATGTCCTTGCAAAAAAGAAGGCGCTGAGTCTTGCGGATCTGGGAACGCTTTCTCTTGCGCAGATAGAAGATGCGGACAAGCTCAGCGAATATCCCTATGCCGGCATACAGGCCTACTTCCGGCCGGGGGTGTATTCCTTTTCCTCCAATGAATCCATGCTGGAGGTCATCAAGGAAAATGTCGACATGGCCGGGGTGTATTCCTCGCTGCTCATGTTGAATTCCCACTACGACCAGAGGGTGAAGGCGATGCCGGTTGCCGATTTCACCATGCCTGTCAGGTTCGTCATGTGTTCGCCTTCCGGCGGGGGGCAGAGCGCGCAGGAATGCGTGAGAAATACCGTCCGCTACTTTTTCCTCCGGTATCGGAATCAGCTTTTCCCCGGCATCTGACCGCCCGCCGTGCGGCGCTTACGGTATTTCTATACAGGGCAGAGCGAGGAAGGAGTCGAAGTCCCCGCCCAGATGCAGCACATGGGTGCCCCGGTTGATGGTTTTTTCCGCGGGCATATCGGGAAACTCGGGCCGTATGAGCAGGTCGTGCCCGCAGACGACAAGTTCCAGAATTTCTCCCCGGTTCCAGCGCATGGCCGTGGGCCAGAAGCCGATGTCCACGGGAACGATTTCTCCGGGGCTGAGCTTTTTTTCCGTGCGGAAGAAGGGTTCGGGCCGGTACGGCGCCATTTCTCCGCTCTCCCGCAGGGAAACGCGCAGGCGCCCGTTGGCTCCGGCAAAGGTGCGCCCTGTGACCACCCGGCTGAGCAGCAGGCGGCCTTCACCGTCGCGCTTGCGCACAAAGGCGAAAAGGTCCATGTCGTCGGCGCCTTCCGCCTCCACCCAGAGCCTGAGCATGATGTAGCCGGTGACTTCCATGTCCTGCCTGCAGACCATGCGGAACACGGCGCTTTCCTTTTCCGGAACATAACGCAGCGTGACGCCGTGTTCGAGGGGGGATTCGGAGAGTTTTTCCTGCTCTCCCAGGTGGAAGAGGCGGTACTTTTCGCGATTCAGGGGAAATTCGGATTCCTTGCGGTCGAGTATGTCCTCATGTCCCGGATTCAGCACGGCGAGGCGCACGCGGGGCGTATCGGGCCAGCCGTTTTCCCTGCCCTTCAGATAATAGTCGAAGAAACGGCGCAGTTCCTCCACATGATCGGGGCGATAGTATTCATGCCATTCGTGCGTGTTGTGTACGCGCAGCCATTTTTCTGCTGAGGAGATACGCTCCCAGGCGCGGAAGGTGCCTCCCGTGTGAACAAGGTTGGTCCACGAGGCCACGATATAGGCCGGGGTGATGATGCGTTCCAGTTCCGCGGCCTTGGAGGCCCAGTATTCGTTGTACAGAGGCTCACGGGCGATCATGCCCGCAAGATCTTCCGTTCTGCCGTTGCCGTAGACGTGGGAGAAAATCTGAGAGGCGAACAGGTTTGCGGGAATGCCTCCCCGGGCAAGGTTGTCCTTGTAAAGATCGGAGGCTCCTTCACAGGGGGCGATGGCCGCCAGGTGCGGCGGGCGCAGCGCCGCCACGAAATACTGCGTCATGGCCAGCATGGAGGTCCCGCTCAGGCCTATTTTCCCGTTGCACCAGGGCCGGGCGGCAGCCATTCGATGACGTCATATTCGTCCCGGGCTTCCTGCGGTCCCCAGGCCTGAATGTCGCCTTCGGACATGAACACGCCGCGCGGATCGGGGGCGGCCACGGCATAGCCGTGCGCCACCCAGTATGCCGGATTCGGCCCTTCAAATTTGTTCAGCCCGTCCTCCCATTCCTTTTTCACGTCCATGCGTGTGGGGTGGCCGAACAGATCCAGCGTGAGCCAGCTCGCACGTTTGCCGTAGGAACTCCAGCCCATGATCACCGGAACCCGCTCTGTGCCTGCGGGACGGAAGATGTCGACCCGGATGGTGACGCCGTCACGCAGGCGGACGGGGATGTCCTGCTCGACCAGAATGGGGCAGGTCGTCGCCATGCGGCCTTCTTCCTGCCGGAATCCTGCAGGCAGGATAAAGGAGCACTGGTTCAGGCCGGGATACGAGGACTCTCTGACGGGCGTGGAGGGAAGGAAGAGGGGTGTCATGGTTTTTCTCCCAGAAAAGCGTGCGGAACCGGTTTTATGCGTTGCGTGCAGGCAGGCCGGAGCCTGCCTGCGCCCGCATACCGGGAGGGATCAAAGGTCAGTCGAGCTGCAGACGGCTCATGCCTGCCATGACGGCGCGGCATTCGGCAATGACCGTGTTCATGATGTCCGCCACGGGGCGGATGCTGTTCACAAGCGGGGCGATCTGGCCCGCCATGACGGCGCCGTGTTCGGTGTCGCCTTCGGCCATGGCCTTTTTCAGAGAGCTTTCGGCCACGGGGCGGAGCCGTTCGGCAGCTTCCTTCCGGACATATTCGGCTTCGATGCGGAGTATTTCTTCGGAAAGGGCGTTGGCGATCTGCCGGCAGGGTTCTCCGGTGGCGGTTCCCGTGATCACGGTCTGCATGTCGCCGCAGGCCAGCACGGCCGTTTTGACGTTGGGATGAACCGGCGTTTCCGCCGCGGCGAGAAACACGGTGCCCATTTCAATGCCTTCGGCGCCCATGGCCATGACCGCAGCCATGCCCCGGCCGTCGGCAATGCCGCCTGCGGCCACCAGAGGCGTTTTTTCCAGTACGTCCGCCGCCTGCGGAACGAGCACCATGGTCGATTCCACGGTCACATGGCCGCCGCCTTCCCAGCCTTTGACGATGACGATGTCGGCGCCCGCCTTTTCGGCGGTGACGGCGTCACGAATGTCGCTGGCCTTGACGATGACCCGTGCGCCCAGCTCGTGCCAGATGTCGAAGTATTTCTTCGAGAGCGCGTAGTCGAGGCCGATGAGCGTATCGGCGTAGACCACGGGCACCTTTTCTTCCTTCACCACGGTCACGATCTTGTCGAGAATGCCGGATGCCGGATCCATGATGACATTGATGGCAAAGGGCTTCTGCGTAAGCGCCCGCGTGGCCTTTACCTGTTCCAGCACAAAGCCTATGGGGGCGAACCCCACGCCGAGCACGCCGAGCCCGCCTGCGTTGGATACGGCGGCGACCAGCGGAGCCGTCGAGGTCCAGGCCATGGGGCCCTGAATGATGGGTTTTTCTATACCGAGAATAGTGCAGACTCTGTTCATATCTTCTCCCGTTGTCTGAGAACAGCGATGTTTCACAAGGATGCAGCGGCGATCAGCGGATCTGATCTTCGAGATGCAGCGCCCGGACGGCGTTGTTGCAGAAGATGTTTTCCAGAATATCCCCGCTCAGCCCGAGTTCCAGGAAGGATTTCTTCGTGTCGGCGATGGTGGCCAGAGGATAGGCCGTGGAGAAGCAGATCCGTTCGCTCAGCATGTTCTTTGCGGCGCGGACATAGTCCTGGAAGCCCGGAGTGTTCGGCGTCATGTAGGTGTCGGGCGCGAGGTAGACATTGTTGCGGCAGAAGGCCACCTGAATGATTTCCGTCACAAAAGGCCAGCCTGCATGGGCCGCAATGATGGTCATGCGGGGGAAGCTGACGGCCACCTTGTCCAGTTCCGTGGGGTCGTACAGCTTCAGATCCGGGGCGAACATGCCGCCCCACTGCAGCATGACGGGCACCTGCTCCGCTTCGCATTTTTCATAAATGGCCCACAGATAGCGGTCGTTGCAGTGCAGAGGTCCCTTTTTGCAGAAGGGCAGTTCCATGACTATGCCTTTGCAGGGGCCGTTGTGAACATAGGTGTCGATGGTATCGAAGGCTTTGAGTATGCCGTCGGTGGGGTCGACCCCGGCCATGCCGACAAAGCGGCCCGGGTAGTCGGCAATAAGCTGCACGAGATCGTCGTTGCTGACGCCGTCGGCGGTGCGGATGGGCACGACGCCCATGGTGATGCCGGCCTGATCCATTTCCTCAAGAAGCAGGGGCATGGATTTTTCATGGGCGGATGGGGCGAGGCGGCCGCCGTTTTTATGCATGACGGGAACAATGTGTTCCTGCGCCGTGTAAAGACCCATGTTGCAGATGCTTTTGTACGGAGGACGAAGACGCATATCGATGATCATGGTGATTCTCCATCAGTCAAGAGGAAGGTGGAACAGACGCGCGGCGGTGCGGTACATGATGTCGGGCAGAACTTCTTCGCGCAGGCCGCTGTTCATATAGTAGTTGACGGCAAATTCCAGAGGAATGCCCGGACAGGCCGTGCCGAACATGAGCTTGTCGCGCAGGGTATAGTTGGCGGCGTCCAGGTACATCTGGCGGCAGTGCGTGTTGATGAAGTACATGTCGGGCGACAGGTACAGGTTGGGAATGATGAAGGCGGCGTGGCAGAAGCGGTCCACATAGGGATAGGCGCCGTGACAGCACACGAAATTCACCCCGGGGAAGTCGCGGCAGGCCTGCAGAAGCGGATCAATCTGTTCGGCGGGGAAGCCGGGCAGACTGCCGAAGGTCATGAGCACGGGCAGATCGTGCTGCGCGCACTTTTCCAGAATGGGATAGACGCGCTCTTTGTCGTTCATGAACCAGTTGGGCTGGTCGATGTAGGGTTCCAGCATGATGCCCGGCAGAGGGCCGTTGACGCAGAACTTGTCGATTTCGCTGATGTTTTCATCAATGGTGTTATATACCGGAGAAAGGCAGGCAATGCCGAGAAAACGGTGGGGATACTCGTTCATGAGGTCCACGAGATCCTGATTGTCGGTCTTTCTGCGGTTGTTGCGCGGGTCGCCCCAGGCCGCACGGTAGGGAGCCACACCGATATCGATGCCGGCGCAGTCCATTTCCCGGATGAAAAGGCCCATGTCCCTGTACAGAAGGGAGGGGGTTGCCGTGGTGTTCGTCATTTTGCGGAACAGGCCCGCAAAGGCGACATCGTACAGCCCGAAGGGATATCCTTCATTGAGAAAGCCCCGGTAGGGGGGACGGCAGCGCATATCGATGATCTTGATACCGTTCTTCATGATGAACCTCCTGAAAAGTAGGGGATATGCTTTACATGACGCCCGTCAGCTTCCACCAGGGAACAATGACGAGCAGCATGAAAATAAGGTGCAGTATCATGCGTATGGTATTGTATTTGATGAAGTCTTTCATGGTGAACAGGCCGAAGGCGAAATACATGAGGTAGGCGGTGTTTTCATGCGGCATGAACACGTTGCTGACGTTCATGAGTATGGTGAACAGCGAGGCAAGCGGAGGAATGCCGAGGTCTATGCCTATCTGCATGATGGGAACGCCGAGGGCCGTGGTCACGGCAACGGGAGTAAGCAGCAGGTTGGATAGGGACGCGATGAGCCACACGCCTGCCACATAGCCGGATTCGGAAAGGCCCTGCAGCATGGGGGTGACCATGTCGGCAATGAACCTGTCCACGCCGGTGCTCACGCCCACACTGCCGATGGAGAGACAGGAGACGGTGAAGAAAATGATGCTGTAGTTGATGCCCCGCAGAACACGGTCGGAGCCGAGTCCGACCCCGGGCAGGAAAGCCAGCCAGGGCAGCAGCATGAAGGCATAGCCGGAGGGCAGGGCAAGGAAGCTGGAGGCGATGAGATAGCCGACCACGAGGACGGCGAGACAGACGGCCTTTTTTTCATCGGGGCGCACGGGGCCGAGCTTTTCATATTCCGTTCTGAAGAAGGCGGTATCGACGTTCATGCTGCAGCGGAAGAAAACGTGGGAGATGAGCAGCATCCAGACAAGGTCGAACAGAAGCCACGGCAGGCCTGTGGTCAGATAGGAAAGCCAGGATATGGTCAGCGAGGAGTCGAAAAGATTGACGACGGCCGCGCCCACGCCGGCATTGATGGGATTGTAGATCCAGGCAAAGGGGGCGATGCCTCCGGTCATGGCGGCAAACACGATGCCGTTGGCCTCTCTGGAGCCGGGCCTGTAGCCGAGTCCTGAGCAGATGCCGAACACCAGCGTGGCAAAGAGCGGAAATCCCGTTACGGATGTAAGAAAGGCCACAAACAGGGCGGCGAGATACACGCCCCATATCATTTTGGCATAGCTGCCGTTGGTCTTGCAGATGATGAAGTAGGCGCAGCGTACCATCACTCCCGTCTGTTCCAGAATGGAGGCCAGTACCAGGGAGCCGATGAGCATCCAGGTCATGTCGTTGCCCCAGGACAGGAAAATGACGGACTTGTCCGCGACATCGAAAATGGAATAGCCGAGAAAAAGAACGATGGAGGCAACAAGACTGTCTGTCAGATCAAAACAGACAAGAAGTATCGAGGCTGTAGTAATGGCAAAAAACAGTTTTATCTGATGAGTGAACAGCGCCGTTTCCGTAAACAGGAGCGGAATGCAGGAAAGGATAATGAGTATCATCCATTTTTTTACATTCTTCATGATCTTCTCCCACGAATGAATGGATGTGGATCAACACTTTATGTACAGGATATATAATCGCCATATTTTTTTGTCTAATCGATTTTTTCTTTTGCTTTGATCCGAGGGTATGGAAGAAGTTACTGAAAGAGAAAAAGGTAAAATTTTTTTTAGCACTGCGTTTTTTCGGCATGCTTTTTTCGGGGGCGGTGGGGGAAGAGAAGGGGCATGCCCTGCGGCGTGAGGATGGTCCGCAGCTGGTGGGGCGGCAGGGCAGTCTTCCCGCGGGACATGTTTTTCTCCCTTGCCGATGAGCATGCTGCCGGGCTTCCCGGCGTAGGGCTCAAGCGGAAGGAGGCCTGGTCCGATCCATGCCTTTTTTCTATGGTTTGTCATGAAATATAAGTATTTGTCATATCGCAGCCGTATCTCTACAACGAAGAAGAGGCATGTATGTCATGTTCATCGAAAAAAAGGGGCGAAGTCATGAATACGGTAGCGGGACTTTTTTGCAGCGTGCTGCTTCTGGCCGGGGCCGCAACGGCATACGGCGCTGCGCATAACGACACACTGGCAGGAGGACATCACGACATGGAACTGACGAAAGCATGGGACAAGACGTTTCCCAGAAGCGACAAGGTGATCCACAGGAAGGTGACGTTCAGGAACCGCTACGGCATAACGCTTGCGGCGGACATGTATGTTCCCGCGCACACGGAGCAGCGGCGCATGGCGGCCATAGCCGTGAGCGGGCCTTTCGGCGCGGTGAAGGAGCAGGCTTCCGGCCTGTACGCGCAGACCATGGCCGAACGCGGCTTCGTGACCCTGGCCTTCGACGCCTCCTATACGGGGGAGAGCGGAGGGGAGCCCCGCAATGTGGCTTCGCCCGACATCAACACCGAGGATTTCAGCGCGGCGGTAGACTTTCTCACGACGCAGGAAAACGTGGATGAGGAGCGCATCGGCATCATCGGCATCTGCGGCTTCGGCGGCATGGGACTCAACGCCGCCGCCATGGATACGCGCATCAGGGCCACGGTGGCTTCCACCATGTATGATATGAGCCGCGTCAACGCCAACGGGTATTTTGATGCCATGGATGAGAACGCGCGTTATGAACTGCGCCGCGAGCTCAACGCGCAGCGCACGAAGGATGCGAAATCCGGCATCATTGCACCTTCGCAGAACGGCCTTCCCGAGGCGCTGAAGGGCGATGAACCGCAGTTTGTGAAGGATTATTTCAACTACTACAAGACCAGCCGCGGTTTCCATCCCCGTTCCGTCAATTCCAACGGCGCCTGGAACGCCACCTCACCGCTTTCCTTCATGAATATGCCCCTGCTGAGCTACGCGGGAGAAATCCGCAGCGCGGTGCTGCTCATCCATGGGGAAAAGGCGCATTCCCGCTACTTCAGCGAAGACGCCTTCAAAAAGCTCAGGGGAGAGAACAAGAAGCTCATGATCATTCCCGGCGCCAGCCATACGGACCTGTACGACAGGACGGACATCATTCCCTTCGATGCCATGGAGGCGTTTTTCCGGGAGTATCTGTAGCCGTATCCCTTTCATATTTCTGTGCGGAGCCGCGTCATGCGGCTTCGCCTGTTTAAAGCGCAGGTTCCGGCAGGCGCGGAGGCGCGATCCTGCATCCTGCCCGGGAAGACACTGCACATGATGCGGAAACCTGGAGGCCGCCCTGAGGAAAATCAGGAAAAAATAATGTATTTCCGGGTATTGTGCGAAAGTTTTCCTGTACCATGGCCATGGTTCATGAAAATGCGCGTATAAGCGGCATACATGGGCCTGTTGCCGCGGCATATTTTCATGATCGTTGCCGCCTGTGAAGAAAACAATCTAATATACTAAAATTTTTTATATTTTTTCTGTTGTATCATGTGAGATGTCTTATTCTGGGAAAATTATGGATTTTTTTTGCTTTGTCGGAGCCTGATTTATGGACAAATTCTTCAGGAACGCTCATTATCGGAAAAACGAATCTGAAAACCTGCATGCCGCAAGGCATGGGAGCAGAGAAGGGGACCTGCAGCAAGACAGTCATGTTCAACATACAGAGCCTGTTTCCCTGATGAAGCTCTTCGGCGGATGTGAGAATGGATGCCAAGAGCACCGGAAGGAAAAACATGCTTCCGCAGAAGCGGAGAGGAGGCGGCAGAAGAGATATTTTCAACAGCGTTTCGAGCCTGCAGTCATGTGAAATGATACCTGTGAATATTGCATTCTCATGATGAAGGATGTTGTATTGCTGACAAAATAAATAGCATAATATGCCTTTTTGACAGTTACATGAAAAAAACTGTTTCCTGTATGATCATGATCGGATAAACCATATTATGTTCTTCTCCGGCTCTGGAGGAGGAAAAAGGCACGGGAACTGGTATGGCGAGTCAGCCGTCTTGGAAGTATTACAGCAAACTGAGTGAAATGTCCCGTCTTCGGGCCATTGCCGAGTCTCTGTTCAATAATCGCAATCATGGAAATTCTCTCCGCTATGTTTCTCCGGCGGAGGCGTATGAAATGTCCTGCCGTCTTCCCTGGGTGACGGTGACGGATCTTCCCATGGACGAAAGCACGGTAAGGCGCCTCGGGCTTCCCCCCGACGCCAGAGTGTTCAACGACAACTGCGGGAAGACTGTCGGGCGCAGCGCCGATGCGCGGGTGTTCTACAACAGGGCCGACGCGGAAGAGAAGATTGCCCTTGAGGAAATGCTCCGCGAAGCCGTGTATCAGATGCAGTGCGAGAACAGACTCGTTTACGCGGAAGCCGTCATCGGGCTGGATGCCCATCTGATGATCAAGGCGCGCATGATTGCTCCGGAAAGTGATATTTCCAATATCTTCCACTGGTATGCCAATTTCACGCCGCTCTCTTCCGTGCCGGAATACGAAAAGAGCGTGGAACTGCCCGTACAGGATATTCTTTTTGTTTCCTTCCCCGGCTGGAAGTCCGACGACAAGCGCTGGAGCAAGGGCTGCGTGGCGGTTGATGAAGAGCACATGACCATTTTCAACCTCGGCATGCGTTACTTCGGCGAGCGCAAGAAGGGCACGCTTACCATGGCCTGGACGGCGGGCATGCGCATGGGAATGGTGGCGGCCCATGCCGGCATCAAGGAAGTGGATTTTTCGCAGGTGCCGGGCTTCGGCCATCGCGGAAAGCAGATCATTGCGTTTTACGGACTGTCCGGTTCCGGCAAGTCGTCGCACATCAATACGATGGACAACGGCGGAACGCTTCCCAAGGAAGCGAAGTGCCGCATCGCTCATGACGACGCCTTCCAGATAGACTGCAGGAACCGGCGCAGCTATGTATGGGAACCTGCGCTGTACGACAAGACGGACAGCCGCGATGAACATCATCAGGACTGGAAATACTGCATCACCACACAGAACATGCTGGTGGTGAATTACGACGGCAGAATCATTCCTGTGGGCCGGGATATACGCAACAACAACGGCCGCGCCCTGTTCAGCCGCGATCTTCTGGGCAAGACCACCGACCGCATCGGCTTCCCCAATGTCATAGGCTGGCTGATGAAGGATTCCACCCTGCCGCCGCTTGTCAGGCTTACCTCTCCCGGCCTTGCCGTGGCCATGGGCGCAACCCTCATGACCAAGCGCAGCAGCGCTGAAAATGTCAGCGCCGAAGACATGGAGAAGCTGATTTTTGTTCCCTTTGCCAATCCCTTCCGCGTCTATCCTCTGGCCAAGGACTGCCTGGGCTATATTGAGATATTCCGCGCCGGCTGCGAGTGCTACATCTGGTCCGGTGGCGGCGGCGGGATGTGGAACGGCTCCGACAATAACCTGAAGACCGTGCCGCTGAACGTTTCTCTGACGCTTCAGACGGCCGTTCTGGAAGGCACGCTGGAGTGGGAGGACTGGGAACTGGTGGAGGACGCGCAGATTCCCACGCGCGAGTCCATCGAGAAGATACTGCCGGGCTATTATGACCGGTACAATCCGCGCATCGTTCCCAACAAGGATGATTTCATCGCCACGCTGAAAAAGCGCTTCCAGCAGCGCCGCAACTTCATCATGGACAGCGACATCAGGGAATATCCCGATCTTATGGAAGAACTCGTGCAGTCCATGAAGGTGAACGCATAACAGACGGCATACGATCCGCATAAGAGAAAAGGCCGGTCTTCCCGCGTGAGGGGGAAGGCCGGCCTTTCTGACATGCGGCGGGCATGGCCGCCCGTTCCGGAGAAGGCGGGCGCAGAGGCGGAAAAAACGCATGCTTTGAGCCGGAAACGAAAGAAGCCCCTGCGGCATGACCGCAAGGGCTTGATTTCACTGGAGCCAGCTTGGAGACTTGAACTCCAGACCTACTGATTACGAATCAGTTGCTCTACCAA
>NZ_CALUWY010000004.1 GCF_944324615.1 uncultured Mailhella sp.
TTCTGCGGAACTTTTTTCGTACACCTTCATCAATCATTTGATAACATTTATTATTTTATAGAAAAAATTTTCGATTCCCTGTGCCTGAAAAGCCCTTTTCCAGCCCGAAAAGGCCCTCCTGCGGGCGGAACGCCCCTTTTCAGGCATGAAAAAACAGGGGGAAGGCCCGGCCTTCCCCCTGTTTATGATGCACGACGCAGGAACGTATTGTGCGGATGATATGCTTTCTTCCCGGAGACAGAGTCCCTTCACGGAACCGGTGTTACAGCTCCGGCCCCTTCACGGGCACACCTTATGCCGGAGCTTTTTCCCGGAAGAAGCGAATATTTCTGAAATATACGTCCCCTGCCCGTGAGGCTTACGGATGATTGTGGAACTTGTCGGCCACGGCCTCGGAACCGCTGTGGCAGGGAGTGCAGTCCATATTGCCCTTCTGGATGTCGGACATCTTGCCCTTGCCGTGGCAGGTGGTGCAGCCGGTCACGGATTCCTGCTTGCCGAGAGCGCCCTTCCAGTCCTTGCCGGCCTCGATCTTGGCGTTGAGGATTTCAATGGCCTTGCGGCTCACGTCGGCGGTGATGCGGCCGCAGCGTTCACTGCGTTCGGTGCTGTTGGCAGCAAGCTTGGTGGCATAGGACCAGCGGGACACGGAAACATGGCAGAGTACGGAATGGGCCACGCTGGTGGGCAGGTCACCCTTCACGCCCTGGGCCGCATCGCCGGGATTGTAGACGGGGAAGGCCGTCTTTTCATACCAGCGGAACAGTTCGTTCACCATGGGCGTGGCTTCGCTACGCGGATAGAACACCGCAAAGGCCATGGCCGCACCGGCCAGAGCGCCGCAGATAGTGCCCCAGTCGGACATGCCGCCCTTGAAGCCTTCCATCATGGTAAAGGGGAAGCAGTTGTACGGAGCACCGTATTTTTCGGCCATGGTGCCGATGATGCTGTAGAACACGCCGTAGCCGCAGCCGTAGCCCTTGTACCAGTACCCCTTGTATGCCACGGCGCTGGCGGCCGCGATGTCGTCGATCTTCTTCGGGGTCCAGCCGAATTCCCCACCCATCTGACCGAAATGCCCGTCCTTGCCGGCGGACATGGCCGGGGCGGCAGGCGCCGCGATAACATTGCCAGACATGGCGGCCAGGGAACCGCCGACAACCAGACCGCCCATGGCGCCCAGCATGGCTCTTCTGCTGTAATCCATACTATTCTCCGAGGTAGAAAATGACTTACACATACCTTCCCTGTCTGGGGAAAGATACACGCTCGTACTATGTGATTAATGGAACATTATGTCAATAACAGACACCGACACAGACGCAATGTTGAAGCATCCCGCAGGATAAAACCGTCATGTCTCATCCTGTGCCTGCCCGGCGTCTTCCGCGCTCATGCGCCTGACCGTCAGTTCCCCTTCTCCCATGCGGCAAAGGGATTCTGCACGCAGTACTTGCCGCCGCTCGCCTCCACGCCGCAGCCGGTGATGAAACTTGCCGCATCGGAGGCAAGGAACACCACAAGGCGTGCGATTTCCTCCGTACGGCCGTACCTGTTCTGCACGGCCTGCCGCTTCACCGCACCGTCGTCGTACTCTCCGATGACGGCTGCGTTGATGCCGGTGAGCACGAAGCCCGGCATATAGGCCACCACGCGGATATGGTCGGGAGCAAGTTCTGCAGCCATGACCCTGGTCATCTGGCTTACGGCCGCCTTGGTCACGCCGTACGCGCCCCTTCCCCCCGTGGGCATGATGGAGGCATAGGAGGAAGCGTTGACGATGACGCCGCCGCCTGCCTTTCTCAAATAGGGAATGGCGGCGCGCGAACCGTAAAGCACACCGTCCACGTTCACGGCAAAGGTTTCCCGCCACATATCAAGGGGCATGTCTTCCAGATTCCCCTTGGGATAGATGCCCGCATTGTTCACCCATACGTCGATGCCGCCGAAATGCTCCGCCGCAGCCCGGGCCAGGGCCTCCATATCCTCGGGAGACGATACGTCCGCGCGCACGGCAAGCACGGGCCTGCCCTCATATTCCTTGCGGAACTCTTCCAGCCTGCCCTCGGAACGGCCGCACACCACCACGCGGCTGCCTTCTTCCAGAAAAGCGTCCACACAGGATCTGCCTATGCCCGCAGTACCCCCTGTAACGACCACGACCTTGTCACGAAGTCCCAGATCCATCACCGTTCTCCTTTTTTGTCCCTCAAGGCGCCCTTTGCGGAAAAATCCCTTCTGCAGGAGTCTTCTGCCGGGCGGAAACGTTTTCCCGCCGGATTCTCCGCCTCCGCGCTCCGGAACAGGTCTAACGCAAGGCAAAATTAATGACGAAGCACACCGAGACCACCCACATGATGAGGTTCACTTCCCTGGCCCGTCCGGTAAAAAGCCTGAGCACCACATAGCTGATGAAGCCCATGCCGAAGCCTGTGGCAATGCTGCTCGTGAGAGGCATGGTGATGATGGTAAGGAAGGCGGGCAGAGCATCGGCCATGTTGCTGAAGTCGATGTTGCGCGTTTCCTGCACCATGAGCGCACCCACCACAATAAGCGCGGGAGCCGTGGCATAGCTCTGAACAATGCCCACCAGGGGAGCGAAGATAAGGCTGATGAGGAAAAGAACGCCCACGGTGACGGAGGTCAGGCCGGTGCGGCCACCTTCGGCCATGCCGGTGGAGCTTTCCAGATAGCTCGTCACGGCAGGAGTGCCCAGCAGGCCGGAGAGCATGGTGCCGCAGGAATCCACCACCAGCGCCCTGTTCAGCCCTTCGATGCTTCCGTCCGCCTTCATCAGTCCCGCCTTGCGGGAAAGACCGATGATGGTTCCCATGGTGTCGAAAAGATCCACCATGGTCATGGTGAAGAGCACGGAGAAAAGGCCGTACTTCAGCGCGGCGACGATATCGAGCTGCAGGAAGGTGGGCATGAAGCTCGGCACATCCAGGCTCATGACGCCGCCTATGCCGTGAGGCACAGGCCCCACTCCGGTGATCATGCCCGCCACGGAGGTGATCACGATGCCCAGCAGAATGGCACCGCGCACGTTGAGGATCATGAAAACCGTGGTGATCAGCAGGCCGAAGAGGGAAAGAAGCGTGGTGGGCCTGCCGAGATGCCCCATGCCCACAAAGGTGGCCTGATCCGGCACCACGACGCCCGCGCTCTTGAGCCCGATGAAGGCAATGAACATGCCTATGCCCACGGAGGTGGCCAGCTTGAGGTTGAGCGGCACGGCGCGGATGATCTGTTCGCGCAGCCTTGTCACGGAAAGCAGAAAGAACACCACGCCGGAAATGAACACGGCGCCCAGGGCCGTCTGCCACGGCAGCCCCATGCCCAGCACCACGGTATAGGCAAAGAAGGCGTTGATGCCCATGCCCGGGGCAAGCGCTATGGGGAGATTTGCCCAGAGTCCCATGAAAAGCGTGGTCAGGGCGGCCCCCCAGATGGTGGCTGCAACGGCCGCCTCGCGGTCCATGCCCACATCCGCAAGCATGGAAGGGTTGACAAATATGATATAGGCCATGGACACGAACGTGGTCACGCCCGCCATAAGCTCCACTTTGACGCTGCTGCCGTGCTCTTTCAGTCTGAACACCCTGTCGAGAACATTTCCTTCCACGCTTTCCCCCGTACTCCGTCGTCATGTTGCTTTCCGCGCATCTCCCCTGCATCAGGACGGCTTAAAAACACAGAACGGCTTTTCCCGCGAAAGGAAAAGTCCTCTTTTTCTCTGTACTCCGCCATGTGTCTGTCGTCCGGTGCGGAACCGGACGGAGGGACAGATACGCCTTTCTCCCTTTCCATGCAGAAGGGCTGTGCCGCACGGCATGGAAAGGGCAGGTTTCTTCTTGCGCAGAAAAATAGCATGAACTTTTCCGTAAACCAATGTTAAAATTACCACCTCGGCCGGGGAAATTTCTCCCGCGCCCTGCAGGATACAGCGAAAAAAAATATTTCTCCGAGGTACGGCCCGAAAGGAACATACGGACTGTACACACGAAGCCTTTCCCATGTACCATGCGTGCACCTGCGGGAGAGCCGGACGCTCCGGCCCCGCCCGGAAAGTTCAACAACAGGAAACACACAGGAGTTGCTCCGTGAACAGTGCCTTTTCCCCTGATAAGGAATATCTCAAATGGTTTGCCGCGCTGAGCGCCATTCCCCATGAATCCGGGAACGAGCGTGCGCTCGGCGAGTTTCTCGTTGCCTTTGCAAAGGAACGCGGCCTCTTCGTCATGAAGGACGCCACCGGCAACGTGCACATGAAAAAGCCCGGCACCGCCGGCATGGAACAGGCCCCGGCCGTCATTCTGCAGGGGCACATGGACATGGTCTGCGTCAAGGATGAAGGGCTGGACTTCGACTTTGCCAGAGATCCCCTGAAACTCATGACCGACGGAGAGAACCTGTTTGCCCAGGGCACCACCCTCGGCGCAGACAACGGCGTTGCCGTTGCCTATATTCTGGCCGTGTTCGACGCCGACCATATCCCGCATCCTCCGCTGGAAGCCGTGATCACCGTGGATGAGGAAGTGGGCATGGGCGGAGCAACGGCCTTCGACGTTTCCCCGCTCAACGCCTCCCTGTTCATCAACATGGATTCGGAAGAGGAAGGCATCTTCTGCGTGAGCTGCGCCGGAGGCAGAAGAAGCAGACTGAGCATTCCCGTGGAATTCGAGGATGCCTCGGCGCTTTCCCCCGCACAGGGCTGGGCACTCCGGCGCATCACCCTCGGCGGACTTGCCGGCGGACATTCCGGGCTGGAAATCATCCGTGAGCGCGGCAACAGCAACAGACTGCTGGCCAGAATGCTGGACGGACTGAAAAAAACCTTCCCCTGCCGTCTTGTCTCCCTTCAGGGGGGAACGGCGGCAAACGCCATTCCCAAGGAAAGCTCGGCCGTGCTGTTCATTCAGGCGGAGGATGAGGCTGTTCTGAAGGAAGTGAAGCGCTGGGAAGCCCTGTTCCGCCACGAACTGCGCGGTTCCGACGGCGCAGGCCTGTTCATCACTCTGGACAGGGCCGACGGCGAAGAACGCGTGTTCTCCCCGGAAAGCGAAAAGCGCGTTCTTTCGGCAGCGCTGCTCGTGCCCGACGGCATAGCCTCCATGGACAAGAACATCACCTCCCAGAATCTTGTGGAAAGCTCCAACAACTTCGCCATGATCTGCATGGAAGAAGGTCGCGTCGTCTTCCAGTGCCAGACCAGAAGTTCCGTTGCCAGCAGAAAGGATGAACTCTGCCGCAGGATCGAAATTCTCGGCGACATGGTGGGGGGCAGCGTCGAACATTCGGGAGATTACCCCGCATGGGAATACAACCCCGATTCCCGTCTTCAGAGCATCTTCACAACGTCCTATGAAACGCTGTTCGGAAAGAAGGCGCGCGTGGAAGGCATTCATGCCGGCCTGGAATGCGGACTCTTTGCCGACAAGTTCCGGAAGCTCGGCCGCAGGGTGGACTTCATTTCCTTCGGGCCGACGGTGACCGGAGCGCATTCCACCAGGGAGAGGCTCCACCTCGCCTCTGCGGAAAACGCCTGGAAGCTCCTTCTGGACGTGCTGCAGCGCATAGGTGAGACAAAATAACGTTCATGAAAAAGCCGCGCTTCAGGCGCGGCTTTTTCTCTGCCCCCTTCCGCGCTCTGCGGAACAATGACGCGGAAGGGGCTTTTCTCCCGCGGAATGTATCCCCGGCGCTCTCCCCGCTCCGGCGGCCTGCGCCATGTTCCGCCTTCTGCGCCGCATACGAAAAAAGCATACGGCCATAAAAAAGCGGATGCCCGCCCCGGAGGGAGAGCATCCGCAAAAAACATTCATGCAGGCGCTTCAGGAGAAGAATTTCTGCACATAGCCCTGCACGAACACGAGCGCCACCACCAGGGGCAGAATCCAGGTGAGGTAGAAGCGCAGAGCACGGGGGAACTTCACGCCGCGCCCCGCATCGGTTTCCGCAATGAACCTGTCCCAGCCCCAGCCGAACTTATGGCAGCAGAACAGCATGAAGGTGATGGCGCCTATGGACAGAAGGTTGTTGCTGAGAATGAAATCCTCCAGATCCATGAGCGTACTGCCCTCTCCCAGAGGCTGCACGAAGGAAAGTTCGTTGAAGCCGAGCACGCAGGGCAGGGTAAGCAGGGTAAGCGCAACGCCGTTGACGATGGTGGACTTTCTGCGCGACCACTTCCACACGTCCATGCTGTAGGAAATGATGTTCTCGATCACGGTGATCACCGTGGTGAGCGCGGCTGCGCTCATGAACACGAAGAAGAGCGTCCCCCAGAAACGGCCGCCGGACATGGAGTTGAACACGTTGGGCAGGGTGATGAAGATGAGCCCGGGTCCGGAATCCGGTTCCACGCCGAAGGCGAAGCAGGCCGGGAAAATAATGAAGCCCGACATCATGGCCACAAAGGTATCCAGCCCCACGATCCACAGCGATTCCTGGGTGATGGTGTATTCACGCCCGAGGTAGCTGCCGAAAATGCACATGGAGCCTATGCCGAGGCCCAGGGTGAAGAAGGCCTGATTCATGGCGTCGTTCAGAAGGCTCCATATGCCCGCGTTCACCGCGCGTTCCCAGTCGGGAGCAAGGTAGAAGGCAAGGCCGTCCAGAGCGCCCGGCAGGGTGACGGCGCGCAGGGCAAGGCCCAGCATGATGACGAGAAGGCCGGTCATCATGATCTTGACCACGCGCTCTATGCCCCGGCGAAGGCCGAAGCTGCACACCAGAAAGCAGAGAATGGAAGTGAGAAAGGCCCAGAAGGTCATGCCCGCCGGGTCGGCCAGCATGGACGTAAAGGCGGCGGGCATCTGATCGGGGGGAAGATCAAGCGCGCCTGCGGCCGTTCTCCACACATAAAAGAGCATCCAGCCCGCCACGGGGATATAGAACATCATGAGCAGGTAACTGCCCACCATGCTGATCCAGCCCATGCGGTGCCAGGATGAGCCCGCAGGTTCCAGCACCCTCAGGGCGTTGCCGAGGTTCTGCTGCGAGGCGCGGCCCACGGAAAATTCCATGATGAGCAGAGGCAGCGCCAGCATGAACAGAAAGAACAGGTAGGCGGCCACAAAAACGGCCCCGCCGTACTTCCCCGTGATGTAGGGAAAACGCCACACATTGCCGAGCCCGATGGCGCATCCGGCGGAAACAAACAGAAAGCCGATGCGGCTGGCCATCTTTTCTCGTTGCATGATTCACTCCAGAAAAGGAAGCACGCCCGGGGCGCCTTTATACGGCGCCCTCCGGGGCATGAAAAACGCCGCATGCGCCGGAGGCGGCAGGCGGCGGAAAGGGCCTGCCCCGAAGGGAGCAGGCCCGCAGTCATCAGAAGAACTTCTGGATATAGCCTTCCACGAAGATGAACAGAAGCACCACGGGAAGAATCCAGGTCAGATAGAAGCGGAGGAACCTGGGGAACTTCATGCCCTCGCCGGCATCGGCTTCGGCAATGAACTTGTTCCAGCCCCAGCCGTAGCGCTGGCAGCAGAACAGGCAGAAAATGAGCGAGCCGATGGGCAGAAGGTTGTTGCTGATGATGAAGTCTTCAAGATCCATGATGGTGGAACCTGCGCCCAGAGGCTGTACTTCCGACCACACATTGAAGCCCAGGATGCAGGGAAGGGTGCAGAGGGTGAGCACCACGCAATTCACCTTCACGGCCTTCTTGCGCGTCCATTCATAGGTATCCATGAAATGGGAGATGATGTTCTCCAGCACGGCGATGACGGTGGTGAGCGCGGCCGCGCTCATGAACACGAAGAACAGGAAGCCCCAGAAGCGGCCCAGGGCCATGTTGTTGAAGATGTTGGGCAGCGTGATGAAGATGAGCCCGGGTCCGGAATCCGGTTCCACGCCGAAGGCGAAGCAGGCCGGGAAGATGATGAGGCCGGACATGAAGGCCACAAAGGTATCCAGGGAAACGATGAACACCGATTCCTTGGTCAGGGTGTTGTCCTTGTTGAGATAGCTGCCGAAAATGCACATGGCGCCGATGCCGATGCTCAGGGTGAAGAAGGCCTGGTTCATGGCGTCGTTGATGAGGGACATGATGCCCGCGTCCATGGCGCGCTGCAGATCGGGCACCAGGTAGAAGGCCACGCCCTCAAGGCTGCCGGGCAGCGTGATGGAGTGTATGGCAAGGCCGATGACGATGAGCAGAAGCCCGGCCATCATGATCTTGACCACGCGTTCCACACCCTTCTGAAGGCCCATGGCGCAGACGCCGAAACAGCCGAGTGAGGCAACCAGCGTCCAGAAAAGCATGGTACCGGGGCTGGAAAGCAGCCCGGTGAACACGCCGGGTACCTGATCCACGGGCAGGGCAAGGCCGCCCGTGATGGTGGCCCAGCAGTAATACATCATCCATCCTGCCACGGGGATGTAGAACATCATGAGCGCATAGGAGCCTATGATGCTGAAGCAGCCGAAATAACGCCACTTCGATCCGGGAGTGAGTTCCTGGAAGGCCCGGGACATGTTGCGCCTTGAGGCGCGTCCCACGGAAAATTCCATGATGAGAATGGGCAGCCCCATGCCGAGAAGAAACACAAGGTAGGCGACAAGAAAGACCGCGCCCCCATATTTACCTGTAATAAAAGGAAAACGCCATACATTACCGAGCCCTATGGCGCAACCGGCGGAAAGGAACAGAAATCCCAGCCGGCTGGCGAGCTGTTCGCGTTGAGCCATACCTTGTTTCTCCTTGGCGGGAATATTTTTTTTCGTATATGCCGAAACCTTGCGGGACGGCAACCTGAAATCCCCTCTGTCAGTCCGCCGTCCCTGCAAGGGAAGGGTCTCGCCCTTCCGCATCATTTATTAAAAGAACTTCTGAATATAGCCCTGGGCAAAGATGAACAGGAAGATCACCGGCAGTATCCAGGTAAGGTAGAAGCGCAGGAACTTCGGAAACTTCATTCCCCTGCCCTCGTCGGCCTCGGCCACGAAGTTGTCCCAGCCCCAGCCGTAGCGGTGGCAGCAGAACAGCATGAACAGGAAGGAACCGAGAGGCAGAATATTGTTGCTGATGATGAAGTCCTCAAGATCCAGCACGCTGCTTCCCTTGCCGAAGGGCTCGAAACCGGACCACACATTGAAGCCCAGAATGCAGGGAAGCGTAAGGATGGTGAGCACGACGAAGTTGATGATGGTGGCCTTTCTGCGCGACCAGCCGTAACCGTCCATGAAAAAGGCGATGATGTTTTCCAGCACGGCAATGACGGTGGTGAGCGCAGCCGCGCTCATGAACACGAAGAACAGGAAGCCCCAGAAGCGGCCCCACGCCATGTTGTTGAAGATGTTGGGCAGGGTGACGAAGATGAGCCCGGGGCCTGCGTCGGGCGTGACGTTGAAGGCGAAGCAGGCCGGAAAGATGATGAGACCCGCGGTAAGGGCCACAAAGGTATCCAGCGCGACGATGATGACGGATTCCTGCGTCAGCGAACGATCCTTCTTCAGGTAGCTGCCGAAAATGCACATGCTGCCCATGCCCACGCTCAGGGTGAAGAAGGCCTGGTTCATGGCGTCGTTGACAAGGGCCATGAAGCCCGATTCCACGGCGCGGCCGAAATCCGGCCTGAGGTAGAATTCCATGCCCCGGCCGCCGCCTTCAAGGAAGCAGGAATGGATGGCCAGCCCCACCATGATGAACAGAAGGCCCAGCATCATGAGCTTGACCACACGTTCCACGCCCTTCTGCAGGCCCTGACCGCAGATGGCGAAGCAGGAGGCGGAAACCACCACCGTCCAGAACAGCATGGTCCACGGGCTGCCCAGCATGCCGCTGAACACGGCGGGCACCTGCTCCGTGGGAACCTCCAGAGTGCCGTTCAGCATGAACCAGCAGTAACAGAGCATCCACCCTGCGATGGGAATATAGAACATCATGAGAAGATAGTTGCCGATGGGGCTCATGATGCCGAACTTATGCCACCATGTCCCCTTCGGTTCCAGCTTTTCCAAGGCATGGGCCATGTTGCGCTTCGACGCGCGGCCCACGGAAAATTCCATGATGAGCACGGGAAGCCCCACAAAAAGCAGGAAAAGAAGATAGACTACAAGAAATACGGCACCGCCGTACTTGCCGGTAATGTATGGGAAACGCCACACGTTGCCGAGACCGATGGCACAGCCGGCGGAAAGAAGCACAAAGCCCAGACGGCTGGCGAGCTGTTCTCTTTGAAGCATAATCCATTCTCCTGCAAATGATTTCTTTAGGTATAGGCAAAAAAAGCCGGAAACGGCAACAACAAAAGTCTCTCTCCGGCCTGTTGAACGCCGCTTGCGCCGAAGGAAAGGCTGTACTACACCTTTTGAGCGCACACCTTTTCCCGCAGGGCACAACATGGACGAACGACACAACAAACGCTGGACGCGCTGGGCGAACCGGAGCCTGCTTGCGCTGGAGGGAACGCTCACGGGCGTTGCCTGCGCCTTTGTCATCTGCCTTTTCCGTCTTTCCCGCGACAGCGCCGCCCCCGTCATTGCAACGTGGCTTTCCTCATGGAAGGAACACTGGTACACGGCCCCGCTCTGGCTCTTCGTTCTCGTGGCGGCGGCGCGCTTTCTGGGCTGGCTGGTGGGCAGGGTTCCGCTCATTTCCGGCAGCGGCATCCCGCAGACGGAACTCATCGTACGGGGCAGACTCCACATTTCGCGCAGGGAATGGCTCAGGATCCTGCCTGCGAAATTCGCAGGCTGCCTCATCTCCACGCTGGGCGGCCTGTCTCTCGGCAGGGAAGGCCCCTGCATACAGATGGGCGCGGCCACGGCCGCACTTCTCACGGGACTCTGGGACCGGTTCTGGTTTTCCGGCCACATCCACATCGCCGCCGGTGCGGCGGCGGGCATGACGGCGGCCTTCGGTTCCCCCGTGGCCGGTCTGCTTTTCGTCTTTGAGGAAATGAAAAGCCGCTTCACCTGGGGCGGCTTCATCGCGGTGGGCTTTGCCGTCGCCTCCGCCGAAGTGATCACCCGCTTCGTGTTCGGCTTCGGCCTTGTCTTCCCCTTCAGCCATGTTCAGGCGCCCTCTCTTGCGGAATGCTGGCTGCTGCCCGTCATGGGCGTGGCCATGGGTGCGGCGGGCGTTTTCTACAACAAGGCCCTGCTCGGCACCAAGAACTTCGAGGCCGCGCATACGCCCCTGTCCCAGAACTGGCGCATCCTGCCCCCCATGCTGGTTGCCTTCGTGCTGGCCCTCACCTGCCCGGCCGTACTCGGCGGAGGAGAAGACCTTGCCGGAAGCCTCATCCGTTTCGCCGCCGATCCTTCTGCCGTACTTCTCTCCCTGCTGCTTCTCGCCGCTCTGAAAATCGCCTTTTCCCTGCTGAGCTATACCGGCAACGTGCCCGGCGGCATTCTCATGCCCATGCTCTGCATAGGCGCCCTTCTCGGCGCTCTGTGCGGGCAGGCCGCTCTCGGTGCGGGCCTTGTGGACGAAACGTCGTGGCAGAGCTTCATCATCTACGGCATGGCGGGCTTCTTCGTTTCCATGGTGCGCGTTCCTCTGACGGGTATTGCCCTGGTCACGGAAATGTCCGGCGCGCTCTGCTGCCTGCCCGGCGCCTTCGTGGTGGCCTTCATCGCCTCATGGACGGCGGATGCGCTCCGCTGCCCGCCGGTGTACGATTCCCTGCGCGCCGCCATCGTGGTTTCCAGAAAGAAATAAGAAAAAAAGACAGCGTAAGGGGAAAACTTTAAAAAAGGCTTTCCCCTCCTCTCCCGCTTTCTTAGCCATTTCCCTGCCGACAGCAGGCAGACAAGACAGAAAAAGACCCCTCCCCTGTCGGTCCTCCCGGAATCCGGCATGGAAGGCACAAAAAAACGCCGGCTCTCTGAGTCGGCGTTTTTTACGGCCTTTCCTGTAAAAACAAAAGTCTTTGAAGGAAGGGAGGGGTGCGGGGAGGGAGGGGAACTTTCTTCAGAAAGTTCCCCTTCCTCCCCGCTGCATACTCTATTCTTCCGCATTGTCTCCGTTGTCGGCCACGGTATCGAAGCCGACCACGCTTGCGCCGTCGTCGAGGCGCACAAGGCGCACGCCCATGGTGGCGCGGCCCACGGAACGGACCTCTTCCACGCTGAGGCGGATGATCTTGTTGGTGGAGGTGAGCAGGATGAGCGAATCGGTATCGGAAACAGGCATGGCGCCGATGACGCTGCCCGTCTTGGGGGAGACCTTGAAGTTGATGAGCCCTATACCGCCGCGGCTCTGCATGCGGTAAAGGTCGATCTTGGTGCGCTTGCCGTAGCCCAGGGCCGAAACCGTCATGATCATGGTGGAATTGTCGCCGTCCTTGACGGTGACGCAGGCCACCACTTCATCGCCACGGCGGAGCCCTATGCCCTTCACGCCCGAGGCGCTTCTGCCCATGGGACGCACGTCGGGCATGGCGAAGCGTATGGCCATGCCGTGGGCCGTGGCCAGCACCACATGGTCGGAATCGGTCACTTCGCGCACGGCGATGAGCTCGTCGCCTTCCTTGAGGCCCAGGGCGATCATGCCGCTCTTGCGGCAGCGCGCGTACAGCGAGGCGCTGGAGCGCTTGACCATGCCCTGCTTGGTGGTGAACAGGAAATAGCTTTCCTCGGCGAACTCACGCACGGTAAGGGCGTTGGCCACCCATTCATCCTTTTCCAGGGGCAGGAGATTGGCAATGTGCATGCCCTTGGCGGTGCGGCTTCCCTCAGGCACCTGATGCACCTTGAGCTGATGCATGCGGCCCTTGTTGGTGAAGAGCAGAAGGTACTGATGATTGGTGGTGGTAAGAAATTCCTGCACGAAGTCATCTTCCGAAGTGTGCAGGCCGGCTATGCCCTTGCCGCCCCTCTTCTGCTGCTGATAGTTGCCGAGGGTGGTGCGCTTGATGTAGCCGCGGCGCGACAGGGTGATGACCACGTCTTCGTCGGGAATGAGGTCTTCGATGTCGATGCCGTTCAGCTCGTCCATGACCACTTCGGTACGGCGGGGCGTGGCATAGGTGTTCTTGATGTACTGCGTTTCCTCGCGCAGCACGCCGCGCAGCACTTCGGAATCTTCCAGAATGGAGGTCAGGTAGGCGATGAGCTTCTGCAGCTCATGATATTCTTCCAGAAGCTTGTCGCGTTCCAGACCGGTGAGGCGCTGGAGGCGCATGTCCAGAATGCTCTGGGCCTGTATTTCGGTGAAGCCGAAGCGCTCCACAAGGCCGGCCTTGGCTTCCTGCGGCGTTTCCGAGGCGCGGATAAGGGTCACTATCTCGTCGATGATGTCCAGCGCCTTGAGCAGACCTTCCACGATGTGGGCGCGGGCCTGCGCCTTTTCCAGATCGAAGCGGGTGCGGCGGATGACCACTTCGCGGCGATGGTCGAGGAAGCAGGTAAGCGCCGTGCGCAGGTTGAGCTGCTGGGGCTTGTTGTCCACCACGGCCAGCATGTTGATGCCGAAGGACGTTTCGAGGGGCGTGTACTTGTACAGGGCGTTGATGACCAGTTCCGGTATGGTGCCCCGGCGCAGGTCAAGAATGATGCGTATGCCCTTCTTGTCCGAAAGGTCGCGCAGGTCGGTGACGCCGTCGAGCTTGCGCTCGTTGACCAGCGCCGCAATCTTGGTGACCAGCACGGACTTGTTGAGCGCATAGGGAATTTCGCGGATGACCACGGACTGCTGGCCCTTCTTGCGCTCCTCCACCTCCACTCTGCCGCGCACCTTCACCACGCCGCGGCCGGTGCGGTAGGCGTCGAGCAGACCCTGCCCGGCATACACGAAGCCCGCCGTGGGGAAGTCCGGCCCGTGCACGAGGTCGATGAGGTCATCCACCGTACAGTCGGGTTCGTCGATGAGGCGCAGAAGCGCGTCGCACAGTTCTCCCAGGTTGTGGGGAGGAATGTTGGTGGCCATGCCCACGGCGATGCCGGAAGAACCGTTGAGAAGAAGATTCGGCACCTTGGTGGGCAGCACCTCGGGTTCCTGTTCCGAACCGTCGTAGTTCGGGCGGAAGTCCACGGTCTTCTTTTCAATGTCGTCCAGAAATTCCGACGCAAGGCGAGACATGCGCACTTCGGTGTAACGCATGGCGGCGGCGGAGTCGCCGTCGATGGAACCGAAGTTGCCCTGCCCGTCTTCCAGCGGATCGCGCATGTTGAAATCCTGCGCCATGCGCACAAGGGCGTCGTACACGGCGGAATCACCGTGGGGGTGATACTTGCCTATGACGTCGCCCACCACGCGGGCGCTCTTCTTGGTGGGCCTGTTGTAGGTGTTGGCCATCTGCGACTGCGCGAAGAGGATGCGGCGGTGCACGGGCTTCAGGCCGTCGCGCGCGTCGGGAATGGCGCGACCTATGATGACGCTGAGCGAATAGGCCAGATAGGACTGGCGCAGCTCTTTTTCTATGTCGACTTTAAATTCTGCCACTTTGGAATCCTTGCGTGCAGTTTGATTTTCCGTGAAGGGGAAGCCCCCTGCACGGCAGAGCGTATCTCTTCGCCGTGCAGGAACAGGTGAGGCTTCTCCTCATTCAGATGTCGAGATCTTCCATGGAAAGGGCGTTGCGGATGATGAAGTCGCGGCGCAGATCGGCCCGGTCGCCCATGAGTTCCTCGATGGTGTCGGAAGCGGCTTGGGCGTCTTCTATGCTCACCTGCAGAAGCGCTCTCTTCTCGGGATTCATGGTGGTCATTTCCAGCTGTTCCGGGTTCATTTCACCGAGACCCTTGTAGCGCTGGATGTTGAAGCCCTTGCGCGCCTCGGCATAGGCGGATTCTCTGAGCTCGAAGTAATCCTTCACCTCGCGGGTCGATTCGGAGCTTGAAAGCTTCACCGGGAAGGAGCCGCAGGACTGGCCGAGCGACTTCCACACCTGGCGGGCATGACGGTACATGCGGGAGTGGAAGAATTCCACGGCAAGGCGGGTGCGGTGGCCGCTCTTGTTCTCGAACACGAGGAAGGCGCGTTCGTCGTCCTCCTGCTTTTCCACTTCCAGCGTCGCGGTATAGCCCTGCTCCTTCATCCAGGAACAGAAACTTTCGGGAAGCCCGGATTCCGCAACGGCCGTGGTCAGTTCCCCGTCGAAGCGCAGAAGCGCGAGGAAAAGCTCGCGGGAAATGGCGGAGTTTTCCGCTTCGGTCATGGATTTTTCCAGCTCGTCGATGCTCTTGAGCAGCGCGATGAGTTCGCCGCCGCGGTAGGTCCTTTCATCCCGGGTGACCACGGAGACGCCGTCGGAAAGACGCTGGAGCAGGAATTCGTCAAGCTCGTTGTCGTCCTTCAGGAACTTGATGGTGTTGCTGCCCTTCTTGATGCCGTAAAGCGGGGGCTGGGCAATGAAGATGTGCCCTTCCTCGATGAGCTTCGGATAATAGCGGAAGAAGAAGGTGAGCATGAGCGTGCAGATGTGCGCGCCGTCCACGTCGGCATCGGTCATGATGATGATCTTGTGGTAGCGCAGCTTGGAATAATCCATGTTCTCGCCGATGCCCACACCCATGGCCGTGATCATGTTCTTGATTTCTTCGCTGGCGAGCATGCGGTCGAACCTGGCGCGCTCCACGTTCAGAATCTTGCCGCGAAGGGGCAGGATGGCCTGCGTCATGGGGTTGCGGCCCTGCTTGGCGGAACCGCCTGCGGAATCGCCTTCCACGATGAAGACTTCGCATTCCGTCGGGTCCTTGCTCTGGCAGTCGGCCAGCTTGCCGGGCAGGGAATTGTCGGAAAGGGCGCCCTTGCGGCGCACCAGTTCCCTGGCACGGCGCGCGGCTTCCCGGGCGCGGGAGGCTTCGGCCGCCTTTTCGATGATGACGCGGATATCCTTGGGATGCTCCTGAAAGTACACGTCCAGCGCGTTGTACACGACGCCGTTGACGATGCCCACCACCTCGCTGTTGCCGAGCTTGGTCTTGGTCTGCCCCTCGAACTGCGGCTGGGGGAGCTTCACGCTGATGATGGCGGTGAGACCTTCGCGCACGTCGTCGCCGGAAAGGCTGTCGCCCTTCAACTTCTTCTGCAGGTCGGGCTGGCTCTTCACATAGTTGTTGATGGCGCGGGTGAGCGCCGTCTTGAAGCCGGCAAGGTGCGTGCCGCCCTCGTGGGTGCGGATGTTGTTGGCAAAGGTCAGCGTCTTTTCATTGAAGCCGGAATTGTACTGCAGCGCGAAATCCACGGTGACGTTGTCCTGGACGCCCTCCCCGCTGATGATGGGATGAAGCCCGGCCTCGTTGCTGTTCAGATCCTTCACGAACTGCTCTAGGCCGCCTTCGGCGTGATAGGTGTGCGTTTCGTTGGTGCGCTCGTCGTTGCAGATGATGGTCAGGCCCTTGTTGAGGTAGGCCAGTTCCTCGAAACGCTTCTTGAGGATTTCAAAGGAGTACACCGTGGTTTCGAAAATTTCCTCGTCGGGCAGAAAATGCACCGTGGTGCCGTGTCCTTCCGCATCGCCCAGAGGTTCCACCTTGGTCACCGGCACGCCGCGCTCATAGCGCTGACGCCATCTCTTGCCGTCGCGCCGTACCGTCACTTCCAGCCAGGAGGACAGCGCGTTCACGCAGGACACGCCCACACCGTGCAGACCGCCGGAAACCTTGTAGGCGTTGTTGTCGAACTTGCCGCCCGCATGGAGCTTGGTCATGACCACCTGCACGGCGGGAATGCGGAGCTTGGGATGTATGTCCACAGGGATGCCGCGGCCGTTGTCGCGTACGGTGACGCTGTTGTCCATGTGCAGGATGACTTCTATCTTGTTGCAGAAGCCCGCCATGGCTTCGTCGATGGAGTTGTCCACCACTTCATAGACAAGGTGATGAAGGCCGCGACTGTCCGTGCTGCCTATATACATGGCCGGGCGTTTGCGGACCGCCGCCAGACCTTCGAGCACCGTAATGGCGGAAGCGTCGTATGCGGTCTTGCCGGACCGGAGATTTTCCTGGGTCATGGGATGTCCTGAATGATTTGTTTGGCCCCGGAGAACCCGGGGCGTCAGAGAATGTCTCAGTATATACGAAAACGAAGAAAACTTCAAATCCCTGTGCAGGGGGTGGGCTTATACCTTTCCGGCGCGCAAAATGGCTGCTGCAGCCTTCAGAAAAGGCAAGGCCCCGTGACGGGGCCTTTGCGCGCATGGTGAACACGGAAAAAAAGCGGGAAAAGCGCATCCGCCCTCTTCCCGCAGGGAAGGCTATTCCTCTTCCGTATAATAGGAGGATTCGGCGATCTTCATGGGCATGAGAATGACGGTGTACTGCGCATCTTCCGAACCGGTGATGCCGCAGGGCCCTTCCGCGCCGGTGAACACATAATGCAGGCTCTGGGACTGGAAATGTCCGAGGATGTCCATGAGGCTGCGGGTGGGGAAGGCGATGAGCTCAAGGTCGCCCGAGAAGGAACCTTCCAGATGTTCGGTGGCGGAACCGGTTTCCTGCCCCTGGGCGGAAAGTTCCACTTCCTGCGGAGAGAAACGGAAATAGGTGCAGCGGTCGCTGTCGTTGTTGAAGATGAGCAGACGATCCAGCGCGTTCAGGGTTTCGCGCCGGTCCACGTCGAGCTGCGAGGTATTGTCGCCGTCGAGTCGTGCAAGGAAGCTCAGATGATCGGGATAGCTGAAGTTGGCGCTTCTCGGCACGCTCAGGGTTTCACTGCCCGAACCGGTGCGGATGTGGAAACGCCGTTCGCTGATGTTCAGCATGACCTCGTCGCTGCCCAGCCACTTGCGCAGTTCGTTGACATACTTCTTCTGGATGAGCAGGCCGTTCTCAGGAAGAAGATGCGCCAGATCGTCGTTGATGAAGCGCACCATGGCGAACTGATGCCCGTTCAGACCGCATACATCCACCTTCCCGTTTTCTCCGGCCTTGAGGTACAGACAGGCCAGACCTTCGGCACTGTCGTCGTCGCTGATGCAGAAGGTCACCCTGTCGATGACATCCTGGAAGAAGTCGCCGGACCAGAGCACCGCACCTTCCTCGGGGAAGGGAGGCAGAGGCTGGAACCAGACCGGATCCACGGTGGGCAGTTTGTAGGAACGGCGTCCCTGCTCCACGGAAAGAATGTGGGTGGACTCATCGAGCTTCAGGCTGATGTCTCCTCCGGGCAGACGGCGCAGAAGTTCCACAAAGGCGCGACCGTTCACACCTGCCGTGCCTTCTTCCTGAATCTCCGCAGGATAGGTGCCGGTGAATTCGATGTTCACATCCGTGGACATGATGGTGAGTCTGTCCCCTTCGGGAGAACGCACGGCCTGAAGCCAGATGGAACGCAGATAGGCCGCACCGGCCTTGCTGGGAATGATGGATGCGGCTTTCTGAAGGCCTTCGATGATCTGTTCCTTTTTGACGGTCAAATACATGGTTTTTCCTTGTAGTAGATGGTTAAAAGTCGGTCACTTTGTTCCTATCTATGATAACATGCCGTTTTTATTCCTTTTTATAGGAACAAAAACAGGAACGGAAAAGACATGACGCACAGCGGAAAGCCTGTGCGCAGGGGAAAAGGACGCTTTTTGTTCGTTTCTGTCGGCTTTGTGAACACGATGTGCGCATTTTTGTTCGTAACTTTGAATTGGTCAATATTTTTCACGGGATACATGGTAATTTCAGCGCCTTTCGGCAGGGTATGTTCCGCGGCGGAGGCTGCGCATTGCACAGAGGGGGCTTTCCGGAGGCTTTTGCCCGGAAGAGATGTGAACATACACTGATTTATCAATGTTTCCCACAGATTACATAAGTTAGGAACATTACGGAACAACGATGGGGCAGGGCGGAGAAACAAGCCGTGCGCCGCGCCTTTTTCCGCCGACATTCGCTGCGGAAGAAGAAAGGAACGGGGCATTGTTCGTAACTCTGCCGGGCATGTTCCCGGCAGGGAACGGGGGAGGCGGCCGGATGCTTTTGTTCCTTCACCGGCGGAACGGGGCAGCATGGGCGGCACCGGGGAAGGCGGGAATGCAGGCCGGAGAGAACAGGGAAAACGATGTGCGTCATCCATGGAGAGGAGGCCTTCCGCCGCAGAGCGGCCCGTTTTTCCGGCCGGAGACAGGCAGGAAGAACGGAGAGGGAAAAACAGGGGCGGAGAAAAAAAATTCCTTGCGTGCGTTGCCCGGAAAGCTGTGCGTAACATGGGGAAATCTCATAGAAAAATACATCACAGGGCAAGGGGGTGTACAAGGTGGGACAGGGGGCCGGGCATAAAATTTTTTACCAGAAAACGCTTGCATAAACAAGTGGTTTCTTGGTTATATACCCGCTGGGCGATGCTTCCCTTCCTTACATTTTTTTGCTTTTCGCTCATGACACGGCGGTTGTTATGATAAAAAAATATCAAATATTCCGCGCGCTGCCGGCGCGTGCTCTCTGTTTTGTGCTCCTGGGCGCCGTTGCGGCGGGCTTTTTCCTTACACGGGACGATGAGGTTCCCGCACTGTTTCCTGCCGATGCGGCGCTGTTCTCCCAGGCCGTTCAGCCTCACGATTTTTCCCTGGGCATGGATGTGCCGGAACAGGGCACCATGCAGCTTGCCTCTCTGGGCAGCGGTCTTTCCCTGATGAAGGATCTCTGGAACGAGAGCGGCCTTGCCGGAAGTGAAGGCGAAAGCCCTGCTCCCCGGTACGACGATTCCCTTCAGGCCTTCCTCGACGCGCGCGAGGGCATGTGCATTCCGAACTATTCCGAAGCCGTGCCGTGGGAAAAGGACAGGCGCTACATGGTGGAGGATTCGGGCTGCGGCACGCAGATCTTCCGCAGCGCCGTGCGCAGCGGCGACAATGCGGGGGCGCTTCTCTTCCCCTGGCTGGACAACAATGAAACGGATCAGGCCGTCCGGGCCGCATCCGCCGTCTATCCTCTGACAAGACTCATGCCCGGGCACCTTTTCAGCGTGGAACGCAACACGCAGGATGAGAAGGTGATGCGCCTCATGTACGACATCGACGAGGCAAGCCGCCTTGTGGTGGAACGCGCGGAAGAGGGCTTTACCGCCCGTGTGGATGTTCTGGAATTTGATACGAAGCTGGTCAAGGTGAGCGGCGTCATCCGTTCCTCGCTGTTCGAGGCCATGGCCGACGCCGGGGAATCCGCCAATCTGGCCGTGCGTCTGGCCGAGGTGTTCACCCATCAGGTCAACTTCGTGAAGGACGTGCAGGAAGGCGACACCTTCGAGCTGGTGGTGGAAAAGAAGTATCTCGGCGATGAATTCCGCCGCTACGGCGATATCATCGCCGCGCGCTTTACCAACGACGGAACGGCCTTCGAGGCCTTCCGCTTTGTGGACGGAAGCGGCAGAGCCCGGTATTTCGCCGCCGACGGCAGTTCGCTGGAAACGCAGTTTCTCAAGGCTCCGCTCAACTTCACGCGCGTGAGCTCCGGGTACACCATGCACCGCAGGCACCCCGTGTTCGGCAAGGTGCGCCCCCATCAGGGTGTGGATTACGCCGCTCCCAAGGGCACGCCCGTCAAGGCGCTCGGCGCGGGCACGGTGACGTTCCGCGGCTGGAAGAACGGGTACGGCAACACCCTCATCATCCGGCACAGCGGCGGCATTGAAACGCAGTATGCCCACCTTTCCCGCTTCGCCTCCTCCCTGAAGGTGGGGCAGAAGGTCGATCAGGGCGAGGTGGTGGCCTTTGTGGGCGCCACCGGCATCGCCACGGGGCCGCATCTTGATTTCCGTGTCAGGAAAAACGGTAAATTCGTCAACCCCGACACCCTTTCCGGCTCGCGTTCCGCTCCGGTGACGAAGAAGAGCCGCGACAAATTCAACGTGACCGTGGCGCAGGCCCGTTCTCTGCTCGACGGCGACATCGCCGTAGCGGAGAAGTAGCGCTCATCGCGTATCGTAAAGCAAGGGCTGGTTCCTCCCTGTGCCGGAGAAACCAGCCCTTCTCTTGATGTTTCCCTCTTATGCCCGCAGGGGCGGAAGATGATGACCATGATGAACGAATCAGATTTTCAGCTGTCGAGCTACGATTACGAACTGCCGGAAGAGCGCATTGCGCAGTATCCGCCGAAGGAGCGCGGTGCCTCCCGCCTCATGGTGCTGGACAGGGAAAGCGGCAGGAACATCCATTCCACCTTTTCCCATCTGCCCGACTTTCTGCCGGAAGGGGCGCTGCTGGTGGCCAACAATTCCTGCGTGGTGCCTGCCCGCCTTTTCGGACACCGGCCTTCCGGAGGCAAGGTGGAACTTCTGCTGCTGACGCCGCCGCCCCTTCTCAAGGCCTGCGCCACGGAGGAGAACGGCTGGAAAAAGGCCCCGGCGGAAGTGCTGCTCCGTCCCTCCCGCAACATCAGAACGGGCGACCGCCTGCATTTTGACGACTGCATCGAAGCGGAGGTCGTGGAGAAGAAGGACTTCGGCAGGCACGACGTGGTGCTGTTCTGGAAGGGCGATCTGGTGGAGTGCATGAAGCGCATCGGCCGCCTGCCTCTGCCGCCCTACATCAAGCGCGAGCAGAGCGGCGAGGACATCGCCCGTTACCAGACCGTGTATGCCGACAGGGAGAAGTCCGGGAGCGTGGCCGCGCCCACGGCAGGGCTGCATTTCACCGAGGACATGCGTGAACGGCTTGCCCGGCAGGGCATAGGCTGGGCCGAGGTGACGCTCCATGTGGGCTACGGCACCTTCAGCCCCGTGCGGGAAAGCGATATCCGCGAGCACCCCATGCACAGCGAATATGTGGAAATTTCCCCGGAGAGCGCAAAAATGGTGCGCGATGCCCGCGCCGAGGGCCGCCCCGTCATTGCCGTGGGCACCACCTCCTGCCGCACGCTGGAAGGCTGCGCTTCCCAGAACGGCGGCGTCATTCCCGCGGAGGGCTGGCACGGCTGGACCAATATCTTCATTTACCCCGGCTACAAATTCCATGTGGTGGACAAGCTCATCACCAACTTCCATCTGCCGCAGTCGTCCCTCATCATGCTGGTGGCGGCCCTGTGCGGCAGGGAACGCATCCTTTCCGCCTATGCCGAGGCCGTGCAGGAAAAGTACCGCTTCTTCTCCTACGGCGACGCCATGTTCATACGCTAGGGCGTTCTGACGGACATGTATGAGGGCCATGCGCTTTTTCCGCGCATGGCCCTCTCTTTTCATGTGCGGCTTTTGCCGGAAATGTCCCGGACAGGCCGTCTTTCGGGGATGTCCGCAGATCAGAGTTCCTTGTGACAGAACCACCAGTCGAAGCCTTCGTATTCCTTCAGCCTTGTTCCGGCACTTTTCCGGTCTCCGGCCGGAGGCACGATGACGCGGTCGTCGATGAGCTCGTTGTGCGGCCAGCCTGCGGGCATGGCGCAGCCGCGGCTGTCGGAAATCTGCAAGGCTTCCAGGGCGCGGAGTATTTCATCCATGTTCCTGCCCACTTCCTGCGGATAATAGAGCATGAGCCGCACCATGCCCTGCAGGTCCACCAGAAAGACCGCGCGCACCGTGTTGTTGCCCTTGCCGGGATGGATCATGCCGAGCTTCATGGCTATTTCGCCCCGGTCGTCGGCAATGACGGGAAATTCGATGTTCACGCCGAGCTTTTCCTGTATCCAGTCCAGCCACTTGATGTGGGAGAAGACCTGATCGACGGAAAGCCCCACCAGCATGGCGTTCAGCGCGGCAAATTTCTGAAGTCTGTTCTGAAAGGCCACGAATTCCGTGGTGCATACGGGGGTGAAATCCGCAGGATGACTGAAGAAGACAAGTCATTTTCCCCGGCTGTCCTCCGGCAGGCTGATGGGACCGGAGGTGCTTTGGGCCTTGATGTTCGGGAAGGGATGCCCCAGCAGGAGCATGGTGCAGGTTGTTTCCATACATGCTCCTTTTATTGAAAATGATTTTCATTTTTTATTTAAAAACTTTTTCTTGTCAACAGGCATGGTTATGCTGTCATCATGGGTCGGTCAGGAAACGCATGTCACGGTCAGGAAGGCGGCCCGGCATGTGGAAGGAGCCGTGTATGCCGGCGCTGCAGCGCCGCGGAAGGGGGAACGATGAAGGAACTTGTTTTCGTCAACGGTACCATGGGGGTGGGGAAAAGCACCGTATGTGCGGAGCTTCTTTCCCTGCTTGCTCCGGCCGTGTTTCTCGACGGCGACTGGTGCTGGAACATGTCGCCTTTTGTGGTGAATGAGGAAACGCGCGCCATGGTGCTGGACAATGCCGCCCATGTTCTGAACAGTTTCCTGCACTGTTCCGTGTACCGTTTTGTGCTTTTCTGCTGGGTGATGCACTCCCGCGATATTGTGGATGAGGTGCTGGGCAGGCTCGACCTTGCCGGGGTGCGCTTCACCCTTGTCACGCTGACCTGTTCGAGGCAGGCCCTTGAGGCCCGCCTTCAGTCCGACATCGCCCGGAAGAAACGAAGCCCGGGAGTGCTTTCCCGGAGTCTGGAGCGCCTGCCCCTGTATGCGGACATGGGAGGCGTCGTGGTGGATACGAGCGCCGTCACGGCAGAGGAGGCCGCCCGGCGCATCGCACGGATGTTCATAAAAGTGTGACCAGTCTTATAAAGTTAGACTGGTCATACATAAGCCGGGCAGATACCGGACTATCTGGCAATTTCCCAGATGGAGACGGGCACAGGTACATCCTGCTCCGTGAGCGGGGAGACGGGAAGCGTGCACAGGCGTTTGTGGCGCAGGCCGTGGTCGGGCAGAATGTCGAGCAGGTGATGGAACACGTCCCTGCCGGGTTCCGATATCCAGGCGCGGCCGCCCCTGGGCAGCATGGAGGCGAGAAAGGCCGCGATGGGTCCGGCGAAGTCTTTTTCATACATGATGTCTCCGGCCCAGATGCGGGAGAAGCTTTCGGGCGGGAACGTGGGGTTGCGCCAGTCCATGACCGTGAAGTTCACGCCTTCGATGCCGTTGAGCACGGCATTGATTTTTGCGTATTCCAGGGCCTCCTTTTCATAATCCATGGCCGTGACCTCGGCTCCGAGCCACTGGCCGAGAAGGGCGGTGAAGCCCAGACCGCAGCCCATGTCGAGGCACGATCTGCCTTTGATGTCGTCCTGCATTTCCGCCAGCCATCCGGCCAGAGCCAGGGAAGAGGGCCATATTTCGTTCCAGTAGGGGGCCTCCTGTCCTTCCTTTTCGTCCATGGCGGCCCAGAGCTTGTCCATATCGGCGCGGCGTATGTGCCAGATACGTCCGCAGGACTGGAAGAGGCGGTCGAAGGGGGTGAAGCGTTCCATGTATGTTCCTTGAGAGAGGGGTGAGGGTGAAGGGGGCGTCTTTTCCGGACGGAGTTTTCTCTCCGGCATTACCGGGAAGAAAGGCTCCATGCCTTTGCCTTGGAAAGGCGTCCGGAGCAATGCGGCGGGGCTGCCCTGCGGCCCGCATCTTCGCCGCTTCGGCAGTATATGCTGCTCTTCGTCTGCGGGGAAGAGCCGGGAAGGGGGGCGGCAAAGGGCTTGCCGGTCGTCTGCAATAAGGGTATCATGCCCCTTCACCTTGGCTTTTCCCGAAGGGGAGGCCGTGTTCATGGTGTCCGTCCGGGGCGTCGGTTTTCTTTGTTGCCCCTTTTGAAACGCCGTGTGCGCTGCCGACGCGCCACGCACAGAGCAAAGCAGGTTTGACATGGATAATAGGGGTGAGGACAGAAAGGATTTCGCCAGGCGTCCCTTCAGAAAAAACGAGGGTGAACGCGGCGAGAACCGCCGCAGAGAATATGCGGACGGCGGACGTCCGCGCCGTTTTGAGCGCGGAGACGACGAGAAGCGGGAAGGCCGCAGGGAATTTCGGAACGATCGTCCGCGCACGGACCGCGCGGCTTCGCGCGGGCGCGATCTCGGCGCGCTCATGGATCTGGACAACGACATTCTGCATCTTGTGGTGCGCCGCGCCCAGATGCTTGCCCGCCTGCGCAGCGGCGGCCGCCTCGCTCCCGAAACGGAAAAGACTCTGCGTACCGCATGGGAAAGCAAGGCCGCGCGTCTTGCCCGCGACAACCGTCTTTCCCGCGATCTGTTCGTGCTTCTGCAGGCCATCGAACCCATGACGCGCATGGAGGAAGAGCAGGGCTACTACAATCTTTCTCCCAACGGCGAAGCCGTGGACATCCACATCCCTGCTCCTTCCGATACCGTGGCCGCCCGCTGCTGGCTGGCCGTGGCCGCCGCCTCCGGTCAGGAAACCACCCTTTCCCGCGTGCCCCTCACCGACGCCGTGGTGAGCTCCGTCAAGGTGCTCAATCAGCTGGGCGGTCTGCTGCGCTGGGAGGAAAACGGCGAGGTGCAGAGCCGTGCGGGCAAGGGACTTGTCCGCAACCTGGACAAGGTCATCCATGTGGGCGACGACGCCTTCAACCTCTGGCTCGTCATCGCGCTCTGCGTGGGCATGCCCGCAAGGCTCAAGCTTACGGGCGACAGCTCCCTGCGCTTCATCGACATTGCGCCCCTGCGTCATTTCCTGCCGCAGCTCGGCGTGCGCCTGACCAACGTCATTCCTTCGCAGGACGGCCTGCCCGTGCGCATGGAATGCTCCGGCCTCATGCCCCGCGAAGTCCGCATTGCGGACGATCTGCCCGAAGATTTCGTGGCCGCGCTGGTGCTTGCCGCTCCCTTCTGGGAAGGGGACTGCAGACTGGTGCTGCCCGAGAAGGAACCCCGTCTTCTGCCCCTCGTGCTGGATGTGCTTTCCGGCTGCGGCGTGAAGTTCACCCGCAACGGGCGTGAACTCACCGTGGAACGCGGCGCAGTTTCCGTGCCCGCGCAGCCCGTGGTGCCCATGGACGCCGCCGTGGCGGCCACCATTCTCATGCTGCCCGGCTTCAACGGCGGCACGGCGGAGCTGGAAGGCGTGTGGGGCGGCGGTACCGCCTGCTCTCTGGTGGAAAAGATTCTGCGCGGCGCCGGACTCAACGTGAAGTACGGCGCGCAGAAGGTGACGTGCACCGGCAAGGAGCGCGAAACCTCCGCTCCCGCTCCCGAAGTCATGGCCGACGTGCTTGCCCTCTGCCCCTCTCTTCTGCCTCTGTGCACGGTGATCATGGCCGCTGCGGTGCATGAGGGTGCGAGTGTTTCCCTGCCCGCGCTTTCGGAAGAAGACAGGCATCTTGTCACGGCCTTCCTTGCCCGCTGCGGCGTGGTGGAAAAGGACGGCGTCCTTGCGGCCGTGGAAGACACCGTTCCCGGCTCCTGGGTGGCTCCTTCCGCGCACTGGGCCATGGCCTATGCCCTCGGCGCTTTTCTGAAGCCCAACCTGCACCTTTCCAACCCCGGTGTGATGACGAGCCTCTTCCCCCTGTTCTGGAACCTGTACAACACCCTTCCCCGCCCCGAACTCAAGCGCAAATCCGATCAGGAGGTAGAAGATGCCAAGCCCGCAAGAAGGAGAGTCATCGCCCAGGGAGTCTATGGAGAGCTTCCTCCTGAAGCCTCTGCCGGAGACGATTTCTGAGCTTGAGGCCCAGATGGACCTCATCTCGTCGGAACAGAAGCGCTGCTTTGAGGCGATACGGCGGCTCATGGACGCCGAAGACGTGGAAAAGGGCATTGTGTTTCCGCAGGAGATTCATGAGCTGCATCAGCGCAAGAACATGCTGGAAACCCACATGCAGTACCGCCGTGTGCGCATCAACCGCCTGAAGATGTGGAAGGGGATAAAGTAGTTCCTCCGCCCATCCGTTTCATCTGAGAGCCCGTTGCAACGCGGGAAGGTTCCGCCTTCCCGCGTTCATGCGGGCTTCGGCATAAACGCTCCAGTGAGGATATCATGAGCGAACAAACAAACTGCCGCCAGTGCGGAACCTGCTGCCGCAAGGGCGGCCCCGCACTGCACAAGGAAGACGCCCCCCTTCTGGAGGAGGGCGTGCTTCAGCTCCAGGATCTGTGCACGTTCCGCGCAGGCGAGCTCGTGCGCGACACCTCCAACGACCATGTGGTTCCCCTTCCTGAAGAAATCGTGAAGATCGCCGCGCCCTTCGGTTCCCGTCCCGACGACTGGACCTGCCGTTTTCTCATGGAGGACAACCGCTGTTTCATCCACGGCAGGCACCCTGCCGAATGCCGGGCGCTTTTCTGCGAAGATCCGGCGGCGCTTCTTTCCATGCAGGGAGAAGACAGGCTGGACCGCGCGGCCATTCTTGAGCTGCTTCATGCCCCTCAGTGGCTGGCCGATTCCGTGAAGGCGCATGAGGAACGCTGCAACTATGCCGACCTCACGGATATCGCCTCCCGCCTGGAAACGGAGGAAGAGGCGCGCCGCGCTCTTGTGCAGGTGGTGGAATACGACAGGGCCTTCCGGGAACTTATGATGGAAAAGGGCAACGTGCGCAGGGAAATGCTGGACTTTCTGTTCGGCCGTCCGCTCATGCACACGGTCATCATGTTCGGCATCGACGCCAGGCACAACGCCGACGGCGGCATTACCCTTGTGCAGACCACAAAAGCCACACTGAAGAGGCAAGCATGATCATCGTTACCGGCGGCGCCGGCCTCATCGGCGCGAACATGATATGGGAACTGAACAGGCAGGGCGAGGACGACATCCTTGTGGTGGACAATCTCGCCTCCACGGAAAAGTGGAAGAACCTCTCCCACCTGCGCTACAGCAACTACATGCACCGCGACAAATTCCTTGAGGAACTTCGTTCCGGCAAGAAGCTGGAAGGCGTGGACTGCGTGATCCACATGGGGGCCTGCTCCTCCACCACGGAACGCAACGCCGATTTTCTCATGGAGAACAACTTCCACTACACGGTGGAACTGTGCCTTGCCTCCCTGGAGGCCGGTGCGCGCTTCATCACCGCAAGCAGCGCCGCCACCTACGGCGACGGGGAACTCGGCTTTTCCGATGCTCTGGACATCATGCCGAAGCTCCGCCCGCTGAACATGTACGGCTACTCCAAGAAGCTGTTCGATTTGTGGTGCCTGCGTCACAAGCTTCTCGGCGAAGTGGTGAACCTCAAGTTCTTCAACGTGTACGGGCCGGATGAATACCACAAGGGCAGCATGATGAGCATGGTCTGCCGTGCCGTGCCGCAGGTGAAGGAAACCGGGAAGATCCGCCTCTTCAAGTCCGACAATCCCCAGTACGGCGACGGCGAATCCGTGCGCGACTTCGTGTACTCCAAGGACTGCGCGGCCCTCATGCGCTGGTTCATGGAAACGCCTTCCTGCAACGGCATCTTCAACGTGGGCACGGGCCATGCCCGCAGCTGGAACGACCTTGCGCGCGCCGTGTTCTCCTCCATGGACAGGGAAGAGAATATCGAATACTTCGACATGCCCGAACACCTCAAGGGCAAGTACCAGTATTTCACCGAGGCCGACATGTCCTGGCTTGAACGCGAGGGCTGCCCCGTGAAGTTCCATTCTCTGGAAGAAGGTGTGGACGACTACGTCCGCAACTATCTCATGCAGGATGATCCCTATCTCTGCACCCTGTAGTTTTCTGTGCGGAATACAGAGGCGGGCCTCTTCCCGGAATCGGGAGGAGGCCCGCTTTTTTACGGCCCTGGCGGCGTGCCGTCTTTCAGAACGCGGAAAGGGTGGCAGGGAACCTTCGTGGCGTTCCGTACGGCAGTGGGCAGACCCGCCGCACGGGGACATGGAGCGGCGGGCGTCTTCCGGAGCGCAGATGAGGCAGAATCAGAGCGCTGCGGGGTGACGTTGCCGCCTAGCCGCGTACAAGGTCCGTCCCCAGCAGCTTTTCCGCATTGCCGTGGAAGAATTTTTCCTTGTGCTCTTCGGAAAAGCCGAAGCGTTCCACGTCGCGGACAGCCTGTTCCATGTTGTAGCAGGGGTATGCGGAACCGAACAGGATTCTTTCCCCGTCCAGCCAGCGCATGGCTTCGCCGTACATGGCGTTGCCGGGCGCGTCGGGGTTCAGCATGTACAGATCAGGCAGCAGCCACACGTTGGGGCACACCAGGCAGATGTTGAAGACGTGGGGAATCCAGGGATAGCAGCCGTGCGCAAGCACTATCTGCAGTCCGGGGAAGTCGTTGGCCACATGCTGCACGGCCGTGGGATCGGAGTAGTCCAGATTGCCCTGAAAGAAGCTCATGGTGAGCACCACGGGCAGTTTTGCCTTTTCGCAGCGGGCGTAGACAGGATAGAGAGCATTGGCGTCGGCATACCGGGGCGGCATGCAGTAGGCCGGTTCCATGGCGAAACCCCGGAAGCCCAGTTCGATGCAGCGTTCCAGCTCATCCATGGTCGCCGATATGCCCCGGGACACGTCCAGACTTCCGAAGGGAATGATTCTGTCGGGGTACTCCGTGGCGAGGGCGTGAACGTCGTCGTTGGAGACGGAGGCCATATCGTCGGGAACCTGTCGGCCGATGGCCACGCCCTTCCGGATGCCGGCGGCTTCCGCCTCCTGCCAGAACAGGTCCATGGATTTTTCCCGGGCGGCCCTGCTGGGGATGCCGTGATGCTTCTGAGGCGCGGTTTCATTGCAGACGGGAGCATAGATTCCCAGACGGGTAAAGCTTCTGTAGGGCGGCCTCAGGCGAAAATCGAAGATATACATGGTTGTTGTCCTTTATTGAAGGGAAATGTCGGATCAGAAGATGACCTTGCTCCAGAGGTAGCCGGAAACCAGAAGGACGATGCACAGAAATGAGCAGCAGATGAAGCCGTGCAGAAATTCCTGCCGGAAGGAGACGCAGTCTCTCTGACCGAAGATGATGGCGTTGATGGGGTTGGCGGCGGGGAAGAACATGGAAAGGCTGCTGCTCAGCACCACGAGGTAGGAAAGGATTTCGGGATGGATGGGCAGGCTGTCGCGTATGAAGCAGACGATGGTGACAAAGAGCGCGCAGATCACCATGTTGTTGGCGAAATTGGTGATGTAGGCGGCAAGGAATATGACCGTGGCCATGATGAGGGCCGTGGGCATATTGTTCAGCAGGGCGGATACGGCGGAGGAAATGACGGCGTTCAGCCCGACGGTATCGGAAGAAATGGCGTTGGCGAGCGGGAACAGCACCACAAGGATGAAGAACACGTTCCACGGGAAATAGGGAGCTATCTTGCCGACGTCGATGAGCGGTTCCCCTTCCACGCGCAGCATGAAGAGGATGCCGAGCAGAAGCAGGGAGAGTCCGCCGAGGCCCAGCATGGCGAAGATTCTGTACACGCCCCAGGACTGAGGCACCACTCCCGGCAGCAGAAGAAAGAGCAGTGTGCCCACCACGCCTGTGAGGGCGACTTTCTTCCGCAGGGAAAGCGTGACGTTTTCCTTGACGTGGACGTAGTTTCTGAGAGGAGAGAGGTCGACCTTCATGCAGTATTTGCAGAAGAGCACATAGGCTCCGATGCAGAGCACGCTGAGCGGCATGCAGAACAGGACGAAGTGCACCAGGTTCATTTCCGTGCCGGTGATGGCCTGATAGGCGCCCATGGCCACGATGCCGCTGCCCTTGAAGGGAAGGGCGGAGTCGCCGAAGCTCAGGGCGAAGCCCATGCCGACGAAGAATGCGGGAACGGCAGAGGAGTAGGGTTTTATGCCTGTTTTCTTCATGAGATCCCTGAAAAGCTCAAGGAAGATGACGAAAACGGCGATGCTCTGCGAGAGGAGGGCGGCGAGAAATCCTGCGATCAGGAAATAGAACAGGATGAGGAAGGGTTTGCCGCGCGCACTTTCCATGCCCAGCAGCCAGTCGAGGATGACACCCGTGAGGTCGGCCTGCTGCACAAAGGCCGCCAGCAGAAGCAGCGAGAGAATCATGACCAGCGTCTGCGTGCCGAAGGCCGTCTGGAGCACGGTATTCATGGGCATGTAGTCCGTGCATCCCAGAGCGACCACGCCCACCAGCGAAGGCCAGGCCAGACCGACGTTCACCCACCCGTAGATGACGCCGACGAATACGCCGATGACCTGCATGCTGACATGGGTCAGAGGCTCGACGGGAGGCAGGAACTGGAACAGAAACATGAAGGCCAGAACTACGGCGCTGTGAAGGCAGTAGGAAAGATTCTTTGTCATCGCAGCCTTCTCCTGTCTAGGCATGAAGTTTTTTCAGAAGCCAGGCCATGGATCTGCCGAGTTCATCCACATAATGCAGGCCGTCGCCGTCCTGATCGGAGCCGTGAGGCAGCGCGCCGTTGGAGGCATCCTGAGCCTGGGGCCAGTACACGTTGCCGGGCACGATCATCTGCGTGGTGAGAAAGAAGGCCTGCATGGCCTGAATGGCATGGATGGAGCCGGAACGGTAGTAGGCGGAAAGCGCGGCCCCCACCTTGTTGCTGAACAGGCAGCGCGTCTTTCCGCTGCGGAGCGAGCCGCGGGCAATGAAGCCCGCACGGTCGATGAGGGCCTTCATTTCCGGCGTGACGGACCAGAAATAGGTCGGGGAACCGAGAAGTATGCCGTCGGCCTTCTTCATTTCCTCAAGCCATTCGTTGAGCGGGTCGTCGGTGAAGACGCACCGTTCCAGATTGTTTCTGCGGCAGGCCTGACAGGCTCGGCAGGGACGTATGCCGCTTCCGCCTACCTGAAAAAGTTTCGTTTCGATGCCTTCTTCTTCCAGAATATCGAGACAGCGGCGCAGGAGCATGAAAGTATTGCCGTTTTTCCGCGGACTTCCGTTGAATGCTGCTACGTACATGGGTTCTCCTTTGTATGTTCTTACAGTTGGTCGTCGTGAAGTTTTTCCGCGACTTCACGAAGTGTTGCGAAGGTTTCTTCCGGCAGGGAGGCTTCCCCCATGCCGGGGCGGCGTCCTATTCTCAGGTATTTCTGTTCTCCGTACCGGTGATAGGGCAGAAGTTCATGGCGCACGCCGCTGAAGCGCCTGACGAACCTGGCGATGGCCTCGATGTCTCCGGCGTTGTCGTTGAAACCGGGGATGACCGGGGTACGGATGGTGATGGGAAGCCGGGGAAACGCTTCACGGACACGGACGAAATTCTCCAGAATGCGTTCGTTGCTCACGCCGGTCCAGGCTCTGTGCTTGTCCGGGTCCATGCACTTGATGTCCATGAACATGGTATCCAGCAGCGCGGCTGCGGAGAGCATGGTTTCAACGGAGGTCTGTCCGCAGGTTTCGATGTTGGTCATCAGTCTTGCCCTGCGGGCCAGCCGCAGCACGGCAAGCGCAAAGTCGGGCTGATGCAGCGGTTCCCCGCCGCCGAGGGTCACGCCTCCGCCGGAGCGCACATAGAAGACCTGATCTTCCAGAAGCTGTCGGAGAAGTTCCCCCGCGGTCACGGTTTTTCCGTAGATGCCGAGGGCTCCGCCGGGGCAGGTCCGTGTGCAGAGGCAGCCCGGTTCTGGGCGGCAGAGCTGCCTCTGCACGACAGGCGTGCCGTCGGTGAAGCGGATGGCCCCTCTGGTGCATACCTTTGCGCATGTTCCGCAGTGCAGGCAGTCCTGTACGGAGTAGGAAAGCTCCGGGACGGCATTCTGTGATTCGGGATTGCTGCACCAGCGACAGCGGAGAGGGCACCCTTTGAAAAAGACGAGCGTTCTTATCCCCTCACCGTCATGGACGGAAAACTTCTGCACATTGAAGATAAGTCCGCTCGTCTTTTCATCAGTCATCGTGCGGCTCCGAATTCGTTGTGGGCATTGCGGGAAATGATGTCATTCTGCAGCGCGGTGGAAAGTTCCACGAAGTAGGCGCTGTAACCGGCCACGCGCACCATGAGGTTGCGGTATTTCTGCGGGTCCTTCTGGGCGGCCAGCAGCGTTTTCTGATTGATGACGTTGAACTGCACATGCCAGAGCTTCAGATCGCAGAAGGCGCGGAAGAAGCTCACCAGGCGGCGGGTACCTTCATCGCCTTCCACGGCGCCCGGGGTGAACTTGATGTTGAGAAGACGTGCCGCGCGTGCCGTCGAGGCCCAGTTCTTGGTGTGGAAGTTGGAGAGCAGAACGGCCGTGGGACCGTTCACGTCCATGCCCTGGGAGGCAGAGGATCCGTCGGAGACCGGCATGCCTGCAAGGCGCCCGTTGGGGCTGGCGGCCAGAACGCGGCCGAAGGGAATGTTGGCCGTAATGCTGACCATGCGCAGGTCCAGATGAACGCCGGTATGCTCGAAGTTCCGGGAAAGGATTTCCTGACAGGTCGCTTCGATGTCGCGTCCTATGGAATCGGCGTAGGGATCGTTGTTGCCGTAACAGTGACCGGAACGCAGCATGCGGCGGATATGTTCCTTTCCCTCGAAGTTGCATTCCAGAGCGTCAAGCAGTTCGCGCATGATGAGGACCTTCTCGTCGAACACGAACTGTTTGACGGCGGCCAGGGAGTCCACCGCCGTGGCAAAGCCTATGCATTCCACAAAGCCGAGGTCGAGGGTGCCGGGAATGGAAAGCGGTGTGTCGAGGTCCATGCAGGCGGCAAAGGCCTTGTCGTGAAGTGCGTCCTCCAGCGGCGCGGCATAGGTCTGACCGCGCATCTGCTGGATCTGGTACTGGAGGAACAGGGCATAGCGCATCATGAACTGCAGCTGCGTCCTGAAGGCCCCCCAGAATTCCTCCCATGTGCGGAAGGAGCAGGGATCTCCCGTTTCCACGGAGAAGAGCTCTTCGCCGAAGCTCTTCAGGCGGCCGTTGAAAAGCGTGGTTTCCACGGCGGCCGTGCAGTTGGTCTGCGTGCAGGGGCTGGTATAGGAATCCACATTGGGCATGCGGATTTCCGTGCAGCCCGACGCGCAGTAATCCATGATGTCCAGAAGCGGAGCGCCCTTGGCAAGGTGCAGAGGAATGATTTCCTCATCGTTGTAGATCTTGGGGAAGCCCTGACCCACCTTGACGGTTTCCGCCACGGCCCACAGAAAAGCCTCGGGCGAACGGGCGTGGATGCGGGCGGCGAGGTCGGGCTGCTGAAGCGGACATTCCCTGCGGGAGCGCAGGATGAGATAGCTCAGCTCGTTGGTGGCATCCTGTCCGTCTCTGGTCTGCCCGCCTACGGTCACGGCTTCCCAGTGGGCATAACCTTCATGCTGAGTGGCGGACTGGGCGGAAATGGGCAGGTTGACGAACTGGGCTTCCTGAAGCCACAGGCAGTCCAGCAGCTCCATCACCTGATCGTCGGTCAGCCGTCCGGCTTCCCTGTCAGCCTTGTAATAGGGGTAGAGGTACTGATCCAGCCGCCCGTTGCCGAGCATGAAGCCCACACAGCGTTCCAGCCTGACGAAGCTCTGAACGAACCACATGGACTGCATGGCCTGATGGAAGGTCCCGGCCGGCAGTTCCGGCACGCGGGAACAGTTTTCCGCAATGGTCTCCAGTTCGGCACGGCGCACGGGATCCTTTTCCACAGCGGCCAGACGCCGGGCCTGTTCGGCATGACGCCGGGCCCACAGGATGATGGCATCGCAGATGGTCATCATCGCCTTGAGGAAGAACTGCTTCTCCCACATGTCTCTGGCGTTGTTCCTGTCCAGAGCGGCAATGCGCACTTCGGCTTCCGCACGGATGGCCGCAGCGCCCTTGCGGATGATCTTTTCATAATCGGGCACCCACTGAAGGCAGCCGTTCATGGAAGCCTGTTCGCCCACATAGGGACGGGGCACGCTGCCGTCGGCCGTGGCGTAGGTGAACTTCCTCATTTCCACGGGAACGGACTGGATGAGCTTTTTATGGAAGGCCTTGTCCTGCCAGTACGGAACGATGTTTTCCTTGACGAAGCGCAGATCATCGTCGTCGATATGAAGCGGAGCGCTCAGATTGTTTTTTGCGGCATCCAGTCCTTCCCCCATGATGTCGCCTATGATCTCGGGGTACAGCAGCCCGTAGCGGCCTTTATCCGTTCCCACGCGACCCACCAGCAGCTGCCCTTCCTCAATGTACACGGGCAGTTTTTCCGCAAGGTGCTTCATGGCGAGGGCGTAGCGCAGAACAAGGGGCTGTCCTTCCGTTTCCTTCATGGATTCGGTGAAGTATTTCGCCCTCTTCACGTCCACATAGGGCACCATGTTTTTAAAGCAGCGTCTGAACATGTTCTGGAAACGGGCGTGACATGCGCTCTCTTCGCTGTTTCCTATATAACTTCCCGATGCAATGGCTTTTTCCTGCGGGCTGTAGCTTACGGCCGACGATGATGCGTCCATGGTCTTCTCCTGAAAGGGATACATGTTGTGGAATGCCTTTCAGAAGAAGCAATAAGTGTGCCATGTGGGTAACGGCGCATAATAATGGGAGTTTTTTTTCAGGTATGAGTTTTTGTGGTAAAATTTCCAATTATTTGTGGATAAAATGCCACAAAACGTGAAATCTGGTGCATACGGACGGGCAAAGCAGCCGTTTCAGAACGGTTCTTCGGAGAAAAGCCGTCCCGGAGCTTGCCGGCGACTTTGTGAAAAAGAAGGATGATTATTTTTTATAAATAAAAAAACAATGAGATAGATTTGTTGTTCCTTGAAGCGCAAAGCCTGAGGACTCGTGGTGGTGCAAAAGCAACACACTTTTGAGAAGGATGGAAATACGGAGTTTTTTCTTTGTGTACAGGGGAAAGAACGCATTTCTGCCCGCCGTGACGCACGGCATGTGCTTTATGGCGCAAGAGAAGAGCCGCAGCGTCCGCGTCGCTGCCGCAGAAAAAGGGAGAAGGGTTCCTCCCGGGGCAGCGGCCGTCCGCGGCCCTGCGGCAGGCGTCATTGTATGCTGTACTTGCGCATTTTTCTTGCGATGGTGGAGAAGTCCACCCCCAGATGCTCGGCCATGGCCCGGCACGTTCCATATCTGGCCCTGGCGTCGGCAAGCATTTTTCTTTCCAGAATCTCCATGGCCTCGGGGAGCGTCATTTCTCTGGTTTCCGCAAGTGCCGGTTCTGCTTCAGCGGCAGGCTTTTTCTGTTCGCGCTGGAGGTATCTGTCGAGATCTTCCGGGGTGATTTCGTTCCTGTCGGCAAGAACCACCAGCCTTTCCAGAACATTGCTCAGCTCCCGCACATTTCCCGGCCAGGAATAGGAAAGAAGACGCGTCCATGCGCCGCTGGTCAGATACCGGGAGAATCCGTAGGCCTTGTTGTACTTTTCCAGAAAGAACGGAATGAACTTCATCAGATCCTGCTGTCTGTCCCGCAGGGGATGGAGCGACAGCGAAAAGACGTCCAGCCGGTAGAAAAGGTCGGAACGGAACAGTCCCTGCCGTACAAGAAGCGGCAGATTCTTGTTGGTGGCCGCGATGATGCGGACATGGCAGTCGATATCCCTGCGCCCGCCCACTCTTCGGAATTTTCCTTCCTGGAGAACCCGGAGCAGTTTCACCTGAAGCTGGAGGTCAAGATCACCTATTTCATCCAGAAACAGCGTTCCTCCGTCGGCTTCCTCAAACAGCCCCGGAGTGCTTCGCCATGCTCCCGTAAAGGCGCCTTTCTCATAGCCGAAAAGCTCCGATTCCATGAGTGCGGGCGGAATGGCTCCGCAGTTGAGCGCCAGCAGTCTTTTCTTGCTGCGGCTGCTTTTGCTGTGAATCAGCTTGGCAAGCACTTCCTTGCCTGTTCCTGATTCGCCGAGAATGAGGACCGGGGCTCCGGTCGGTGCGATCTTGTCCACCAGCCCGAGGAGCTGCCGCATCTCCGGGGATTCGGCAATAACGACGTTGGAGTCGGGAAAAAGCTCCGAAGTGGAGCTTTGCGGCGTCTGGATATGGCTTGTCCGGGATGAGGAAGTGATGATGAAGTGATACACGTCGGCAATATCGCAGGTCAGGGCGATGACGCCTTCAAGCTGCTCGTCGTCGTTTATCACGGGAAAAGTGATGGACATGAAGGTCCGGCCGCTGTACTGGGTGACTTCTCCGATATGCCCTTTGCCGGATTCAATGACCTTTATGGCCGCCGGATTCAATATCATGCCGTACTTTTTCAGGTCATAAAGGCTGCGCCCTATAAATTCAGGGGGAATGATCCTGGACTGCTGGGCTTCCTGATTGGCATAGACGATGACCCCGTTTTTGTCGACGAAATTGATGGCAAAACGTGCCTTGTCGATGAAGTGAAAGAAATCGGGAAGCTCTATGCTGGAAAGAGCCCTGGGGATCGCCTGTATCTTTTCGTGGAAACTGTCGATGGGCGTTTCTTTTTTGCTCATGCCGTCCCTGCCCCTGTTTATCGGGAACATACCGTATGGATGGAATTTTTCATAGTCCGGGCCGTGCAGCTTCAGAATATGCCCTCATGCTGTGAAGCTGTGATTCTGTCCGGCCGTATCCGGCATGAAGGCCGCGCATGCCTCACCCGCTTCGGCAAAGAAGGCGTGCGATCCGGGCGCTGCGCAGCCTGCATGCCGGGAAGAGAAGGCGGAAGAAGAGTCCGTCCTTCCGCCCGTTTTTCTGCCGCCACGCAATGTGGAAAGCGGGTCTCCTCCCCGCATCCGGGGAAGAGGCCCGCCGCTTGATCCGTCAGGCGTGGAACGTTTACATTTCCACGGCTTCAAACACGGCCACGATGCTGTTTTTCGAGCGAAGTTCCAGCATGGAGCCGTTGATGTTCCATTCGTTCACTCTGGCGAACATGGCATGGATGGCGCGGGCCTGTTCCTCCCCCTGGGGGCAGAGGCGCAGGGTGGAGCCTCCGTTGGAGAAGCTCATGCCCTGATCCTTTCTTTTCCATTCCATGAAGAAGTTGTTGCAGCCGTCGGAGCCGCTGGCCTGTCCGTTGTCGCGCAGGATAAGGTGGGGTTCGGGCTGATCGGGGAACTGTTCCACGGCCTTTCCGTCGATTTTACGCATGCGCCAGTATGTTCCGAGAAGAGGGGCGGAAGCGTAGTTTTCCGTGGAACATACGCCGCCTTTCTTGACGAGGAACACGTTGGAGGCTTCCAGCGCGCCTTCCTGAATGCGGCCTTCCAGTACCACGGAGGCGTTGCCGTTCTCCTGCATGATGTGGCTGAGCTGGCTGTACCCCTTGCCGGAAGGCAGAATGGGGATGTCTCTCTGGGAATTGCATTCGGAGAACACGGGCCTGCCGCCCTGATTTCTGATTTCCCCTTCAATGAGAAAGCCCCTGGAGGGCCAGGGAAGATCCGCGGGCTGAAGCTGCACCCTCTGGGAGGAGAGACCGCTCAGAAGAAGTCCGCCCCCGGCCTCGCGCGTGGCGGTCACGGGCTTGAGCGCCCCCCGCGTGATTTCTATGGTGCGGTTCCTGTCCTTTTCCATCCAGGTGCCCATGTACTGATTACGGTCGCCGTCCTGGGTGAGCAGGGCGAGGCCCCCTTTTTCCAGATAAAGGTGTACGGTGCTTTCCTTGCCGGAAACGTGCAGCGTGCCCTTGTAGCTGACCGGCGCTTCCAGCGGCGGAAGCTGATTTTCGCCCGGCATGGTGCGGTAGAGCAGAACGCGGGGTTCACCGGAAGACGTGATGTTTTCATCGGTCTGCGTGGCAAAGAGCGTTTCCCCGCTGCAGAGCACGGCGGCGGCAAGGCGCAGACTGGCTGGCGTGGTCTGTTCCAGATAATAGACGCAGAAGCCGATTTCTCCGCTCCCTGAGGCGGGCATGATGGATACGGCCACGGGCGTTGAGGAGTGCTGGGGGTAGAGCTGAACGTGCACCACCACCTGCGGGGGCAGGGCCATGCGTTCGCGGTAGAAGAGGGTACCCTTCAGTCTGCCCACTCTGGCGCGGCTTTTTTTCCACGTCACGGTCGTGCCGTCGGCATCGGTGAAGGTCAGGTTCCCTGCGCGGGATTCCTTGAGAACAAGCTTCTTTTCAAGAACTTCCCCGCCGGGGGAATCCATGGAGGCGAGGGTGAGCACGCCGTTTTCCAGCTTCCAGCTCACGCCGGACATGGCCGTCTGGCCGGGAAGGCCGAGGGTGCCGTCCTCATCGAGAAAATAGAGGTGTTCCTGCTCATCCACCCATGCGCCGCTGAGGTCGCGTGTGGTGCCCGAAGTGGCGACGCATGCGGCGAGAAGAAGCGAACAGAAAAGAAAAAGCAGAGATTTTCGCATAAAGTTTCCTTGTCAGGCCAGGGCGATGAGATCGTACTCCCTGGTTTCCAGGATGTCGGCTTCCACCATGGCGCCCCGTTCCACACCCGGGCCGCTGACATAGGTCAGGCCGTCCACATCCGGGGCCTGGAACCATGTGCGGCCGGTGTAGAGGCCGGGCCATTCGTCGGAGCTTTCATCGACCAGCACTTCCATGCGCTGTCCGGCGTAGGAGGAAAGAATATCTTCGCTGATGGAGCTCTGCAGTTCCATGAGCGCATCCTTGCGGCTTTCCTTGACGTCGTCGTCGATCTGATCCGGCATGGAGGCGGCTTCCGTTCCTTCTTCAGGCTGGAAGGCGAACACCCCCATGTGGTGGAAGCGGTTCTTTTCCACAAAATCCATGAGCGTGCGGAAATGTTCGTCGCTTTCTCCGGGGAAGCCCACCATCATGGTGGTGCGCAGGGCCGCTTCGGGGAACACGTCGCGTATGCGGTCCACCGCTTCCTGCGGGTTGCCGGAGAAGGGTCGTCCCATGCGCCTGAGCACGTCCGGGTGGGCGTGCTGCAGCGGCATGTCGAAATAGGGGACAAAGGGTTCGCCCGCCTCCTTCAGAAAGCGCAGAAGGTCGCGGGTGAGCCCGGCCGGGTACAGGTAGAGCAGGCGCAGGCGCCGGAGTCCGTCCAGGGAAAGGAGCTTTTCCAGCAGAAAACGCGGGTCCTTGCCGAAGTCCGTGCCGTAGGCCGTCACGTCCTGGGCCACAAGGATGAGTTCCTTCACCCCGTCCGCCACCAGGGCGGAAGCCTCCGTGACGAGCTTGTCCGCCTCTTCGGAGGCGTACTTGCCGCGTATGGAGGGGATGGCGCAGAAGGAGCAGTTGTGGCGGCACCCTTCGCCTATTTTCAGCCAGGCGTAGGAGGGGCCGGTGCTGAGCAGGCGGCCGGGAGCGGGAGCGTTCAGCCCGAGGGCATGGGAAAGCTGCGCCGCCCAGGTGTCGATATCGTCGGTGTGCAGCCACAGATCCACTTCCGGCAGTTCCGCCGTAAGGTCGGCAATGCCGTAACGTCCGGGCAGGCATCCCGCCACGGCAAGGAAGGGTCTTTTTCCCCGGGGAAGGGAACCTATGTCTTCTATCATCTCCACGACGGCCTGCACGGATTCCTGCACGGCGGGAGCGATGAAGGCACAGGTATTGATGAACACAAGGTCGGCCTGTTCGGGCAGATTCACGGTAACGACGGGCCCGAGGGAACCCAGCAGCCGTTCGGTATCGACGCGGGTCTTGGGGCAGCCAAGGCTTTGGGAATAGATACGGAGCATACTACCTTCGGAACAGGCCTGGACTTGTCAACAGGACTGGCCTGCGATATCCCTTTCTGCCATGAAAACCGCCTTTCGGCAAGGAGACCCCATGGAAGCTTCCCGAACGCTCATACTCGCCACCCATAATCAGGGCAAGGTCAAGGAACTGCGCGAACCTCTGGCCCGTTTCGGCTTCCATGTGGAAAGCCTGCCGGAAGATTTCCCCGATATTGCGGAAACCGGCACCACCTTTGAGGAAAACGCCCTCATCAAGGCCCGTGCCGTGGCCGAAAGGCTGCATCTGCCCGCCGTGGCCGACGATTCCGGCCTGGAGGTGGATGCGCTGGGCGGCGCGCCGGGCGTGTACTCCGCCCGCTACAGCCGGGACTGGCCTCTTCTGGAAGGAGAGAGCACGGATGCGCGCAACAACAGAAAGCTCCTTGCCTCGCTGGAAGGCGTACCGGAAGAGAAGCGTACCGCGCGTTTTCGCTGCTGTATGGCCCTGGTCTATCCTTCTTCCCTGAAGGATGCTCCGGCCGACCTTGTGGCGACAGGCGCGTGGGAAGGGCGCATTGCCTGCGCGCCTTCCGGGGAGAACGGCTTCGGCTACGATCCGCTTTTCTTTGATCCTGAACTCGGGCGCACGGCGGCGGAGCTTTCCCGCGAGGAGAAGATGGCCCGCAGTCACCGGGGCAGGGCGCTTGCGCGTCTTCTTGAAGAGCTGGAAAAGCGCCGGGGCTGACAGGCCCGCATGTTTTTCCGTACAAAAGCCCGTCGCATTGCGGCGGGCTTTTCCTGTCTTTTCTGCAGAAGTCGCGGCCTCAAGGATGGGCTCAGTCGGCGCGGCACAGGGCGCGCAGGGCCTCCTTGTCCAGTATTTCCAGCCTGGTGCGGGTAAATTCGCCGAGAATGCCCCGCTCCCGCAGGTCGTGGAGTATGCGGCATACCGTGCTTCGGTGCAGCCCGAGGGCCAGAGCAAGGTCGGACTGGGAGAATTTCGGCCGGAGGTGCAGGGAGGCGTCTTCCTGAAGGCGGAAGAGGTAACGGCAGACCAGGTGTTCCGGGGAAAGTCCCACACTTTCCTCTATCTGTCCGAAGAAGGCGCCGGCCTTCAGAATGAGCGACTGCACAAGGTTCATCATGAGCTCGGGATGACTCAGGGTGAAGTTGCGGTCTTCCAGAAGATGCTTGGGGAAGAGGTAGACTTCGCAGTTTTCCATGGCCAGAAACGAGGCCGTGCTGAGGGGGGCGACGTGCATGCAGCTCAGTTCGCTGAAGATGCAGCCCGCCCCGATATGCAGGAAGATGCGTTCACTGCCGTTTTCCCCCAGGGAGGAGAGGCGTATCAGGCCCTTGTCGAGAAAGGCGAAGCGGTCGTTGCCGGGGGATTCCGTCCAGCGGCGGCCTCTGTCCAGCAGAAGGCGTTCTCCCATGGGGAGCACGCTGCGCCACACGCTGTTCTGCTCAAGCATGGAAATGACGTTGTTTTCCTTCCATACGCTGCCGGTGCCGGACGGCGTGCGGGTATTGCCTGAACGTTCCATGGTCTGTCCTGCCGGAAAAAGGTGCGAGAGGCATCCATGGTATTCCCGAAAGGGGCGTAAAACAAGAGCCGCTCCTGCCTTGGCGGGAGCGGCTCCTGCGGGGAAGGCCCGTTATATGCCCATCATGGGCCAGATGACGGCTGCCGTAACGAGCACGGCCAGAGAGACGAGGAACATGCGTATGGTCATGAGCACCAGCACATAGCGGATGCGCACATAGCCTGTGGCGAACATGATGAGGGCGGGAGCGAGTTCATAGGGCAGGAAGAACTGATCCAGTCCGTAGAGGAAGCTGTAGAGCACGGGCTTGATGGGCATGCCGAGGCTCGTGGCTATTTCCGCCATGGGGATGCTGAGGCTTGTGGCTGCGGCCACAGGCGTGAGCACCAGGTTGGAGAGCACGCCCACCCAGTAGGCGAAGAACGAGGCCAGAGGCAGATTCTGGATTTCCCGGAGAATGGGCATGAGCTGTTCCGAAAGCCATGCGGGGATGCCGAGGCTGCCCGCGATGATGCCTATGGCCATGCAGCCCGCGATGAAGAAGAGGATGGAGAACTGCACTTTTTCGATGTCTTCGCCGTTGAGCAGTCGGAACAGCGGCGTGAAGCCCAGCAGCACGATGGCGCAGAACACATAATAGCCGGGAATGTGGTGCAGCGGTTCGGAAACGAAGCCTATGAGCGCGGCCACAGTGAGCAGGAGCGTCTTTTTCTCGTCGCGGCTCATGGTGCCGAGCTTGTGCAGTTCCTCCGCGGCCACGGCGCGGCAGCTGGCAATGTGCACGGCAAGTTCCCGGCTGCCGAACACATGGAGGATGCCGTAGGCCGCCAGCGCATGAAGGGCCTGGAAGCCCATGTTCTCAAAGGCGAAGCTGAGCCAGGTGAAGGGCACGCCCATGTCCTTGACCATGAGCAGGCCGATGATGCCCGTGTTGTTGGGCAGATACATGGCCGAGGGGATGGCCGCGCCGAAGAAGGCCGCGAGAATGATGGTGGCGGAGGAGCGGGAGTTCTTGTCCAGTCTGAGGCTGGAGCACATGCCCTGGGCTATGGTCATGAAAATGATCATGACGGTGATGACGTCGGGAATGATGGCGGCAAGCACGAGCCCGGCCAGAAGAAAGGCCGCATACAGCCTCACGGGAGTGGTGCCTATTCTGGTGAGCAGCACCAGGGCGATGCGGTTTGCAAGGTTGCACTTGTCCATAAGCACGCCGAGCAGCATACCGCACATGCTGAGCCACGGAATGGGCGCCGTCCAGCCCACGAAGGCCATTTCCGGCGAGGCCACGCCCGTGATGATGTAATACATGAGCAGCAGAACGACGGTGGCGAAGTTCGGCAGCAGGCTGGTGGCGAACATGGCGATGGCGAGAATGGTGCCGAACCAGTACATGTTCACCTGCGGCCTGGCAGGATCGTACAGCAGGAAGGTGGCCAGAGCTGCGACGCCGAAGCAGATGAGCCAGCTCAGCAGCTTGTTTCCCTTTAAAGAGGTGACGGAGACGGAAGGCATGGGTGCTCCTTGAATTATTTGAGGTGACGGTGCGCTGAATCCTCAGCCAGTGTTTCCTTTCTCAAACTGCCGGGAATGATAAACGCGCTTTTTTCTTTCGCGCTGTCCTTTTAAAGACATTTTTTACAAGCGATGCGAAAAAATTCCCCTGCGCGCGGAATATACGGCACAAGGCGTCGCATTCCGGCAGAAAAAAGCGCGGAACAGGGGGCGTACAGGGGACGGTACGATCCTTTTTGGGGGAGGCACAGGTTCAGAAACGGCCGTAAAAATAGCGGAGAAAACTGCGAATATTCACCAAAAAAATATATAAAATCACCAGAATAATGAAAAATCAGCGGAAAGGAAAGAAAAAAGCGATATTGTCGCATGGGAGACATAAAAAAAAGGGCAGGCTGGTATGCTTTAACTATGGGAAGAAAGGAACAAATCCGGCGTTTCCGGCGGAGCTTTCCGGCCGCGCTCCGAAGGGTGTTCCTCTTCCCGGGCGTGAGGCCCTGTTTTACGTCCGCAGGCCCTGAGCCGTTTTTTCATGCAACTTTTCCCGCGCTCCCTCGGAGCATACAGGAGGCAAACCATGGGTTATCCTACCATTTATCCTACCGGCGTCACCGTGTACAAGCCTGAGAAGGCATGGAGCGGCTATACCGTGTTTCCTCTGGAAAACGACGGCTCTCTGCTCATCGACATGAACGGCAACGAGATCCGCAAGTGGAAGAATCTGCACGGTTTTCCCGTGAAGCTCTTCCCGGGCGGGCGTCTTGTGGCCAGTTCCGGCATGCGCAACCCCAAGTACGGTCTTCAGGATCAGCGCGACCTCATCCAGGTGGATTTCGACGGTCATATCGAATGGCAGTGGAATCAGGCCGAGTTCATCACCGACCCGGGGGAGGAACCCCAGTGGATGGCCCGTCAGCATCATGACTTTCAGCGTGAGGGCAATCCCGTGGGCTACTATGTGCCCGGCATGGAACCGCGCATCGACGGCGGCAACACCCTTGTGCTGGCCCACAAGGACGAACATGTCCCCTTCATTTCCGACAAGCTCCTTCTGGACGACGTGGTGTACGAGGTGAACTGGGAAGGGGACATCATCTGGGAATGGCACTGCAGCGAGCATGTGGAGGAAATGGGCTTTTCCGAAGAGGCGCGCAACGCCATGTGCCGCAACCCCAACTACCGCGGCGGCAGTCTGGTGGAGGATTCTCCGGCCATAGGCGACTGGATGCACATCAACTCCATGTCCGTGCTCGGCCCCAACCGCTGGTATGATGCCGGCGATGAGCGTTTCCACCCCGACAACATCATCATGGACGGTCGCGAGACCAACATCATCTTCATCATCAGCAAGGAAACGGGAAAGATCGTCTGGAAGGTCGGCCCCGACTACAATGCCACGCCGGAATTGAAGAAGCTCGGCTGGATCATCGGTCAGCATCATGCGCACATGATTCCCCGCGGCCTGCCCGGGGAAGGCAACATTCTCGTGTTCGACAACGGCGGCTGGGCCGGATACGGCGCGCCGAACCCCGGTGCGAAGGACGGCACCAAGTCGGCGCTGCGCGACTATTCGCGCGTGCTGGAATTCAACCCCGTGACGCTGGAAATCGTGTGGCAGTACACGCCCCACGAAGCCGGTTTCGTGGTTCCCCTGGACGCCTGCCGCTTCTACAGCCCCTTCATCAGCTCCGCCCAGCGCCTGCCCAACGGCAACACGCTCATCACCGAAGGTTCGGACGGCAGAGTGTTTGAAGTCACGCGCGAGCATGAAATCGTGTGGGAATACATCTGCCCCTACCGCACGGCGGAAAACGGCAAAATGAACTTCGTGTATCGCGCCTACCGCGCTCCCTATGAATGGGTGCCTCAGCTGGAAAAGCCCGTGGAAACGCCTGTTCTTCCCCTGGACAACGCATCCTTCCGCGTGCCCGGAGCCGCGCCTCTGGGCATAAGGGAAACCGTGGTCATCGAAGGCGCCATCGACGGTTTCGCCAATGCCGGAACCTGCGTGGCCGCCACGGAATAGTTTGCCTCCTTCCCCCTGCCTGCCGGGCCGCTTTTGCGGCCCGGACGAAGAAAGCCCCTCTCCTGTCTTCAGAAGAGGGGCCTTTTCGTTTCCGGAGGCGGAGCTTACTTGTTCTTCACGGGGAAATGGATGTGGGGCGTGTAGGTGTAGCTTTCGCTGAACAGCGGGGAAGTGATGATGAAATCGGCCGTGGCGCGGTTGTTGGCGATGGGGATGTCGTACACCTGGGCGATGCGCAGCAGGGCCTTCACGTCCGGGTCATGGGGCTGGGCGGTGAGCGGATCGGAGAAGAAGACGATGATGTCGATATGGCCTTCCGCCACCTGCGCGCCTATCTGCTGATCGCCGCCCAGGGGGCCGCTGAGGTAGGGCGTGACGGGCAGGCTCGTGCGTTCGTTGATGAGGCGCGCCGTGGTGCCGGTGCCGCAGAGAAAATGGCGGGAGAGAATCTGGCTGTGGTCCGCGCACCATTCTATGAGGCTTTCCTTCATATTGTCGTGGGCGATAAGGGCGATGTGCTTGGTGGCGCTCATGGTCTTTTCCATGCTTTTCCTCACTTTGTTGTCCGGCCGGACCTTCCGGCTCGCGTTATGTTCTTTTCTGCATTGCGGCCAGCATAGGCAGATTGTGTGAACCCTTCATGAAGGCAAACATGTTTCCTTACGCTTTTCAACAGGAAAAATGGTCGAATCCCGCCGACTGCGGGCCGTGCCCGTTGAGCGTGAGGGGGCCTTTCCGCACCGTTCCCAGCATGAGGGAGGGCGTGGCAAAGCCTGAAAGAACACGGGCCAGCTCCGGCCAGAACGGCGCGGGGCAGGTCCCGACAAGAGCATAATCCTCTCCGCCCTCAAAGGCAAAGTCCGGGGCGGAGATGCCGTTTTGCGCGGCATGGCGCAGAAGTTCCGGGGCAAGGTCGTCCGGGGAAAGGACGATGTCCGCGCCGAGTCCCGTTCTTCCGCCTGCGAGAAGGCGCGGCAGATCGCGGGCGAGTCCGTCGGAAACATCCATGAGTCCGAGGCGCTGCTCAAGATGATGCTGCAGGGCGAAGCGGGCAAGGGCCATGCCTTCTTCCGCCAGAGGCACGGGGCGCAGGTGCGCGGCGCAGGCTTCCGGCCAGTCCGCCTTCACCTGTTCGCAGGCGGCGTCATCGCTGCACGCTTCCAGCAGAGTCAGGCCGAGGCGCGCCATGCCCACGGTGCCCACAAGGAAGATGATGTCCCCTTCCTGCGCCATGCCGCGCCGGAGCCCGAGGGGCAGCTCTTCCGGCAGGTTTCCCCATGCCGTGACGCAGATGTTGAGGAGGCTGGAGCGCGCAAGATCGCCTCCGGAAAGGGCGAGGGAGAAGCGGTCGCACAGCTCCTTCATGCCGCGGCAGAATTCCGAAAGCCACGCTTCGTCTTCCTTTCCCGTGAGGGTCAGCCCTATGGAAAGGCCCGCAGGCGTGGCGCCGCTTGCGCCTATGTCGCTTATGTTCACGGCAAGGGCCTTGAAGCCCGTGTCGAAGGGGGTGAAATAGCGCCTGCGGAAGTGCGTGTCCTCCGCAAAGATGTCCGTGCTCACGGCAAGGGGGCCGCCCCGGCGCAGCACGGCGCAGTCGTCTCCCCTGCCCAGCATGAGGGAGGGATGGTCCACGGGGAAGAAACGGTTCACCAGGGCAAGGATGTCGTCTTCACTGGCCGGTTTCATGACTGCTCCAGGGTAAGATAGTCGGCAAGAATGATTTTCAGCCCGAATCCCGGGAAATGGACGCGGTACTTGTCCGGCGGAATTTCCTCCACGATCTTGCCCCGGCCGAAGAGGCGGTGCCAGCAGAAGCCGAGTTTCCTTTTTTCGGTTTTTGCCTCGGGGGATTCCTCCAGCGTGCTTCCGCTCCGCGCCGCCTCGCGCACGGCCGCCATATAGGCGTCGTCCGCATCCTCGCGGGAACGGGGCGTGAAGCCGTCCTCCCTTTCCACGAGAGGCCAGTCGTCGTTCCGGCGCCGGCGCATCGTCTGCGCGTCCTCGTCATCGCCGGTATGCCGGCGCCGCTTCAGGGAAGCGCCGAAATCCGCGACGGAAGGCGCGCTCTGCATCTTCCGCTTCGCCAGCACGCCGCCGTAGTTCTCGTAGATTTCCTCCATCAGGTCCGGGGGCAGTTCGCGTATGAAGGGGCTGGGGGAGGCGGGTTCCCTGTCCCCGGAGGAGCGGCTGTAGATGCTGAGGGGCGAGAAGAGATCCAGCGTGTCCTTGGCGCGGGTGCAGGCCACATACATGAGGCGGCGTTCCTCTTCAAAGTCTTCCGGCCGCACCAGGGCGTGACGGGAGGGGAAGCGGTCTTCCACAAGGTCGATGATGAGCACGGCCGACCATTCCAGTCCCTTGGAGGAATGCACGGTGGAGAGGGTGATGCGCTCGTCCTCCTCTTCCTCCACGGGAGCCTCTTCCGGGGTATCCAGCGAAAGATCGGCGATGAAGAGCTGAAGATCGTCGTAGGTGGCGGCGATGGTGGACATTTCCTCAAGGCCCTGAAGGCGGCGGGGCCAGTCGTCGGGGAAAAGTTCCTCCATCTTCGGGCGGTAATGTTCCAGAATGCGGCCTATGACCGTTTCTGGCGCGGGGTGCTCCATGCGCAGGGAGGCGATGAGCGCCATGTTGTCCTGAAAGTCCGGCCAGCGCGAGGAGGCTTTTTTCAGGGCGGCCTCGTCGCTGCCCGAGGCCAGGGCGAACAGCTTGCGCGAGGTCTTGGGGCCTATGCCCCGGGACAGCGCGGCGATGCGGTCGAAGGAGGGCAGATCCAGCGGATTGCTCACCAGTCGGGCGAAGGCCATGACATCCTTCACATGGGCGGCCTCGGCGTAGCGCAGGCCGCCGTATTTGCGGAAGCCTATGCCGCGTTTGTTGAGCTCCAGTTCCAGATGATAGGACTGGTAGCCGGAACGGAAGAGCACGGCGATTTCCCGCGCGGGCACGGTGGCGAGCAGTTCTTCGATGCGGCGTGCGGCAAGCTGGGCCTGACTCAGATCGCTCAGAGGGCGGTACAGGGTGACGGCGGCTTCGGAGGGCTTTTCCCTGCGGGAGAAAAGATGCTTGCGGTAGCCTTCGGAGCTGTGGGAAAGCAGGCTGTTGGCCACGTCGAGCACAGGCTGCACGGAACGGTAGTTCTCCTCCAGCCGGATGATGCGCGTATTGCGGAACAGCCTGGGAAAATCAAGGATGTTGTGCACCGTGGCGCCCCGGAAGGCGTAGATGGACTGTGCGTCGTCGCCCACGGCCATGATGTTGCCCTCTTCGCCGGCCAGCATGCGGACAAGGCGTGCCTGCACCTTGTTGGTGTCCTGGTATTCGTCCACCATGATCTGCCCGAAACGCATCTTCTGGGCCTCAAGAATGTCGGGCTTGTCGATGAAGAGCTGCTCCAGCTCGAAGAGCAGATCGTCGTAGTCCAGAAGGGCGTGTTCGCGCTTGTAGGCCTTGTAGGCTTCCCCGAGCTTCATGAGGTCGGAGGCGTGGGGCAGAAGATGCTGCGCCTCGCGGGAGAGCACTTCCTCAAGGCTCATTTCCTTGTTCCGCGCCTTGCTGAGCAGGCCGAGCACGGCCTGCGTGCGGGGAAAGCTCCTGTCGCCCTTGCCGACGGCCAGACTTTCCTTGCAGGCCTGTATGGCGGCGGTGCTGTCGGCGGTGTCCATGACGGAAAGACTGCCGCCCGTCCAGTCCGGGGCCCAGCGGCGCAGGATGGAGAAGGCGAAGCTGTGAAAGGTGCCCCCCTGCACGCCGAAGAGCTGTTGATCGAGAAGATTCGCGGCCCTGTGCAGCATTTCCTGCGAGGCCTTGCGCGTGAAGGTGAGAAGCAGCATGGAGCGCGGGTCCACGCCCTGTTCGGCAAGCCAGGCCAGGCGGTACACGATGGTGCGGGTCTTGCCGGAACCTGCGCCTGCGATGACCAGCATGGGGCCTTCCGGCGCGGTGACGGCGGCTTTCTGCGCTTCGTTGAGGAGGGATATGTCGAGCATGGCGGATCAGTCGAGGGAAGGAGCGTCGTTTTCAGGTTCTGCGGGAAGTTCCGGCTCCGGCGCGCCCGCTTCGCGCAGTTTCTCCCAGAGTTCGTCGAGGCCGAGGCGCGTCACGGCGGAAACCACGAGGGGCTTCTGCCCGCCGAGGATTTTTTCCCAGGCCTTCTGCTGGGCGGAGCGCTCCTTCAGGGTGCACTTGTCCGCCTTGGTGAGCACGGCGATGACGGGCAGGTTCCTAGCCCTTGCAAAGTCGGCCATGACGCGGTCCGATTCCTGCGTGGGGATGCGGCAGTCGATGAGCAGCACGAGCGCGCGCAGCGAGCGCGTTTTTTCAAGATAGGTCTGGATGAGGGCCGCCCAGTTGCGCCGCTCCTCATGGCCGCGCCGGGCGTAGCCGTAGCCGGGCAGGTCGGTGAGGCAGAAGCCGTCGGGCAGTACCTTGAAAAGATTCACGGAACGGGTCTTGCCCGGTTCGGAACTGACCTTGGCCAGCTTTTTCCGGCGGGCCAGGGCGTTGATGAGGGAGGATTTGCCCACGTTGGAGCGCCCGGCAAGGGCGAGCTGCGGCATGTCGTGCGAGGCCTCTTCCAGCTGTTCCAGCGTGTACAGGGTGGCCAGAAGTTCCAGAGAGGGTTCCGGTCTTTTCTTTTTTTCAGCGGACGGGTCGGTCATGGCGTGCCTCGTGAGTTGACAAAGTGAGCCTCTATCGGACAATATATCTTGCTTTGCGGAAAGAGCTGAGATTAGCCTGCTCCGGCTGAAAAGGCAAATATTCCGCGGAGGCTCCCCGCAGGGCGGGGGGCGGGTTTTCCCACTGGGGAACTTGACGGGCCGCAGAAGGCCCGTTTCGGATGTTTATAAAAAAAATACCGTATTTCTGCCTGGAGGCATCATGTATTCCACGACTGACTTTCGCCGCGGCCTGAAGATCGAGATCGACGGCACCCCTTATGAAATCGTTGAATTCCAGCACTTCAAGCCCGGCAAGGGCGGCGCCATGGTGCGCACCAAGCTGCGCAACATCCTGAACGGCCGCGTGGTGGACAACACCTTCCGTTCCGGCGAAAAGGTGGGCAAGCCCGACATGGAACAGCGCGACATGCAGTACCTGTACCGCGAAGGCACCGACCTCATCTTCATGGACATGACCACCTACGAGCAGATCTCCCTGCCCGAAGCCGACACCGACGGCAAGGCCGACTGGCTGCTGGAATCCCAGCAGTGCCGCGTGCTGCTCTACAACGGCCAGCCCATCGACATTGAAATTCCCGTGAGCCTCGTCATGACCGTGACCAAGACCGAACCCGGCGTGAAGGGCGACACCGTTTCCAACGTGACCAAGCCCGCCACCCTGGAAACCGGCGTGGTCATCCAGGTGCCGATTTTCGTGAACGAAGGGGATCGCGTCAAGGTCGATACCCGCACCCGCGAATATCTCGGCCGCGATTAATCCGGTTTTTTTCCTTTTGCGCTGCCGGCAGGACGTTTCGCGCCCTCCCGGCAGCGTTTTTCATTTTTTTGCGGAGAGAGAGCCCCGGAAAGCTTTTTCCACACGGCGCGCACCGCATGAAGGGGATCATGAATGTACGGACACAGGCTGATACGCGAACTGCTCGGACTGCTTTTTCTTTTCTGCGGTCTGCTCATGCTGCTCAGTCTCTGGAGCTATCATGCCGGTGACCCGACCTTCAATCAGGCCGTGAGCATACAGGCTTCGTCCATACACAATGCGGCCGGTCTGTTCGGTGCGTATCTGGCCGGTTTTCTGGTGGACAGCTTCGGCATCGGCTCTTTTCTGTGGGTGATCTTTTTCCTCGCCGTGGGCGCGGGCCTGGTCTCCCGCTGGCTGGTGCTCAAGTGGTACCGCTGGCTGGGCTACCTTCTGCTTTTCGCCTGCGTGCTCGTCACCTCCTCCGCCTTCGACATCGTGCTGCACGGCATACACGGCGGGGGCATCACGGGGCAGTGGCTTTCCGCGCTTTCGCTGGTCTTCTTCAGTCCTTCAGGCTCGCTTCTTCTGTGGCTTTTCGTGTTTCTCATCGCCATGGAACTGTCCTTCAGCATTTCCTGGCTGACGCTCATTTCCCGCCTCATCTCCTGGACCATGCGGAAAATCCCCTCCTTCGGCACCACCTATGATCTGCCCGTGCCGCATGTTCCCTCCTCGCTGAAGCACCTTGCCGCAAAATTCGGCGGGGCAAAGGTCAGGGCTCCCCGCCCGCGTGCCGTGCTGGACATCATCGCAGGCAGAAAGAAGAAGGAGGAGCCCGCGCAGGAGCGTCCTGCGCTGGAGCTGAACCTGCATGAGGAGGCCCCGGAGAAGAGCGCGCAGCAGAGCCTGGGGGAAGAGGACGTGCGCGACCTTCTGCATCTTGTGGAAGGCCCGGCAGCGGAAAAGCATGTGCCCGAAGCGCAGAAGGAGGCTCCCCTCAGCGTTACGGTGGAGGAGGAAGAACCTGTTTCCCCGCCCGTCGCCGCGCCTGCGAAGGAGGAGGACTTCATTCTGGAACTGGAAGAGCCGGTGAGTGCTCCCGCGGCGGAGAGCGCCGCGGAGAAGGAGCCTGCCGCAAGCCTTCCTCCCGCAGAGGAACCTGCTCCCGAACCTGTTCCGGAAGCGGCGGCTCAGCCGGAAGCTTCCGTGGAGGAGCCGGAAGAGGAACTCGGTTCTTCCGTTCTGGCGGCGGCCCTTTCCGCTCAGTCCTCTCTGGGTGGCGAGGATTTTCCCGCCGTGGTCGTTTCCTCCTGTACGGCGGAAAACACCGCGCAGAAGGAACCCGTTGCGGCATCTTCTCCGGCGGAGCCGGAGGAAAAGGATGAGGAATACGCCTCTGTGGACAGCGCCGTGGCCGGTGCCATGGCCGCACAGAAGGAGCCTGTGCCCGCAGCGCCCGCGCCGGTACTGCCGAAGCGCAGGGAACTTTCCCTGCCGCCCCTTGATCTGCTCTCTCCCCTGCCGGAAGACGACCTTGCCAACCGTCCCGACAGCGTCACCCTGGCGCGGCAGGGCAGTGCGCTCATCACCTGCCTCAAGAATTTCAACGTTCACGCCACGCTGGCCCGCATCACCCCCGGCCCCGTGGTCACCATGTTCGAGGTGCGTCCCGCCCCCGGCGTGAAGGCCACGCGCATCACCAACCTTGCCAATGACCTCGCCATGTCGCTCAAGGCCGTGTCCGTGCGCATGCAGGCTCCCGTGCCGGGCACGGACACCGTGGGCGTGGAAGTGCCCAATGAAAAGCGCGCCACCGTGCATTTTCGCGAAATCGTGGAAAATGAGAATTTCCGTCAGGCCAAGTCGCTCCTTACCGTGGCCCTCGGCAAGGATACCGGCGGCAGACCCGTTTCCGCCGATCTTGCCAAGATGCCCCACCTTCTGGTGGCAGGCGCCACCGGCGCGGGCAAGAGCGTGTGCCTGAACGCCATCATTCTCAGCCTGCTCTACCGCGCCAGACCCGACGAAGTGCAGATGATACTGGTGGACCCCAAGCGCGTGGAACTTTCCATGTACGCCGACCTGCCGCACCTTGTGCACCCCGTGGTCACGGATATGGATCTGACCAAGAACGCGCTGCTCTGGGCCATCGACGAGATGAACCGCCGCCTTTCTCTGTTCTCCAAGGTGAAGGTGCGCAACATCACCGGCTACAACGAGCGTCAGGCACGCCTGCGCGCCGAGGTGGAGGCCGGAGGCTCCATGCCGCTGGATCCGGAAACCGGGGAACCGGAAGACCTTTCCAACATGCCTTTCCTGGTCATCATCGTGGATGAACTCTCCGACCTCATGATGGTGAAGCGCAAGGAAGTGGAAGGCAGCATCGTGCGCCTAGCCCAGCTTGCCCGTGCGGCGGGCATACATCTCATCATCGCCACCCAGCGCCCCAGCGTGGACGTGGTCACGGGCATCATCAAGGCGAACTTCCCCTGCCGCATCGCCTTCAAGGTGACGAGCGGACAGGATTCGCGCACCATTCTCGACGGTGCGGGCGCGGAAAAGCTTCTCGGCATGGGCGACATGCTCTTCAAGCCCAACGGCGGCATGATACAGCGCCTGCACGGGGCCTTTGTCAGCGACGACGAGGTCTCGGCCGTGGTGGAATACTGGAAGAGGCAGCAGCAGCCCAACTATAAGGTGGATTTTGCGGAATTCGGCAACGACGCCTCCGAAGACGCTGAAGATTTCGGTCAGCCCGCCTCCCGGGGCAACGACATTGTGGATGATCCCATCTATGCCGAAGCCATACAGTTCGTGCTGGACAACGGCAAGGTGTCCATTTCCCTGCTTCAGCGCCGCTTCCGCATCGGCTTCAACCGCGCGGCGCGCTTTGTGGAACAGATGGAGAAGGACGGCCTGCTGAGTCAGGCCGACGGCACGCGCCCGCGCAGCGTCGTTCACCGCTAACCCATGCATCCGGCAAGGCCGGAAAAGGAGCAGCCATGATACTTGACGGCAAGGCCACCGCGGCCGCCATACGCGCCGCCCTGCGTGAGAACATAGCAAAGGACAGGGAAAAGGCGGGGCGCGCGCCCTGTCTCGCCGTGGTGCTGGTGGGGGAAGACCCCGCCTCCCAGGTGTATGTGCGCAATAAGGAAAAGGCCTGTGCCGATGCCGGCATAGACACGGCCTCCTACCGCAAGCCCGCCTCCATTCCGCAGAAGGAACTTGAGGCGTTCATCGCCTCCCTCAATGCCGACCCGGCCGTCGACGGCATACTGCTTCAGCTTCCCCTGCCCGAAGGGCTGGATGCGCGCCCCTGCATCGACGCCATCAGCCCGGAAAAGGACGTGGACGGCCTCACTGCCGTGAATCAGGGCCGCGTGGCCATGAACGTGCCCGGGCTTCGTCCCTGCACGCCTGCGGGCATACTGGCCATTCTCGACCGGTACGGCATTTCCGTGAGCGGCAAAAGGGCCGTGGTCATCGGCAGGAGCAATCTGGTGGGCCGCCCCATAGCCCTCATGCTGGGCAGCCGCGACTACAACGCCACCGTGACCATGTGCCATTCCCGCACGCCGGATCTTGCCGCCATATGCCGTGAGGCCGACATCATCGTCGCAGCTCTCGGCAGGCCCCGCTTCGTCACGGCCGACATGGTCAGGCCCGGAGCCGTCATCATCGACGTGGGCATCAACCGCGGGGCGGACGGCAGACTCTGCGGCGATGTGGACTACGACAACGTGGCGCCCATAGCCTCGGCCATCACGCCCGTGCCCGGCGGCATAGGGCCCATGACCATTTCCCAGCTTCTGGTCAATACCGAAAAGGCATGGAGAAAGAAGCTGCTGGAAAAGTAAGCCGTGCATGCTGTTTTCGCCCGGGGTCTTTGCCCCGGGCGATGTTTTTTAAACGGATTTTCTGCGCGAGGCGCCTTTTCTCAGGAGATTTCCGGTTCCTTTCTGGCCTGACCGTAGGGAATATGGAGCTTGTCGAGCCTTGCGCGCATGGTGTTGGGCTTGATTCCGGCAAGCATGGCCGCGCCGTGGGGGCCGGAAATGCAGCCGTTGCACAGCTGCAGAAGCCTTGAGAAGTATTTGCGCTGAAGGTCGTCGAAGGAAGGCACGGTTTTTCTGTCCTGCCAGTCCTGAGGCCCGCTTTCCTTGCCGGTACGGAAAATGACCGCGCCTGTCTGCAGGCCGCGCACGAAGCCTTCCGTCACCACGTTGATGAGCTCCCGCACGTTGCCCGGCCAGGCGTAGTTCAGAAGCTTATGCATTTCTCCCGCCGCAAGCACGGGTACGGGCACCCCGTACCGGGCCGCCTCCTTGTGCAGGATGCGCTGCACGAGCAGGGGAATGTCGCCCGGGCGGTTTCTGAGGGGCGGAATGTGCACCGTCACCCCGGCGAGGCGGAAGTAGAGATCCTCGCGGAAGGTGCCCTGCTGCACCATCTGCTGAAGGTCCTTGTTGGTGGCGCAGACGATGCGGAAATCCACGGGAATGGGCGCACTGCCGCCCAGCCGTTCCACGGTGTGATTCTGAATGACGCGCAGCAGCCTTGTCTGCGCGTCGAGGGGCAGTTCCCCTATTTCATCAAGAAAGAGCGTGCCGCCCTGTGCGCGTTCGAAACGGCCCTTGTAATCCTTGAAGGCCCCGGTGAACGCGCCCTTGGTGTAGCCGAAGAGTTCGCTGTCCAGAAGCGTGGGCGCAATGCCGCCGCAGTTTACCGCTACAAAGGGCTTGTCTCCGCGGGGGGAGAGCCTGTGCAGCTCCGTGGCGAAAAGGTCCTTGCCCGTGCCGGTCTCCCCGGTGAGCAGCACCGGAATGTCGAAGGGCGCGAGCATGCGTATTTCCCGGGCCACGTCCTTGAGGCCGGAGTTTGCGCCCACAATGTCGGCAAAGCCGCTGATCTGCTTGCGCAGAACGCGGTTGTTCTCCTGTGTCAGTTCGAGAACTTTTTCCATGCGCTGCTGCTGATAGTGGAAGCGGATGATGAAGTAGAGCGGCTTCCACAGCTTTTTCAGAAAGCGTATTTCCTCTGCGGAGAACTCGTTTTCACTGGAGCAGCCGAAATAGATGCTGCCCTGTACCTGCCCTCCGTACAGAAAATAGAAATACAGACAGGGCGATTCGATTTTCACCTGACTGGTGATGATGTTGAAGAAGGCATCCATATCTTTGCTTGACTTGATATAGAATACCTTGTCAGAACTGAACTTCGCTCTGTGTTCGAAGATGCGGTTGATCTGTGCGCGCGTCGGGGTCTTGATGTTCTTGAAAAGGCGTACGCCCTCGCGGGAAATGTGGATGTGATTGCTCTCCTGGCTTTCGTAGGGCGGCGTGTAGAAGAGATAGGTCAGAGGCAGGATGTCGGCCAGATAGAGAAAGATCGCATTCAGACTTTCCTCCAGCGAATCCCCCTGAATGAGCCTTTCCACGACGCCGAGATAGGTTTCGCAATGTTCCATTATATCGGAGTCGTTTTCAGCTAATTCCGAAATATGGGAAGAGAGATCCGATATTTCGGAACCTGATTTCTTACTCATTTTATAACCTCTTGATAATAAAGGAGAACTAGTATGGTATGAAATTAGCATAGAGAAAGGTGAAAAGGCAAGCCTTTTCGCCCTTACTCTAATACTTATGGAATCCGGTCATGCGGGTTCCCATGGCGCATGGGAAACGCCGGTTCCGGCCGGAGGGCCAAACATCGGGAGGAATTCGATGAAACCACTGTACAAGGAAAAGTATCCCCATGTCTTTACTCCGCTCACCGTCGGCAAGAAGGGACAGGTGACCTTTAAACACCGCATCATGGTTCCTCCCATCGGTTCTCAGGGCGACATCGTGGACTCTCATCATCGTCTGAACCGCGACGGTGTGGAATTCTACATGCACTGGGCCCGCGGCGGCGCGGCCTGCATCACCGTTCCCATGGAAATCCCCGCCAACGGCGGCCATCGCGGCGACCTGGTGCTGGATGACGAAGTGGACGGCTTCATTTACATGCACAATCTGCAGCGCCCCGCGCACATGTACGGCACCAAGACGCTGTGCGAAATCTACCATGCCGGCTGCTGCATGCTTCCCTGGCCGGGATATGAGCTCATCAGCTCCAGCGCCTTCATGTACAACGGCCGCATGACGAAGGCCATGGACAAGAAGGACATGGACGATGTCAAGAAAATGTATGTGGATGCCGCCGTGCTCGCCATGCGTTCCGGCTTCGACGGTATTCTGCTGCATTACGGCCACGGCTGGCTGATGAACAACTTCCTGTCGCCTCTGTGCAACAAGCGTACCGATGAATACGGCGGCTCCGTGGAAAACCGCTGCCGCTATCCTCTGGAAGTCATCAAGGCCATCCGCGACGCCATCGGCTACGACATGATCATCGAAGTGCGCCTCAACGGCGACGACAAGAAGGAAGGCGGCATCACCCCCGACGACTGCGCGCAGCAGGCCCTGATCTTCCAGGACTATGTGGACATGATCCATGTCTCCTGCGGCACCCGTCTCGACGCCCATGCCCGTCCGAAGATGCATCCCACCTGCTTCGTGCCCGAAGCTCACAACGCCGAAGCCGCCTATACCCTGAAGAAGGCCGGCGTGAAGGTGCCCGTGGGCGTGGTGGGCGCCATCGGCAGTGCCGCCACGGCGGAAAAGCTCATTGCCGAAGGCAAGTGCGACTATGTGCTCATCGGCCGTCAGTCCGTTGCCGACCCGTACTGGTTCAATAAGGTGCGCGAAGGCCGCGAAGAAGACATCCGTCCCTGCATCCGTTGCGACTACTGCCTGGACGGCGGCCGCCGCGGCTCCCTGACCACGGAAGTGAACATTTCCGACACCGCCACCTTCGACGGTCACTGCTCCGTGAACCCCCTGTATCGTCAGGGCCAGTACAAGGAATACATGCTGCGCGAAACCACGCCCAAGAAGGTGGCCGTGGTGGGCGGCGGCGTGGCCGGCATGCAGGCGGCCCTCAAGGCTTCCGAACGCGGCCACAGCGTGACGCTCTTCGAGAAGGGCGACAGACTGGGCGGCCAGCTGGCCATGTATCCCGACCATCTGTGGTTCAAGAACCATGTGCGCGACCTGCGCGAATACTTCATCACCCAGCTTGCCAAGAGCAACGTCACGGTGCTTCTGAACACCGAAGCCACCCCGAAGCTCATTGAAGAAGCCGATTTCGACGCCTGCATCGTGGCCGTCGGTGCCACGCAGAACGTACCGCCCATCCCCGGCATCGAACATGCCATGCTCGCGTGGGACGTGTTCGGCAATGAAGACAAGATCGGCAGGAAGGTCGTCATCGTGGGCGGCGGTTCCGTGGGCTGCGAACTTTCCATTCAGCTCGGCGGCAAGGGCCACGAAGTCACCGTGGTGGAAATGACGAAGTGGCTGGCTGCCAATTCGCAGATTTCCGAACGCATGAGCCTTGAGGAACACATGGGCCTCAACCATGTGACGGCTCTCACCGAAACGCGCTGCGTGGGCATTTCCGACAAGGGCGTGACCGTGTGCGACAAGGACGGCAAGGAAACCCTGATTGAAGCCGACACCGTCATCGTGAGCGCCGGTTCCCGTTCTCTCGCGGCGGAAAGGGACTCCTTTGCCGATACCGCCTTCGACGTTATCAATGTGGGCGACTGCGACAGTGTGGGCACCATCAGAACCGCCATCGAATCCGGCTGGGATGCCGCTGCCCGCCTGTAGGAACAACCTTTACCGGGAAGACGCGTATGCGTCTTCCCGCCATGGAAGCGAAGGAAGGGCGCTCCGGCGCGGCAGGCAGTCTCCGCACTGCCGGAGCGCCTTTTCCGGGTTTTACCACCGAATGTCCATTTTGCGAGAAGGAGTCCTCATGAATCTGCGTTCCGTTCTTTGTGTGGTTCTTGCCGTTACCGGTATGATGCTGTCGCCTCTGTCTTCGGATGCCAAGACCGTCTTCCGTCTGGCCAACACCGGCGGCCCCAATGACGACTATACTTACGGCTGTGAACAGTTCGCCAAGAATTTGAATGAAATCTCCAAGGGAGAATTTGAAGTGCGCGTGATGAACAACGGCGTTCTCGGCAACGACCGTGTCGCCACGGAAATGGCGCAGCAGGGTTCTCTGGACTTCAGCCTCATCGGCCAGAGCCAGCTCAACCTGTTCATCAAGCCCCTTCTGGCCATGGATCTTCCCTATATGGTGGCATTTGAAAAGAACCGCCAGTTCCTCGAAGCATTCGACCCATACACTGGCCCTCTCTACAAGTATGTGGACGGCGAAGCGCAGAAGGCCGGTCTGAAGCTTGTCATGACCCTTGACACCCCTTTCAGAAGCTATGCCTTCACTCCCCGTTCCGGCGTGGAGAATCTGTCCAGCGTGCGCGGCGTCAAGGTGCGCGTGACCATGTCCCCTATTGAAAAGGCCTTTGTGAATGCCCTTGCCATGAACCCCTGCGCCGTGGGCTGGACCGAAGTGTACACCGCCCTTCAGCAGGGTACCGTGGACGGCGAAATCATCAACTTCGGCACCTTCGCTTCCTTCAATAGAGCCGAAATCGAAGACCGTTTCCTTGTTACTCGCCACAATATGGCCAAGATCTTCGTGGTCATGAACAAGGCGAAGTACGACGCCCTTACTCCCGAACAGCAGAAGATGATCCTCGACGCCGGCCGCAAGTCCCAGATGGAAGAATGGGACATGAGCCAGGAATTCGAACGCAAGGGGGAAGAATACTGCAAGCAGCACAACATCAAGCTCATCGAACTCACCGATGCGGAAAAGGCTGAGATCGTGAAGAACCTCCAGCCCCTGTATGACGAATATACCAAGAACATCGATCCTGCGTTCATCAAGCTCATCCAAGACGTACAGAAGTAATGCTCCATTACTGAAAATCTTTTCCGACCGGAGGGGTCCTCCGGTCGCATACCCGTATTTTTTCTTCAGGAGCCCGCTATGGTAACGTTTCAGAAAGTCCTGCGCTGGCTGGATGAAAGCGGCGAAAAGCCCATCATCGTCATAGCCTGCGTAGCATCATGCCTGCTTATTCCGTATCAGGTTTTCGCCCGCTATATTCTCGGCACATGGCTCAAGGTGAACGTCGATACCTCTCCCGTGGAGGAACTCGCCCTGTTTTGCCTGATATGGTGCACCTACTTTGCCGTTCCGCTCGTTATCAAACGGCGTGAAAATATTCGCATGACGGCGTTGATAGACTGGCTGGTTCCTCAGAAGTATCATAATTTTATTCTGATGTTCAACAACATCGCCACACTGGCGCTTACCGTCACCATCATGTGCTTGGCCGTGCGCCTGATCCGCCTGCAGTTCCAGTTCCCGCAGGAAACGCCTACGCTCCGCATACCGTACTGGATTCCTTACTCCGTGCTTCTCTTCGGTTTCTTTGCCCAGAGCGTTCGCGTCATTCAGGATACGCTGAAGCTTATCCGCGAAGAAGGCTGGATGAAGTTCCTCCTGTCGCTATTTTTTCTCGTCTCGGTAGCCGCGCCGGTGGTATGCTTTGAGCACAGCATCATCTTCGTGCTCATGGTTTCACTGTTTGGCGGCATGATTCTGGGCATTCCCATTGCCGTAGTACTGGGCCTTTCCGGAGCTCTCGCCGTACATGCTTCTGGCTTTCTGCAGTTGAACATCATCGCACAGACAGCCTACAACTCTTTGGATTCCTTCCCTATGCTGGCCGTTTTCTTCTTTGTGCTGGCCGGTATCTTTATGGGTAAGGGCGGGCTTTCCGGTCAGCTTATCGGCCTTGCCGACATGATGATAGGGCGCCGTACCGGCGGCTTGGCCATGGCCACGGTCATTGCATGTACCTTCTTCGGAGCCATTTCCGGTTCCGGCATCGCCACCTGCGCGGCCATCGGCATGATCACCATTCCCGCCATGGTGGAACGCGGCTATTCCAAGGCCTTCGCCGGGGCCATCGTAGCGTGCGCCAGCGCCATCGGCGTCATGATTCCCCCGAGCAATCCCTTCGTGCTTTACGGCGTCATCACCAATGTGTCCATCGGCAAGCTTTTTGTGAGCGGCATCATGCCCGGTATCATTACCTGCGTGATGCTTTGCATGACAGCATGGTATATTTCCAAAAAGAACGGTTGGAAAGGCGAGGACAAGGTCTATACTTGGGGTGAAATCGGCCGTGCCGTATGGGAAGCCCGCTGGGCGCTCATGGTGCCTGTCATTATTCTTGGCGGTATTTACGGCGGTATTATGACGCCTACGGAAGCGGCGGGCGTGGCCGCGTTGTACGGTTTCCTAGTGGGTATGTTCGTACTCAAAGGGATCACCCGCGAGAATTTCATCGAAATTCTGGTAGACAGCTCCGTCACCGCCGCCACGGTGCTTTTCCTTGTGGCCATGGCCAGCGTGTTCGGTTATGTGATGGCTATCGAGCAGGTTCCCGACGCCATCTCCGAATGGATGATGTCCATTACGTCGAACAAATTCGCCATGCTGCTCATCGTGAACATTCTTCTGCTCATTGTGGGCGCGCTCATGGAATCGGCTTCGGCCACCCTGATTCTCGCGCCCATCCTCATGCCCATGATGATAAAGCTCGGCGTGGACCCGGTGCACTTCGGCGTCATCATGGTGTGCAACCTGTCCATAGGCTTCATTACCCCGCCTGTGGGACAGAGTCTGTTCGTGGCGGCAGCCATTTCCGACGAACGAACGGAACGTATCGCAGTGGCGGCAGCTCCGCTGCTTGCGTCCATGCTTGTCATGCTGCTTATCGTTACCTATATTCCTGAAGTATCGCTTTTCCTGACGCGCTTCATGTAGTCCTTTCTTCTTGCCGCACATGAGGGCGAGGTAAGCCTTGCAGGAGGAAAACGGCCCCGGGCTTTGCGTTGAAGCAAGGCCCGGGGCTTTCCTGGGTTCCCATAAGAACGCCCTTGCCGGATGGCGCGCCTTTGCATTCTCATAAGGAGTTTGTTTTCAGAAAAGCGGCACATGCCGGGAAGACACTCCGAAAGAAAGAAGGAATGACGTGAAAAGGTGATGAAATGAAACAGATGGTGCTGCTTCTTCCCGTCGCGGCGGGAATCATGTTCGGTTCCGTGGGCGTATTTGTACGGATCTTGACGACGCACGGCATGGATAATGCCACCATAGTGTTTTTAAGGGCGGTTTTCGCGGCGCTGGCGATGTGTTGCGTCGTTCTTGTCTGCGATGCCTCCCTGCTGAAGATACGGATAAAGGATGTCGTTCAGTTTCTGGGGACAGGCATTCTCGGCATGATGGGGCTTAACCTGTGCTATAATGTGGCCATCAACGAGCTTACGTTGTCCCTTGCCGCCGTTCTTCTAAGTACCGCGCCGTTCTTCGTTATTTTTCTTGCCGCGTTGCTGTTTCATGAGAAGATCACGCCGAAAAAAATATTCTGTCTGTGCCTTGCGGTTGCCGGTTGTGTTCTGACAAGCGGGCTGCTTGAACGGCGGACGGGGCTGAGGATTTCCTCATCGGGAGTTTTCTTCGGGCTTTTGTCTGCGTTGTTCTATGCGCTGTACGGTATCTGTTCAAGGATGGCCACGGACAGACATTATCATACCTATACGATCATCTTTTACAGCGTCGCTTTTACAGCCCTGGTGCTGCTGCCGTGGGCGGATACGGCGAAGATTGGTGAATTCGTTTCCGGCAATGCGGTGCCACACCTCTTTTTTCTTCTTCTTCATGCTCTGGTTACGTCCGTATTGCCGTATATGTTCATAACCTGGGCGCTGCTGTATGCCGAAGCGGGGAAGGTATCCATACTGGCTTCCGGCGGGGAACCGACGGGAGCGTTATGCTTCGGCGTCATGCTTTTTTCGGAAATTCCCACGGCGTCGATGCTGCTGGGGCTTGTCATCACGATTGGTGCTCTGACTTTTGTATGCTGGAATACACAAAAGAATTGATGCCGCTTCCCCTGGGGGGCATGTCAAAGGCATCTTAAACACATCCGCTTCGCAAGCAGGAATATCCGGGGATCAGGTATGAGCAACGTCATCTGCATTACCGGGGCCACCTCCGGCCTGGGGCGCGCGGCAGCGCGGCTTTTCATCGACAACGGCTGGCGTGTCGTCGGTACGGGAAGGCGCAGGGAGCGCCTCGAAAAGATGCGCGGGGAACTGGGGGTGCATTTTTTCGGTCTCTGCTTCGACATACAGAGCCGTGAAGAGACGAAGGCGGCCTTTGACGGCCTGCCGGAGGATTTTTCCGCCGTGGACGTGCTGTTCAACAACGCCGGGCTCTTTGCGGGCGATGGACGCGTGCAGGACGGGGATACGGAAGCCTGGGAAACCATGGTGAACACCAATATTCTCGGCCTTCTTTACTGCACGCGGCTGCTTTTGCCCGGTATGCTCGCCCGCGGCCGCGGGCATGTGGTCAACGTGGGCTCCGTGGCCGGAAGCCGGGCCTTTCCCACGGGCAACGTCTACGGCGCGAGCAAGGCCTTTGTGCGCCATCTTTCCGACAACATGCGCGCCGATCTTCTGGGCACGCCCGTGCGGGTGACGTGCATTGCTCCCGGGCGCACGCGCACGGAATTTTCCCTGGTGCACAACGCGGGCAACGCGGAAAAGGCCGAAAAGGAATACGCCACGGGCCGTCCGCTGGATCCTGAGGACATTGCCCGCGCCCTTTTGTGGGTGGTGGAGTGCCCCGTGCACATGGACGTGAGCTATATGGAGCTTATGCCCACCGGTCAGGCCGACGGAGGTCCCCGTTTTTCCGATGTGACCTTTCCTTCGGATGAAGCATGAGTGAGGGCCGGAGGCGTGTCGTCGGGAAAGATATATGATGGTGTGGATAACGGACCACAGGGGAAAAACAGCCAGCTGTAAGAGCCTTGAACGATAACAGAGCGGACGACACGCTTTTGCCCCCGTGTCCGCCGAAGGCGGGCACGGGATGAAAAAGCCGCCCCGGAACAGTACAGTTCCGGGGCGGCTTTTCTATGCTGTTTCAGCCCGCGAAGGATCAGTCGTCCTTGCGTTCATGGCGGCGTTCGCCTCTGTCGCGGCGTTCACCGCGGCGTTCACGACGTTCGCCGTCACCGCGTTCACCACGGTCGGAGCGTTCGCGGCGGGCGGGACGGGCCGTATCTTCGGGGTTCCATTCAATGCCCTGCTCTTCGAGGAGCACGGCCTTGCGGCTGGCACGGATGCGGTCGCCGTTGATTTCAATGACCTTGACCACCATGTCTTCGCCGAGGTGGGCCACATCTTCGGTCTTTTCCACGCGGTTGGTGTCCAGCTGGGAGATGTGCACCAGAGCTTCCAGGTTGGGCAGGATTTCCACGATGGCGCCGATGTCCATGATGCGCTTCACCTTGGCAGTGTAGTTCTTGCCGAGTTCCGCGTGCTGGTCGTAATAGAGCACCATTTCCTTGGCGGCCTGCATGGACTGCTGCGTGGGAGCGAAGATGGTGATGCGGCCGGAATCCTCGATATCGATGGCCGCGCCGGTGGCGGTGGTGATGGCCTTGATGTTCTTGCCTCCGGGGCCGATGATCATGCGGATGATCTCGGGATTCACGAACACTTCCTCATGCTGGGGAGCGTAGGGAGAGAGTTCGCGCACGGCGGGCATGGCCTTGGCCATGACGTCGAGAATGTGCAGACGGGCCACGCGGGCCTGTTCCATGGCGCGGGCCATGACTTCGGTGGGCAGGCCGTTGATCTTGATGTCCATCTGAATGGCGCTGATGCCTTCGGCGGTACCGGCGATCTTGAAGTCCATGTCGCCCAGGGCGTCTTCATCACCGAGGATGTCGGTGAGCACGGTGTAGGTGTCGCCGTCCTTGATGAGGCCCATGGCCACGCCGGCCACGGGAGCGCTGATGGGCACGCCCGCATCCATGAGGGAGAGGCAGCCGCCGCACACGGCGGCCATGGAGGAGGAACCGTTGGATTCCACGGTGTCGGACACCACGCGGATGGTGTAGGGGAAGCTTTCGGCAGAGGGCAGAACGGCCTTGAGCGCGCGTTCGGCAAGGTGGCCGTGGCCGATTTCGCGGCGGGACACGCGCACGGACTTCACTTCACCCACGGTGAAGGGCGGGAAGTTGTAGTGCAGCATGAAGCGCTTGCTTTCATCACCGTTCAGCGTATCCACCTTCTGTTCGTCGGCGGAGCTGCCCAGGGTGGTGACGGCGATGGTCTTGGTTTCGCCGCGGGCGAAGATCACGGAGCCGTGGGCGCGGGGAAGCACGGAGGTCTCGATTTCGATGGGGCGCACGGTCTTGGTATCGCGGTTGTCGATGCGGGTGCCCTCGTTGATGACTCTCTGGCGCACGAGCTTCTTTTCCAGGTGTTCCAGCACTTCGCCGATGGCGGCCTGAGCGACGGGATCGTCGGCATAGCGCTCATCTTCGGCCATGAGGGCCTTTACCTTGTCCTTCACGGCCTTGCGGGCGTCCTTTCTCTGCAGCTTGTCGACGGTGCGCAGGGCGTCTTCCATGCCGGACTTGATGGCGAGTTCCTCCACATAGGCGAAGAGCTCGGGATCGTCTTCCTTGGGCGTGAATTCGCTCTTGGGCTTGCCCGCCAGCTTCACCAGTTCTTCCTGAGCGTCGATGAGGGGCAAAATGGCCTTGTGGGCCCAGTTCAGGCCGTCGATGAGGTCCTGTTCCTTGACGAGCCTGGCTTCGCCTTCCACCATGACCACGGCGTCGCGGGAAGCGGCAAGCACGATGTCCATGTCGGAGCGCTTCAGCTCTTCATTGGTGGGGTTCAGAATGAACTGTCCGTCCACGCGGCCGAGGCGCGCACCGGCCACGGGACCGGCGAAGGGAATGTTGGAAATGCAGGTGGCTGCGGAAGCAGCGGTGATGCAGAGCACGTCGGGGTCGTTTTCGCCGTCGGCGGAAATGACGGTGGCGAGCACCTGCACTTCATTGCCGTAGCCCTTGGGGAAGAGCGGACGGATGGGCCGGTCGATGAGGCGGGCCACCAGGGTTTCATGATCGCTGGGGCGGCCGATTTCGCGGCGGAAGAAGTTGCCGGGGATGCGGCCGGCGGCGTACATGCGTTCGGCGTATTCCACGGTGAGGGGGAAGAAGTCCTTGGGGGTGTCGAGCTGGGCTTCACAGACGGTGACGAGGGCCACGGTACCGCCGCACTGAATCCAGATGGCGCCGTTGGCCTGACGGGCCACGCGGCCCGTTTCCAGAATGATTTCCTTGCCGCCTACGGTGGCGGAAACACGAGTGCTGTTGAGCAGACCCATAATGGTTACTCCTGGAAGGAGACTCCGTGAAGAAAGACGAAAATTTCGCCTCTGTTCGCGGATGCTCCTTCCTCGCGTTGAGGTTGGGGGCTGCTGCCCCGTTCATGCAGGATGGGGGAGCGGAATGACTCCCGCTCCCCCTTGCTTTCAGATCCTTGTCGCGACTACTTGCGCAGGCCGAGCTTTTCGATCAGGGCACGGTAGCTCTGAATGTCGGTCTTCTTCAGGTAGTTCAGCATCTTGCGACGCTGGCCGACCAGCTTGAGCAGGCCGGTGCGGGAATGAAAGTCCTTCTTGTTGGCCTTGAAGTGGCCGGCGAGGCCGTTGATGCGGGCGGTAAGAAGGGCGATCTGAACTTCAGCGGAGCCGGTGTCGCCTTCGTGCTTGGCGAACTGGGCGATAACGGCCTGCTTCTGAGCGGAATCCATAGCCACAGCGGTATCCTCCTCTCTGGCTTCTGCCAGAGGTTAGTGGGTAAAAAGCCCCCGAAGCACTGCCCAGACAGGGCGATCCCTGTCCATGCGGGCTTCCGCCAGGGCCAGAGGCGAGCCGTCCTGCGCCGTGATGAGGGCGCGTTCGCCGGGATGGAAGGTTCCGAATTCCGGCGTGTGGGGAACGGCGATGCCGTTTCTCAGGTTCGCTTCCTGCACGGGGCCGATGGAAAGATTCTTCCATCCCGGCAGGGCGGCGCTGATGGGCATGAGCCATTCGGGCAGCTTCTCCGGCTCGGCGAGGACCTCATCCAGCGTGTGGGCGACGTCCAGTCCGAACGGGTGACTGTATTCCCGGGTCAGTTCCGTGAGCATGGCTCCGCACCCAAGTCGAATCCCCAAGCTGTGGGCCAGGGACCGTATGTAGGAACCGGAACTGCACGTTACCCGGAATCGTACGTCCGGCATGTTCACCCATTGAACATCGGCGTACGAAACATGTATGCGTTTCACCTTGGCGGGCACTTCCTTGCCCGCACGGGCAAGCTTGTACAAAGGCTGACCCTGGTGCTTTGCGGCGGAATAAGGCGGAACAGGCTGTTCCGTCACCTCAAGCCAGGCCGCGACTTCGTTTCTCGCAGCCTGCTCCAGCGCGGAACCTTCGGCAAGGTCGTCCTCTCCGAGGGCCGTTTCGCTGACGATGGAACCTTCCGCATCCCAGGTGTCGGTGGTCACGCCGAGGCGCAGCGTGCCGCCGTAGGTCTTGACGCCGCCTTCCAGAAGATACCCGGAAAGCTTGGTGGCGTGGCCGAGGAGTACGAGCAGCACTCCTGTGGCCATGGGGTCGAGCGTGCCGGCGTGGCCGATTTTCTTCTGCCCGAGGCGTTTGATCCGCGCAATGCACTGTGCGGAGCTGAGCCCCTTGGGTTTGTTGAGTACCAGTATGCCGTGCTGTTGTTCCATGCGAAGAATGTGTGTACCTTTAATTGTCGGGATAGTCCAGCCCCCGCAGGGGGGCCGCACGCGGGAAAAGCGCGTCCGGAAAAGGGGCGTTCAGGCGCCGCCATGTTCCGGGCGCGGAGAAGACAGGGGCCTTTCTCAGATGCCGCAGGCTAGTTCAGAAGGGGCCTTTCCACGGGATGGGCCGCTTCCACATGGTCTTCCACTTCCGTGCCCCTGGGAGGCGTGAAGCGGAAGTCCTTGTCGGACACGGAGGCATCGGGCTTCAGGTTCTTCAGCTCGATGGTGTTGGTGTTTCCGTAGAAGTCCATGACCATGGCGCGGCGGATGAGGGACGTCTTCGGGTCGAGCCACAGCTGCGCTTCGGTCAGCTCCGTGGTGGGGTCCTTGGGATAGAGCAGCAGATGAATGAGATCGCCGTCTTCCGGGGACTGGGCGGATTCCACGTCGAAATCGCGGGAAAGGGCGCTCTGGCCGGTGATGACCTGAATGAGGGAACGGGAATCCTCGGCAAGCTCGCGGGAATAGCGGTAGGCCAGTTCCTCGTCGGGCAGGTAGTTCCAGATTTCCTTGTCCGTCACCATCAGAAGTTCGGCATGGGGCGCGGCCGTTTCCCAGCGCACGCGAAGCGGCTTCTGGAAAAGAAGAACGCCTTCGCGCTTTTCCACCACGCCGCTTTCCCTTTGCAGAAGCTGCTGCGAAAAATCGGCGCGGAAGCTCTGCATGGCGGCATAGGCGGCCTGCATTTTTGCCACCGTGGCGGACATGTCCGCGGCAAAGGCGCCCCCGGCGGAAAGGCAGAGGGCGAAGAGGGAACAGAACAGGATACGCAGAGCCTTGCTCATGGTAAACCTCAATCCTCCGGCATGAGGCCGGAAGGAACGGTAGAAGGAGAGCGGCCCGGAAGAGACCGGGCCGCTCCTTGACAAGGGCGGGCATGCCCGCCCGGCATGCTTATTCGGCTTCGTCGTCGGACTGGGTGAGTCCGTAGTTGTCGGCGAGGATGGGGCCGAAGAAGAAGCTGACATCGCTCAGTTCTTCTTCAATGCGCAGAAGCTGGTTGTACTTGGCGATGCGGTCGGAACGGCTGGCGGAGCCGGTCTTGATCTGGCCGGAGTTGGTGCCCACCGCAAGGTCGGCGATGAAGGTGTCTTCGGTTTCGCCGGAACGGTGGGAAACAATGGTGGCGTACCCGGCGTTCTTGGCGATTTCAATGGTGTCCAGGGTTTCGGTGAGGGTGCCGATCTGGTTCACCTTGATGAGCACGGCGTTGGCGAGGCCGTCTTCAATGCCTTCGGCCAGAATGTCGGGGTTGGTGACGAAGAGGTCGTCGCCGACGAGCTGGATGTGGTCGCCGAGGCGGTCGGTGAGCAGCTTCCAGCCTTCGCGGTCGTTTTCGGCCATGCCGTCTTCAATGGAGATGAGCGGATAGCGTTCGGTGAAGTCTTCCAGCCAGTCCACCATTTCCTCGCTGGTGAGTTCCAGGCCTTCGCCGGCGATGACGTACTTGCCGTCCTTGTAGAATTCGGAGGAGGCGGCGTCGATGCCGAGGGCCACTTCCGCACCGGGGATGTAGCCGGCGGCCTCAATGGCCTTGATGAGGTAGCTGAAGGCCTCGTCGTGGCTCTTCAGGTTGGGGGCGAAACCGCCCTCGTCGCCCACGGAGGTGACATGACCGTCCTTGGCGAGAATGGCCTTCAGGGTGTGGAACACTTCCGCACCGATGCGCAGCGCGTCGGCGAAGGTCTTGGCGCCCACGGGCATGATCATGAATTCCTGGATGTCCAGGTTGTTCGGGGCATGCGCGCCGCCGTTGATGACGTTCATCATGGGGGAGGGCATGATCTTGGCGTTCACGCCGCCGAGGTACTGGTACAGGGGCAGGCCGAGGTATTCGGCAGCGGCGCGGGCGGTGGCGAGGGAAACGCCGAGCATGGCGTTGGCGCCCAGGCGGGACTTGTTGTCGGTGCCGTCGAGGTCGATGAGGGTATTGTCCACCTGCACCTGACGCAGGGCGTCGAGGCCCACGATGGCTTCGGCGATTTCACCGTTCACATGTTCCACGGCGCGGGTCACGCCCTTGCCCTTGTAGCGGCTCTTGTCGCCGTCGCGCATTTCGAGGGCTTCGCGGCTGCCGGTGGAGGCGCCGGAAGGCACGGCCGCGCGGCCGACGTGGCCGGATTCGAGGCTGACTTCCACTTCAACAGTGGGGTTGCCGCGGGAATCGAGGATTTCGCGGGCCCAGACGGAAGTGATGGTGCTGTTGTTCATTGAGGAAACTCCTTGGAGATGTGGCCGGACAGAGCCGGGTAAGAGAACGGAATGCTATCGTGAGGCGCGCGCCCCGCCTCCGGCCCAGAGCAGCCGGAGCCCTTCCAGAATGAGGTCGGGCCTGATGACATCGAAGGCCCGGCATATTTTTGCAAGGTCGTGCGCCGCGCCGCCCGTGCCCACGACGAGGGTGGGGCCGGGCAGCTGTTCCTTCAGCCGTTCGCACAGTCCTTCGGTCATGGCGGCGAAGCCGAAGAGAAAACCGTGGTTCATGCTGGTGATGGTGCTTTTCCCTATGCTCACATGCGAATCCGTCATTTCCAGGGAAATGCGCGGAAGCTTGGCCGTGTTGGCGGCAAGGGCGTTGCGGGAGGAGAAAAGTCCGGGACAGATGAGCCCGCCGAGATAGGTGTTGCCGGAAACGCAGTCGAAGGTGGTGGCGGTGCCGAAATCCACGGAAATGAGGGAGGGCGTGTCCGGGAAGAGCCTGCGCGCCGCAAAGGCCGCAAGCAGGCGGTCGGCGCCCACTTCCTGCGGCTGATCGTAGCCGTTGACCATGTCGATGGCAAAGTCGCCGGGGAAGGAAAGGGGGTCCTTGTGCAGGTATCTGCGGCACGCTTCCTGGAACAGGGTGTTCACGTCGGGCACGACGGAACAGACCACGCAGGCGGTGATGTCCTTTGCCGCAAGGCCCTGCAGGGAAAGAAGCTGGATGAGGGAGAGGCCCAGACTGTCGGCCGTGTGTTCTGCCCTGGTGGGCAGGGAATAGGCGGCTTCCAGTGCGTCGGGGCGGGCAAAGACGAGCTTGATGCAGGTATTGCCGATGTCGGCAAGGAGAAGTTGTTCAGACATGCGCGCACCACCCGGGAAAGGAAAAAGGAGAAAAGAGTTTACCCCTTCTTCGCTGCGTGTGCAATGGGTAAATGCCGCTCCTCCGTGGCCGGAAAAGGGCGGCCCTCACGCCTTTTTCTCGTCGTCCTTTCCGTCGTGCCGGGCCAGGGGGTGGGCGGCGTCGTAGACGCGGGAGAGGGCGGCAAGGTCGAGGTGGGTGTAGCGCTGCGTGGTGGAGATGCGGCTGTGGCCCAGAAGTTCCTGAACGGCGCGAAGATCCGCGCCCCCTTCCAGAAGATGCGTGGCGAAGGAATGGCGCAGGTCATGGGGGGAAACGTGCTGGACTATGCCCGCGGCCGTGGCCCGCTCTTCCAGAATGCGCGCGGCCTGGCGCCGGTCCAGCCTTTTTCCGCGTCTGCCCAGAAAGAGGGCGCGTTCCCCCCTTGCGGGCGGCACCTCGCTCCGCACGGCGATCCAGCGCGAGAGTGCGGCGATGCAGGTGTCGCTGAGGGGGACCTGCCTCTGCTTGCTGCCCTTGCCCATGACGACGACATGCCCTGTCTGTGGCCGTATGTCGTTCACATCCAGGCCGAGAGCCTCGGAGATACGCAGGCCGGAACCGTAGAGCAGCTCCAGAAGGGCCTTGTCCCGCAGAGGAAAGATGTCTTCGGGGGAGGCGTTCCCGGCAGGGGCGCGGGGGGCGGAAGGCTCCTTGTCGAGCAGGGCGAAGGTCTGATCCACATTGAGCATGGCCGGATGCCGCTGATCCTGCCTGGGATTGCGCACGCCGGAGCAGGGATCGGAGGCTATCTTGTGCAGCCTGTGCAGGTGCCGGAACAGGGAGCGCAGGGCGGAAAGCTTGCGCGCCATGGAGGAGCGGGCCATGTTCTTCCGGAATAAGGAGGCGGAAAAGCCCTGCACCATCTGCCGCGTGATTTCGGAAGGCCGCTCCAGCGTGGCGCCCAGCTCGTGCAGGTAGGTTTCAAACTCCAGAATATCCAGCGCATAGGCCTGCACCGTGGCTTCGGAGGCCCCTTTCTGAAATTCCAGCCAGGCCAGAAAGGCGGCCGGACCGGCAGGCAGGGAAGCGGTGATTTCCGTGATGCGGCTCATGACACTGCCTCATAGCGGCCGTCGGAAAGACGGCGCACCAGTTTTTTCACTTCCAGAATCATGAGCGTGGCGCTGACGCCTGCGCTTGTCCATTCCCGGCCGCCGTCCTGTGCGGCGTAGAGAAGGTCATCCTGAAGAAGCGGTTGTTCACGCAGAAAGGAAAGAAGATACGCCTCCTCTTCCGTCATGGCCGGTGCGGGGTCGTCCGCCGGGCGTGGGGAGGGTTTTTCCGGAGCACGGGCCTGTTCCGGGGCGGGCGCGGAGGCTCCGGCCGGGCACAGGTCTGGGAGATGTTCGGAGCAGTCCGCCTCAGGGAGGGCTTTTTCCGGAAGGGAGGCCTGCTTTTCCTGCAGGGAATGCTTCAGGTGCGGGAAGAGATCGGCAAGAATGTCCGCCGCCCGGAATACGGGGCGCGCCCCTTCAAGCAGCAGCTTTCTTGTGCCCTCGCGGTACGGGCCGCGGAAGGCGTCCGGCGAGGGCACATAGACGTTTCGTCCCTGTTCGGCGGCAAGGCGCGCCGTGATGAGGCTGCCGCTTGCGACGTGTGCGGCCTCCACCATGAGCACGCCCAGGGAAAGCCCGCTGATGATGCGGTTGCGCACGGGGAAGGCCCCGGGGCCGGGCGTGCTCCCGGGCGGCATTTCGCTGACGATGAGGCCGCGCTCCGCCATGCGCAGGTACAGTTCCCTGTGCCTTGCGGGAAAGATCATGTCCACGCCGCCCGGCATGACGGCTATGGTGCGGCCCGGCCCGGAGAGTGCGGCGCGGTGGGCGTATCCGTCCACACCGAAGGCCAGCCCCGAAACCACGGTGACGCCGGCCCGGGAAAGTTCTCCGGCCATGAGCGCGGCAAGATCGAGCGCCGCGCCGGAACAGTTCCGCGAGCCGACGACGGCGACACAGGGCCCTTCGAGCAGGGAAAGGTCGCCTTTGGCGTAGAAAAGGGCCGGTGCGTCGGGAAGTTCCTTCAGAAGGGCGGGGTAGCGCGGATCCGTCCACAGGATGATGGAGGCGTCGAGGCTCCGCGCAGCCTCCCATTCCGGCCGTGCCGCGGCGCGCCAGTCGTTGCGCACCAGAGCTTCCGCCTTGTGGGAGGGCACGCCCGCCCCGGGCCAGAGGGTGGGATGCGTCACGGCTTCGTAGGCGGAGCCGAAATGCCGGAGCAGCAGGCAGGCGCTCCGGCTGCCCAGCCCCGGGGTGCGGCGCAGGGCCAGTGCGGCCCAGTATTCCCGCCGCTCGTCTTCATCGAGGCCGGCAAGGCCGGGACCCGTCATGCCCGCGCTCTCCCTGTTTCGGCATGGAAGAGCCATGCCGCCTTGGTCATGGCTTCCTGCGTGGCCAGAAGGTAGACCACGTCTCCGGCCTGCAGACGTGTCTGCGCATCGGGATTGTTGTTGATGCTCTCGCCCCGGCGCACACCCGCCGCGGTGACGCCGTGCTCCTTGCGCAGGGCGGCTTCCGCAAGGGTTCTGCCTGCCACCGGACTGCCTTCCTCCACTTCGTAGGCCTGAAGCTGAAGGTCGGGCAGGCTTTCCATGATGGAACCGCCCATGCCGAGCCTGCGCTGCATGCCGTAGTTTTCGCGGCGTATGGCGGAGACGTATTCGTCGATGGTCTGGCGCGGCACGAGATAGTGGTTCAGCACACGGGCGAACACTTCCAGCGAGGTTTCAAATTCCTCGGGAATGACCTCGTTGGCCCCCACCGCCCTGTAGGAGTTCAGATTGCCCAGGAAGCGTGTGCGCACGATGATGTGCAGGGAAGGATTCATGGCCCGGGCGTTGGCGATGATGGCGCGGCTTCCCGCAGGATCGGAGGTGAGTATGGCGAGCGTTCTTGCCGTGGCCGCGCCGAGATGCGCGAGCACCAGGGGGAAGGAGGCGTCACCGTGGCGTATGGGCTCCGTGTCGCGGTAGCGCGCCACGGTGTCGGGATTCATTTCGGAAATGATGTAGGGGATGCCGCAGCGCTTTGCGCCGTGGGCCATGATCTGTCCGCCTATGCCGAAGCCTATGATGATGAGGTGATCCTTGAGCAGACGCCCGTCGCGGATGATGCGGGAGCCTTCCGCATCCGTGACTTCCGTCTCTTCTCCGGCCGCGGCTTCCGCCGTCTGCACGTCGGGCCGCTTCAGAATGACTCCCGCCACCTTCGGGGCAACGCCGATGAGCAGGGGCGTGAGCACCATGGTCAGGATGCTGGCGGCCAGGAAAATCTGATAGGCGTCGTTGCTGATGAGTTCGAGACCGAGGGCGGACTTGGCAAGCACGAAGGAGAATTCTCCCACCTGCGCCAGACTGAAGGCGGCAAGCAGCGCCGTGCGCATGGAATACTGCAGTATGCGCACGGCAGGGACGGCCATGAGTATCTTGGCCGCAATGATGCCCGCCGCACACAGGGCGATGACGGGCAGATGGGAAAGGAAGAAGCCCACGTTGAGCAGCATGCCCACGGAAATGAAGAAGATGCTGGAGAAGACCTCCTTGAAGGGCAGGATGCTCTCCAGCGTGTTGAGGCTGTATTCCGACTCCGCCATCATGAGACCGGCCAGAAAGGCCCCCAGCGCCAGAGAAAGGCCGAGCCAGGAGGTGATGAGCGCCACGGCGAGGCAGAGGCCCAGCGTGGTCATGATCATGAGTTCGCGGCTGCGGGTACGCACCACGCTGAACATGAGGCGGTGCAGGATGAACTTGCCGAAGAGCAGGATGCCGCTGATGACGAGAAGGCCCTTGCCTGCGGCAAGGATCATGGAATTCATGTCGAGTTCCAGCCCGCCGGTGAGCAGGGGGAAGATGAGCACCATGGGCACGATGGCGAGGTCCTGGAAAATGAGCACGGCAAGGCATACCTGCCCCTGCGGGGATTCGGTGAGCGCCTTCTGCTGCAGAATGCTCAGCACTATGGCCGTGGAGGAAAGCGTGACCATGCAGCCGTACACGATGCCGAGCCGCGGGCCGCACCACCAGAAGGTGAGGGCGAACACGAAGGCCGTGGTCAGAAGCACCTGGGAGGAACCGCCGAGAAAGAGGGGCTTTTTCAGGCGTACCAGTTCCTTGCCGGAAAGCTCCATGCCTATGGAGAACATGAGGAAGGCCACGCCCACGTCGGCCATGGTGTCCACGGCTTCCGGGCTGGGAATGAGTCCGAGGGCGGAAGGCCCGCACAGCACGCCGGTAAGCAGAAAGCCCACAATGGAGGGCAGGCGGAAGCGGAGGCAGACCAGAACGACGATGATGGAAAGAATAAACAGTACGACGATTTCGTGGAGTATCAGCTCTTCCATGGCGAGTCCATCCTGCGGAGTCCTCCGGGAGAGGAGGAAGACGGCGGAATCTGGTTCCGCCGGAATCGGTATTCTATAGAGCTTTTTTTCAGAAATCGCAACGGAGCGGGAAAGGGATGCGCCCGGAATGCCTTGGGAAGCCCGGTTTCTGACGAAGAAGGAGAGGGCGTTTTTTCAGGCGGAGGCCCTGCGCCCGCCACGGGCAGGCGGCCCGTGCCCTGCGCCGCGGCGGAGTTTTTTTTTCAGAGACAAAAAAAACGGAGGCGGGGAATGCCCACCTCCGTCGTTTGAAGGTGTTGCGGAAGAACTACTTCCAGTTATCCATGCTGCAATGCTTCACGCGGTCGCGTTCTTCGGCGGCCTTGCCGTCGTTGAAGCGGTCGAGCGTACCCACGAGGTACCCGGTGATGCGGCGGATACGCTCGAACTTGACATTGGAACCGACGAGAATCTGGTCGGTGGCGGCAGCCACATCGGATTTGCAATGAACCATGAGAACGCTCCTTAGAGTTTGATATTCGCAATTTTGTCGTGGGCTTCGCTGCGTTCGTCGCTGTTGCGGCTGTCGTGGATGTAGCCCTTGATCTGTTTCAGAACGGAAAGGGGGATGCCTTCGCCGTCATGGCGCCCGCAACGGGGGCAGACATCGCCGATGATGCCAGTATAACCGCAGACCGGGTCGCGGTCCACAGGGTGGTTGATGGAACCGTAGCCTATGCCCATTTCCTTCATGGCCTTGACGATGTCTTCGAAGGCCTGGAGGTTGTTGAGCGGGTCACCGTCCACTTCCACATAGCTGATGTGGCCGCCGTTGGTGAGCGCGTGATAGGGCGCTTCAAGGCGCAGCTTGTTGAAGGCGTTGATGGGGAAATACACCGGGATGTGGAAGGAGTTGGTGTAGTAGTCCCTGTCGGTGATGCCCGGAATGCTGCCGAAGAGCTTGCGGTCGTACTTGACGAAGCGGCCGGCGAGGCCTTCGGCCGGGGTGGCGATGACGGTGAAGTTCAGGCCGGTTTCCTCACCCTTGGCGTCGGACCGTTCGCGCAGGGTGCGCACGATGCGCAGCCCGAGTTCCTGCGCTTCTTCGGATTCGCCGTGATGCACGCCGATGAGCGCCTTCAGGCATTCGGCAAGGCCGATGAAGCCCGTGGTCAGCGTACCGTGCTTGAGCACTTCGCCCACTTCGTCGTTGGGGGCGAGATCATCGGAATCCAGCCAGATGCCCTGTCCCATGAGGAAGGGATAGTTGCGGCAGCGCTTGTGGCTCTGGATTTCCAGCCTTTCGAGAAGCTGGTCGAACACCAGGGTGATCTTTTCGTTGAATTCCTCGAAAAAGCCTTCCACGTCCCCGCGATGCTTGAGTCCCAGACGGGGCAGGTTGATGGACGTGAAGGAGAGGTTGCCTCTGCCGAAGGTGGTTTCGCGGTCCTTGTCGTAGCGGTTGGCCATGACGCGGGTGCGGCAGCCCATATAGGCCACTTCATGGTTGGGGTCGTCGCCCTTGAGATAGGGGGCGTTGAACGGCGCATCCATGAAGGAGAAGTTGGGGAACAGACGCTTGGCGGACACGCGGCAGGCCAGCTTGAACAGATCGTAGTTGGGATCGGTGGGGTTGAAGCTGTAGCCTTCGCGTACCTTGAAGATGTGGATGGGGAAAATGGGCGTTTCGCCGTTGCCGAGTCCCGCATCTTCGGCCAGAAGGGTGTTCTTGATGACCATGCGGCCTTCGGGCGAGGTGTCCGTGCCGTAGTTGATGGAGCTGAAGGGCACCTGCGCGCCGGCGCGGCTGTGCATGGTGTTCAGGTTGTGCAGCAGCCCTTCCATGGCCTGGTAGGTGTCTCTGTCCGTCTTGGCGATGGCCTTTTCGATGACATGGTCGGCTTCGGCCGCAGGCAGGCGCCGGGTGAGCGTTTCGCGCACGAAGGCGAGCCCTTCCTCATTGAGGATGGAACGGAAGGAGGCGTATTCCCCGGTGGGGAAGGAATAGGCGCGCAGGGCGCTCTTCACTTCGCCGCGGAAATCCTCGGGGGCGTCGCGCATGTCGAGGGCAAGGTCGATGTTCTTGATGAAGCTGCGGGCCACGCCGGGAGCGAGGCCGTATTCAAAGTTGGGAATGCTCTGTCCGCCGTGCTGATCGTTCTGGTTGGACTGAATGGCGATGCAGGCCAGGGCGCTTGCGCACTGAATGCTGTTGGGCTCGCGCAGGAAGCCGTGACCGGTGTTGAAGCCGCCGTTGAACAGCTTCTTGATGTCGATCTGGCAGCAGGTCGTGGTCAGCGACAGGAAATCGAGGTCGTGAATATGGATGTCGCCTTCCTCGTGGGCGCGGCTGAACTCGGGCGAGAGCAGATAATTCTTGTAGAAGGCCTTGGCTGCCTCGCTGCCGTAGCGGAGCATGGTGCCCATGGGCGTGTCGCCGTCGATATTGGCGTTCTCACGCTTGAGGTCCAGTTCCTTGGCATCGGTGAAGGAAAGATCCTTCAGCGTGTTCATGAGGCGGGTCTTCATTTCGCGCACGCGGGTGCGTTCGTTGCGATACAGGATGTAGGCCTTGGCGGTACGGGCATGACCGGCTTCGATGAGGACCTTTTCCACCAGATCCTGCACATGCTCCACGTCGGGGGTGTCGTTGCCTTCGGCTTCGAGCATGTCGAGCACCTGGTCGGCAAGGTTGCGGGACATGGCGCGGTCGGTGCCGCCCTGAGCTTTTGCCGCACGAAAGATCGCCTCATCTATCTTGGCTATGTCGAAAGGAACTACGCGCGAATCTCGTTTCTTGATGAAGCGGATCATAACCTTTTCTGAAACCTCTGAACCTTTTATCCTGGCCGGGGCCAGGGTATGCGCCGGATATTCGGCGTTACAATAACTGTTTGGCTATACTGACAAAAACAGCCGGAATTCCAAATTCTGCGAACAAGGTTTTCAGGCGTCTTCCAAGGAACGGGAACCCATCTTTCCCGAACCTGAGAAGAAGAGCCTAGCCTGCCGGAAGGAGCGGGTCAAGCGTCGTTCCGAAAAGAACGGAAGCTTAGCGGAAGTTCCGTTCATGAGATTCGACTGAGGGCGCGGCTTCGGCGCATTCTAAAAAAATTTTTTGTGCGGGAAGCGGGCCCGGACGGGGCGCGTCGCACTCTTGACAAGGGACGAAGTCACGGGTAAAAGGGTTCCACGCAGTGGAAGGTGAGGTCCATTCCGGATCTTGCCTTTCTTACATCCTGATGCACCGCGCAAGGCGGTCTGGTAGGGTGGCCTGACGACGGCCTCCCTTTTTTTATTATATAAGGTATGATGCATGGGAAAAGGTCTTTCTGCTGAACAGATCATCCGCCGTGTCCGTGAAGCGGCGGAACCTGTGATAGCTTCTTTCGGCCTGATGCTCTGGGGCATTGAAGTGGTGGCCGGAGGGCGCACGGTGGTGCGCGTGTATGTGGACGCTCCGGCGGGCCGTGCCGGTGCCGCAGAGGCCGGAAACGGCGAAGACGGCGTGCTGGAGGGCGTTTCCGTCGATCAGTGCGCGGAAATTTCCCGCATGGTCGGACTGGCCCTGGAAGTCGACGAGGTATTTTCCGACGCCTGGGTGCTGGAAGTGTCTTCCCCCGGTCTGGACCGTATGTTTTTCGAGCCCGCCCAGCTTGCTTCCTATGCGGGGAGCGACATCGACGTGACGCTTGCGGACCCGCATCCCGATATTCCCGGGCGGCGCAGGTTCAAGGGGCCGCTCAAGTCCGTTTCCGACGGGCAGTTCATCATGGAGGTGCTTCTTGCGCCTGCCTCGGGCGAAAAGCCCGAGCCTGCGGATGTGGTCATCCGCTGGAATCAGGTCAAAAAGGCGCGCCTCATTCCCGTTTTTCCTGACACCAGCAAGCCCGGAGCCGGAAAGAACGCAAAGAAAGCGTCCGGCAAAGGCGGAGGTAAAAAAGCATGAGCCTGGAACTGAAGAAAGCCATTGAACAGATCAGCAAGGACAGGGGGCTTGACCGCGACATGCTCGTCAGCACCCTCGAAGAAGCCGTGCGCACCTCCGTAACGCGCAAGTACGGCGACGATCTGGACGTGGAAGTACATTACAGCGACGATACCGGGGACATCGAGGTCTTCCAGTTCAAGTTCGTGGTGGATGAGGTGGAAGACCCGCTCACCCAGATTTCTCTGGAAGAGGCGCGTCAGCACGATCCCTCCATCCAGATCGACGACGAAATGGGCTTCCGCCTCAAGGTGGAGGATCTCGGCCGCATTGCCGCCCAGTCCGCCAAGCAGGTCATCATTCAGCGTATGCGCGACGCCGAGCAGGAACTCATCTATGAGGAATTCAAGGACCGCGTGGGTGAAATCGTCAGCGGCATGGTGCAGCGCCGCGACAAGGGCGGCTGGGTCATCAATCTCGGCCGCACCGAAGCGCTGCTTCCCCGCGAGGAGCAGATTCCCCGCGAACATTACAAGCGCAACGACCGCATCCAGGCCCTCATCATCGACGTGCGCCGCGAAGGCCGCGGCCCGCAGGTCATCATTTCCCGCGCGCACCGCGACTACATGGCGGCCCTGTTCCGCCGCGAAGTACCGGAAGTGGATGACGGCAGCGTGCAGATCATGGGCGTGGCCCGCGATCCCGGTTCCCGCGCGAAGGTGGCCGTGCTCTCCCGTGAGCGCGACATCGACGCCGTGGGCGCCTGCGTGGGCGTGCGCGGTTCCCGCATTCAGAACATCGTGCAGGAGCTGCACGGCGAGCGCATCGACATCGTGGTGTGGAACCCCGATATCGCCACCTATGCCCGCAATGCTCTGGCTCCGGCCGTGGTTTCCCGCATCAATGTGGACGAGGCCGCCAATCTTCTGGAAGTCACCGTGCCGGACGATCAGCTCACCAACGCCATCGGCCGCAAGGGTCAGAACGTCAAGCTCGCGGCCAAGCTGCTGGGCTGGAAGATCGATATCTTCACCGAATCCCGCTACCATGAGGCCAATGCCGCCGGACGCGGTCTGGAACAGGTGGCCAGCGTGGCCGAGATTCCGGTGGACAAGCTGATGGAAGCCGGGTTCCGTTCCCTCGACGCCCTGCGCGGCGCCACCGACGCGGAACTTGCGGAAAAGCTGGATCTTACCGATGCGCGCATTGCCGATCTGCGCGCCGCCGTGAACTTCCTCAGCCCCGTGGTGGAAGGCGATTCCGTGGAAGAGGAAAAAACGGAAGCGGGAGAGGAATAGCAGCATGGCGGAAAGGCAGGGGCCCGTCCGCATGTGTGTCGTGTGCAGACGGCGCTTTGCCAAGTCGCAGCTTATGCGTCATGTGCCTGCCCCAGAAGGCGTCGCCGCCGGGAACGGGCTTGAAGCAGACAAAGCTCAGACAAGGCCCGGCAGAGGCTGGTATGTGTGCGACGACCCGCAGTGCCGGGAGCGTTTCGCAGGCATGAAGTTCAGGCGCAAATCTCACAAGGGGAGCAAGAATGGATAGAATCAAGATAAAGGATGCCGCAACCGAGCAGGGCATGAAGCCCGAAGAACTCGTGGCCCGCCTGCGCGAGGCCGGGATAGAAAAGACGGTAAAAGGCTCTCTCTCCCCGGAAGAATACGAAAAAGTCAAGGTCAAAAAGTCGGAGGCCTCTGTGGAAGTTGTCCGCAAGGATGTTATTATACGTCGTCGTTCCAAGCCGGCAGCAGCGGAAGCTCCTGCCGCGCCCGTAGTGGAAGAGAAGGCCGCGCCTGCCGTCGCGGAGACCACGGCCGCCGCTCCCGAAGCCGCCCCTGTGGAGGCGAAGGCCGCGCCTGCCGCGGAAAAGGCCCCCAGAAAGGCCAGAGCTCCCCGCGAAGCGGCTCCCGTGGCCCGCATTGTGCGCCCTGCCCGCGTTGTGACGGAAGCTCCTGTTGAAGCCAGGGTGGTGGAAGCTCCCGCTCCCGCCGCGCCCGAGGCCAGAGTGGTGGAAAAGCCCGCGGAAAAGGCTGTCGAAAAGCCCGCCGCCGTGGAAAAGCCCGTTGAGAAGCCTGCGGAAAAAGTGGTGGAAAAGCCCGTGCAGGAAGTGAAGGCTGCTCCCGCTGCCGAGGCTCCCGCCGTGGAAGCCCGTCAGGACAAGGCTCCCCGTGCCCGCAAGGTGGAAGTGCCTGCCGCGCGCATCGTGACGCCGAAGCCCGCCCCCGTGCAGGCCGCTCCCGTGCGGGAGGAAAAGCCCGCGCAGGAAGTGAAGGCCGCCCCCTCCGCTGAAGTGAAGAGCGAAGCGCCCAGGGGTGACCGTCCCCGCCGCGCTCCCGCCGCCTCTGCGGAACCGGAAGGTTCTTCTCAGCCCAGCCTGCTGCCTCCGGTGCAGGAACGCCGCCATACTCCCGAGGAAGGGGAAGGCGAGGACGCCCGCAAGAAGGCCCAGAGCCCCGCAACGGAAGGCGCGCCCCGCGTGCGCGTGATTTCCCGCCCCGATCCCACCCAGGCCCGCATCGTGCGCCCGGCTTCTCCTTCGGAAGGCCGCTCCGGCCGTGACGGCGACAGCCGCCGCGACGGCGGACGCCGTGACATGCGCGATTCCCGCGCTCCGCGCCCCGACGCGCGCGAAGGCCGCGACGGCGACAGCAGAGACCGTGACGGCAGAGATCGCGACAACCGCCGTTCTTCGGGCAACCGTCCTTCCGGCGGTCGTTCCTCCGGCGGCGCGCCCTTTACGCCGCCCTTCGGCCAGCAGCCGCCCATGGAAGGGGAACAGAGCCGCAAGAAGCGCAACAACAAGAGCCGCCGTTCCGTGGACTTCCCCCAGGATTCCGATGATTTCAGCCGCCGTCACGGCGGTCCCGACATGGACGACGATGAAGGCATGGTGCGTACCCGCCGTTCGCACAAGCCCAAGAAGCAGCAGCATCAGGCGCCCAGCCAGTCCACCCAGCCCATGAAGGCCGCCAAGCGCAAGATCCGCGTGGAGGAATCCATCCGCGTGGCGGACATGGCCCATCAGATGGGCGTGAAGTCCAGCGAGATCATCAAGATTCTCTTCGGCCTCGGCGTGATGGCCACCATCAACAACGCCCTGGACATCGACACCGCCACCCTGGTGGCTTCGGAATTCGGCTATGAAGTGGAAAAGGTGGGCTTCTCCGAAGAAGCGTACCTGCTCCCCGCCACTGCCGATACTCCGGAAATGCTCAAGCCCCGTCCGCCCGTCGTGACCATCATGGGCCACGTCGACCACGGCAAGACCTCGCTGCTCGACGCCATCCGCAAGACCAGCGTGACCAGCGGCGAAGCCGGCGGCATCACCCAGCACATCGGCGCCTATCACGTCAAGACCAAGCGCGGCGACATCGTGTTCCTCGATACGCCCGGCCACGCGGCCTTCACCGCCATGCGCGCCCGCGGCGCCCAGGTCACCGACCTTGTGGTGCTCGTGGTGGCTGCCGACGACGGCGTCATGGAACAGACCCGCGAAGCCATCAACCACTCCCGCGCGGCGGGTGTGCCCATTCTGGTGGCCGTGAACAAGATAGACAAGGAAACCGCCAACCCCGACCGCGTGCTGCGCGAACTTTCCGAGCTGGGCCTCCAGCCCGAGGAATGGGGCGGCGATACCGTGGTGGGCATGGTTTCCGCCAAGACGGGCAAGGGCCTCGACGACCTTCTGGAACTCATCGCCCTTCAGGCCGAAATTCTGGAACTCAAGGCCAACCCCGACAAGCCCGCCCGCGGCCATGTGGTGGAAGCCAAGCTCGACAAGGGCCGCGGCCCCGTGGCCACCGTGCTGGTGCAGGAAGGCACGCTCCATCAGGGCGATGTCTTCGTGTGCGGCGTGTTCTCCGGCCGTGTGCGTGCGCTCTTCAACGACCAGGGCCGCAAGATCAAGGAAGCCGGACCTTCCATGCCTGTGGAAATCCAGGGCTTTGAGGGCGTACCGGAAGCCGGTGAGGAGTTCGTGTGCCTTGACGACGAAAAGACCGCCCGCCGCATCGCCGAATCCCGCGCCACCAAGCTGAGGGAAAAGGAACTGGCCAAGGTCTCCCGCGTGACTCTGGAGAACTTCCTCAAGCAGAGCGCGGACGCTCAGGAAACCCAGGTGCTCAACGTGGTGCTCAAGGCCGACGTGCAGGGCTCTCTGGAAGCCATTACCGAATCCCTGCGCAAGCTCAGCACCGAGAAGGTGCGCATCGACATCATCCATGGCGGTGCGGGCGCGATTTCCGAATCCGACGTCATGCTGGCTGCGGCCTCCAACGCCATCATCATCGGCTTCAACGTGCGTCCTACGGCCAAGGTCAAGGAAGTGGCGGAACAGGAGCAGGTGGATATCCGCTTCTACGACATCATCTACAAGCTTGTGGATGAGATCAAGAGCGCCATGGCCGGCCTTCTGGCTCCCGTGTCCAAGGAAGTGTACCTCGGTCAGGCCGAAGTGCGTCAGACCTTCTCCGTGCCCAAGGTCGGCCTCATCGCCGGCTGCATGGTCACGGACGGCAAGCTTACCCGCACGGCCAACGTGCGCCTGCTGCGCGACGGCGTGGTGGTGTACACCGGCAAGATCTCTTCCCTCAAGCGCCTCAAGGACGACGCCCGCGAAGTGGTGCGCAACCTTGAGTGCGGCGTGGGCCTTGAGAACTTCCACGACATCAAGATCGGCGACGTCATCGAAGCCTTTGAACTGGTGGAAGAGGCGGCCTCTCTCGACTAACGGAAGGATGCGCCGCAAGGCGGAACCTTACGCATGAAACGCGGGCGGAAAGCACATGCTTTCCGCCCGCTTCGTTTAACAGCGCTTCCTTGAAAGAAGCCTGCACAAAGGTTCCCGCGTGTTCTTCAGGCAGGCTTTTTTATCCCTTTCCTGCGCCGTTCAGCGCTCTTTTCCGGTGGGGAGGAGGGGAAATACCGCAGGGCGGGGAAAAAGGCTCCAGATGCCTCTGAAGCGTGCCGGAAACAGCGCGCGGGAGCCTTCCTTGTACGGCAGAAGAAGGCGGCATTGTCGTACCGTGCGGGGATGTGCTTTCCGGGGCCCTTCATGCAGGGAAGGGAAGAGGACGGCTGCGGAGCATGCGGCCGTGGCGGGAGAAGGCATGAAAAAAGGCCCGGAGAAGCATGTTCTCCGGGCCTTTTCATACCTTGGAAAGAGCGTCAGTTCTGGGCCACGCCCCAGTCATGCCCCTTGTCGGGAGGAAGCTGCCACACCTTCTTGTGCAGTTCGTGCAGCAGGCGCGGATCCATGAGCAGGGCGGATTTTTCCTGTTTGGAAAGGCCGAAGGGGCCTTTTTCCAGGGCTCTGGCAAGCAGACTGCGGCGCATTTTTTCCCGGCTTTCCCCTATGGGACGTTCCCAGGTGCGGCGCCGGATGAGCGCAATGTGCAGGGCGTGCACGCGGGGAATGACCACGGCGCGCGTAAAGCCCCGGGAAGGCGCGATGGTAAAGGGGGAGTAGCGGTCGGGCCGGGCGAGTTCCTTGTGCATGTCGGCCTGTTCCGGGTCTTCCCTGAGTTCCGAGGAGGTGATGAACAGGCCCATGCGGCGGGCGGCCAGGCCCCAGCTCACGCGGCTTGTGAACACGGAAAGGGGGATGGAAAGGGCCAGGCCTATGGCGATGGGCGAGAACCACCAGAAAAAGCCCGGATTGATGAGCCACATGAGTCCGCCCCAGATGATGCCGATGAGCGTTCCCCACCAGTGGAAGCGTATGGCGTCGCCCCAGCTCGTGCCCATGTCGCTGCGGTTCTGGGTGTTCCACGACACCTTCCAGCCGAGCAGGGTGGTGACCACGAAGAAGCTGTGGAAGATCATGCGCACGGGCGCAAGCAGGGTGGAAATGAGCACTTCCGCAAGCACGCTCATGCACATGCGCGTCGTGCCGCCGAAGTTTTTGGCTCCGCCTTTCTTCAGCGTGAGGATGATGGAGAAGATCTTGGGCATGAACAGCATGATGCAGGTGCTTCCCAGAAGCAGCAGCGCCCATTTCGGGTACCATGTGGGCCAGATGGGGAAGAGCGTGGGCTTGCTCGGGAAGTAGGTGGGCGGAATGAAGGCTTCCGTCACGGCCTGGATGGAGCTGAACACCAGGAAGAAGAACCACAGCAGCGCCGAGGCGTAGGACATGATGCCGTTGATGAACAGCGCCCTGTGCGTGGGGAAGATGCCGCCGGAGAAGATGAGCCGGCTGTGCTGAAGGTTGCCCTGGCACCAGCGGCGGTCGCGGATGAGTTCGTCGATGAGGGAGGGCGGCGTTTCTTCCCAGGAGCCGTCGAGGTCATAGGCCAGCCATACGCCGTAGCCTGCGCGGCGCATGAGCGCCGATTCCACGAAGTCGTGGCTCAGTATGTCGCCCGCGAGGGGACCGCGGCCGGGCAGGGTGGGCAGCTGACAGTGACGGATGAAGGGGTCCACGCGGATGATGGCGTTGTGTCCCCAGTACTGGGCGTCGCCGAGCAGCCAGAAATGCAGCCCTGTGGCGAACACGGGGCCGTAGAGGTGGTTGGCGAACTGCTGCACGCGGGCCACGAGGCTGTTCATGTTCACGGCAAGGGGCGGCGTCTGTATCATGCCCATTTCCGGGTGCAGCTCCATGGATTTCACCATGCGCACCATGGTGCGGCCGCTCATGACGCTGTCGGCGTCGAACACGATCATATACTTGTACTGCGCGCCCCAGCGGCGGCAGAAGTCGGCCACGTTGCCGCTCTTGCGCTTGGTGTTGTTGCGCCTGCGGCGGTAGAAGATATGGCCGAAGCAGTCTTCCTTGCTGCAGAATTCGTACCAGGCCTCTTCCTCGGACACCCAGGCGTCGGGGCTTGTGGAGTCGCTCAGGATGAAGATGTCGAATTTGTCGCTTTCGCCGGTGCGCACCAGGGAATGCCAGGTGGCGGCGATGCCGGCCATGTATCTGTGGGGATCTTCGTTATAGACGGGGAAGAGTATGGCGGTGCGGCAGTCGTCGGGAATGACGGCCTCGTCGCAGCCTCTGGTGGGGGTGAAGCGGTCCACCTTGCGGGAAAGCACCCAGCAGCCCGCCACGCACATCCAGAAGCCTATGGAAATCCAGCCGAAGAGGATGGCGAAGAGCACGGCCGTCACGATTTTGACGGCCTCTATGCCCTGCTGGGGCAGGATGCTGTACATGAGGTAGGCGCCGATGACGGCGGGCACGAGGATGAGCGTCATGAGCAGGCTGCGGCGGCGGCCGGCCACGCGCTCCCATTCAAGCTGACGGCGCTGACGGTCGGCGCTGTCCTTCCAGGTGGCGCGTTCCTTCATGCCGGAAGGGAAGATGCGGAAAAGGCGGCTCAGGGTTTTCTTGAAGATGCTTATCCAGGGCGTGCGGTCCAGTTCTTCCGCAAGCATGGAACTGCGGGTCATGCCCGGGGCGGACATGAGGTGGGGCGCGTCGTCGCCGGGAATGAGCTCACGCCCCTTTTCGGCCAGAATGGCGTGAAGGCAGGCGAGTGCCTCTTCGTAGTCGGGGTGGTCGGAGGAGCAGCGTTTCAGACTTTCCAGGGCAAGTTCCACGCTTTCCCTGGGCGACAGGTTCAGTCCGCGCGCATAAAGCAGTATGCGGTCGCGGACGCGGAAATCCATATCCTGATAGGAATTCATGCGAAGACCTTTTGAGGCTGGAGGTTTTTTGCCGCCGGGAAGAAGGGGCGCGCAGGGCGGCCCTTATGAGTGTCCCGGAAGGCGGGGCCTTCCGCGGGATGCGGAAGGCCCCTCGATGATCAGATTACTGAGGCTGGAGCTGCCAGTCGTAGATCCAGGTTTCGGTAATGGGATCGGGGAGGTTTTCACCCTTCTTGAGCTGGGCGCGGAAACGCAGATTGACGGGGCCCTTGCGTGCGGCCATGAGGCTCTGGATCACGCCTTCCTCCTTGGGCAGGCGGACGGTGAAGGCCAGTCTCCAGCCGCCGGTGGCATCGTTGCGCAGCAGTCTCTTTTCCAGAAGCGGAATGGGCTCGGGCGTTTCCACGATGCTGGCAAGGCCCGTGTCCTCCGGCAGGGTGGCGAGTTCTCCGCCGGCGAAGTCCACATGGAAGGTCATGGTGTCGCCGTTGCGGGAAATGCGGGTGGAGGTCACCTGTCCGAGTTCATGGCGCGAGGTCTGCGGGGGCATCCAGTACAGCTTCCAGGCGTACATCTGCGTGTCGGGATAGCGCAGTTCGGCCTCGGGCTGGTCGGGATTGTTCTTGTCGCGCGGCTTGTCGGGGGTCCAGAAGGCCACGATGTTGTCGTGCATCTCATCGTCGGTGGGGATTTCCACCAGGTTCAGGGTGCCGGGACCCCAGTCGCCTTCGGGCTCCACCCACAGGGAAGGACGCTTTTCATACTTTGCGGTGATGTCCTGATAGCTCTTGAAGTCGCTGTCGCGCTGCATGAGCCCGAAGCCCCGGGGATTGAGGAGCGGGAAGGTGTTCACGCTGAGGCGCTTGGGATTGGCGAGGGGGCTCCAGAACCAGTGCTTGTCGCCGTTCACATAGAGCAGGCCGTCGGAGTTGTGCACTTCGGGGCGGTAGTCGCCCGGGCGGCCGTTCTTCTCTTCACCGTAGAAGAACATGCTGGTAAGCGGGGCAAGGCCTATCTTCTGGAAGTTCTTGGCGCCCTTCCGGGTGAAGAGCGCGCACTTCACTTCCATGACGGTGGGAGAGCCGGGGGTGATGATGAAGCGGTAGGCGCCGGCCAGGCTCGCGCTGTCCATGAGGGCGTAGATGGTGATGTCTTTGGCGTCCGCCGCAGGCTTCACGATCCAGAATTCCTTGAAATAGGGAAATTCCTCACCCTGCGCCGTGGCGGTGTCGATGGCAAGGCCGCGGGAGTAGATGCCGTAATGGGTATCTGCGGCCAGAGCGCGGAAATAGGAGGCGCCGAGGAAGATGGCCAGTTCATCCTTGTAATCGGCGCGGTTCAGCGGATAATGCAGGCGCAGCCCCGCAAAATCCATGCCCTTGGTCTGCGCCACCTGTTTGGAGAGCTCTTCGCTTCCGTACTGGAACAGCGAAGGATCGAAGGCGATGTCCTCCACGCCGTCGCTGTTGACGACATGCACGCGCACGGGCAGATCATAGTACAGGCCGGGGTGGAAGAACTGCACGGTGAAGGGCAGCCCCTCCTCGGCCCAGAGCGCCTTTTCCGGCAGGTAGCGGATGGAGCTCCATTCGTCGTAGTTCAGATTGGTGAGAAATTCGGGCACGGGCGTGGTGGGCACATAGGCCGTCGACGCCAGATCCTGTGCCCGGGCCTGCACGTCGGCAAAGGTGAAGGGTTCCGCGGCCCGGGCGGAAAAAGGTTCCGCAAGAAGGGCGGCCAGCAGGCAGAAGGAAAGGATCATGCGATGAAACATAGGAAGTAACTCCCTGAAGATTGGGGATTCTCTATCCAGCAGAAGGGGTCTCAGTCCGGCAGTAGAAAAAAGCGCCGGGCATACACGCCGGGACTGTTTACGGACACTGGTGAAGGCCGTTTCGGCCGGGCGGGGCATACGGGACGCATGTGAGCTTCTTCTTTCCTCCCTACTTAAAGCGGGAACGGCTCTATGTCCAGAGATTTTATCCGCTTGCGGCACGGGGGAGCCTAAGGTAGGATATCCGGCCGGAACGGAAGTTTTTTCACGATACTGAAACAGGAACATCTATGGATGCGTTGCTGGAACTGAACAAGGTGAGCCGGGAATTCTCCGTGCGGAAGGGGCTGTTCGATCCGCGCCCGGCAAGCGTCAAGGCCGTGGACAACGTGAGTCTTGCGCTTTTTCCCGGGGAAACGCTGGGGCTTGTCGGCGAATCAGGCTGCGGCAAGTCCACGCTGGCGCGCATGGCCACGGGACTTTTGCCGCCTTCCTCCGGCGAGGTGCTGCTTTCCGGCCGCCCCATCCGGGAATGGACGGCCCTTGAGAGGGCGAGCCGTATTCAGATGATTTTTCAGGATCCTTTTTCTTCGCTGGACCCGCGGCAGACCGTGGGCGCCAGCATTGCGGAACCTCTTGTTCTTGCCGCAAAGGCGGCGGGAAGCCCCCTTTCCCGCGAAGAAAGCCGGGAGAAGGTGCGGGAGATACTCTCCCGCGTGGGGCTTCAGCCGGAGCATATCGACAGGTATCCCCATGAGTTTTCCGGCGGTCAGCGGCAGCGCGTGGCCGTGGCCCGGGCCGTGGTGGCCGGGCCGGGAGCGCTGGTGTGCGACGAGCCCGTGTCGGCGCTGGATGCCTCGGTGCAGGCGCAGGTGCTGAACCTTCTGAAGGACATGCAGCAGTCCATGGGCCTGGCGTACCTGTTCATTTCCCACGATCTCGGGGTGATCGGCTTCATGAGCGATCATGTGGCCGTCATGTACCTCGGGCGCGTGGTGGAAACGGCCTCCTGCCGGGAGATATTCTCCCATGCCGCCCATCCCTATACCGAAGCCCTTCTGGCCGCCGCACCTTCGCGCGATCCTTCGCGCCGGGGCCGGAATACGCTTCTTTCCGGTGAGATGCCGAGTCCTCTTTCCCCGCCGGAAGGCTGTGCCTTCCATCCCCGCTGTCCCCATGCGGGGCCGCTGTGCCGGGAAAAGGAACCTCCTCTTGTTTTCGTCAACCAGGGGCATGCCGTGCGCTGCCACTTTCCGTTGTGAGGATATGCATGATCATTCTCGACAAACAGTATGTATCCCGGGAGCTGAAGGAATATCTGGCCGAAAGCCGCACTCCCGTGCTGCGTAACGAGGCCGCGCTTGCCGCCGCGCCCGAAGGCACGTTCCACCTTGTTTCCGACGAGGAGGCCGACGCGCTGCTCGCGAAGGGCGAGCGCATCTACACCACCTGCGAGAATTCCCTTTCGTGGGTGCTGCGTCATTCCCCGGACAAGGGGCTGCAGAAGGGCATAGCCCTCTGCAAGGACAAGGCCGCCTTCCGCCGCATGCTCTCCAAGATCTATCCCGATTTTCTTTTCCGCGAGGTCGCGGCGGAAGAGCTGGAGAACATCGACTTTCATGAGTTGAAGACGCCCTTCATCCTCAAGCCTTCCGTGGGCTTCTTCAGCGTGGGCGTGTACACCGTCTTCAACGAGCAGGACTGGAAGAGAGCCCTTGAGGACATACGCAGCCACTCCGCCGACTGGAAGAAGCAGTACGATGAAAGCGTGGTGGCCAATACCCGTTTTCTTCTGGAACAGTACATCGGCGGCGAGGAATACGCCGTGGACTTCTATTACGACGGCGAGGGCAAGGCCGTCATCGTCAACATCTTCCATCATGAATTCGCTTCCGCCGACGATGTGAGCGACCGCCTGTACTGCTCCGGCGCATCCATCATCCGGGAACATCTCCAGCCCTTCACGGACTTCTTCAACCGCATGAATGAGGAAGTGGGCGCGCGCAATCTGCCGGTTCATCTGGAACTTCGCGTGGAGAACGGCAGGATCATTCCCATCGAGGCCAATCCCCTGCGCTTTGCGGGCTGGTGCCTCACCGATCTTTCGCTGCACGCCTACGGCTTCCGCACCTACGATTATTTCCTGAACGACATCCGCCCCGACTGGGACAGCCTGCTGAAGGGGAAGGAAGACAGGATCTATTCCTTCATCGTGCTCAATCCTCCGGCCTGCCTGAAGAGTGAGGACGTGTTCTACTACGACAGGCTCTGCGCCTCCTTCGGCAAGGTGCTGGAGCTGCGGCCCATCGACTACCATACCGGTCCGGTGTTCGGATTCCTGTTCACCGAGACGAAGGCTTCGGATCGGGCGGAACTTGACCATATTCTGAGAAGCGATCTGACCGAATACCTGAACTAGCCTGTGCTTCGGCGCATTCTGCGGAACTTCCGGAAGGGGGTTCCGCTTTTTTTATGCCCTTTTCCGGCCATGCGGCGGAGAGACGCATGCCGGAAGGGCGGGAAGCAAAGCGCCGCTCTCTTCCCCCTGCTTTTCCGGGAAGGCGGGTCCGGGCTTCAGAGATGCCTGGCCCGGAGGGCATGAAAAAGGCCCCGCTTTCCGGAAAAAGCGGGGCCCTGCGGATGAAGGAAGCGTCTGTTACACGATGCCGTGTTCGCCGGGGCGTTCGTAATCGTTCTTCTGATTGGTCTTGGCGTGGTAGAGATCCACGTCGCCGAAGGCGATGAGGATGGGGGAAGCCACGAAGATGGAGGAGAAAGTACCGAAGATGATGCCCAGGGTGATGGTGAGCGCGAAGTTGTGGATGACGTTGCCGCCGAGCAGGTACAGCGAGAAGCTGGCCACCAGTGTGGTGGCGGAAGTCATGATGGTACGCGAAAGCGTCTGGTTCACCGACTTGTTGATGATCTCGCCCATGGTGGGCTTGGGATTGGCGTCGGCAGGCACGGCGCGCAGGTTTTCACGGATGCGGTCGTACACGACGATGGTGTCGTTGATGGAGTAGCCCACCAGGGTGAGCAGGGCGGCGATGACGTTGAGGTCGATTTCCACGCCCATCAGGGTGAGCAGGCCCAGGGTGACGATGACGTCGTGGATGAGCGCGAGGATGGCGCCCAGGGAGAAGTTGAGCTTCAGCTTCCAGCAGCAGATGATGGTGATGATCATGCCGATGGCCACGCCCCAGAGTCTGTTGAAGCCGAGATACGACGCGCCGTACACGGCGCCCCAGAGCACGAGGGCCATGGCGCCGGCCATGAACCAGCTGTATTCAAAACGGCCGGAAATGTAGACGGTAATGAGCAGCACGGCGTAGAACAGGGCCTCGATGGCCATGTTGCGCAGGTCGTTGCCCACCTTGGGACCGACGGATTCCAGGCGCTGTATGGTGGAGGCGTTGTCGGGAATGCTGGAGCTGAGCGCGGTGGACACCTGTTCGCGCAGGTCCTGATTCTCCCCGGAAGGCATGGAGAAGCGCAGCAGGTAGTCGCGGTTTTCGGTATCCACCTGCTGTACGGTGAGTCCGGGCAGGTCCACATCCTGCAGCGCCGTTTTCACCTGCTCATCGGGGATGGGCTGGGCGAATTCGATCTGCACCATCACGCCGCCCGCGAAGTCCACGCCGTAGCGCAGGCCGCCGTTCCAGATGATGGCGAACAGGCCGAGGATGATGAAGAAGCCGGAGATGCTGAAGGCTATGCGGCGGAAACCCACAAAGTCGATGTTGGTCTGACGGGAAAGAATTGCGAATGCCATGAAGAGGCCCTCTTGGTTCAGGAGCGTTTGTCTGCTGAAGGGCGCGGTATGCGCCCTTCAGCAAAAAGGCGCTAGATGCTGATTTTCTGACTGCCGGAGCGGGAGATCCATGTTTCAAACACGGCGCGCGAGACGAAGACCGCCGTGAACATGGAGGCCAGAATACCCAGCGACAGCGTGACGGCGAAACCGCGTACCGGGCCTGTGCCGAACTGGTACAGGATGGCGGCCGTGATGAGTGTCGTCAGGTTTGAGTCGATGATGGAGATACTGGCCCGGCTGAAGCCTGCCGTGACGGCTTCCATGGCGGACATGCCGCTTTTGAGTTCTTCCCTGATGCGTTCAAAGATGAGCACGTTGGCGTCCACCGACATGCCTATGGTGAGCACGATGCCGGCGATGCCGGGCAGGGTGAGGGTGGCGCCGAAGAACGTCATGCCGGCAAGCAGAATGGTGATGGTGAAGCAGAGCATGAGGTCGGCGATGATCCCGGAAAGCCCGTAGTAGAGGGGCATGACGAGAACCACGGCCGCCGCGCCCACCAGAGAGGCCTTGATGCCGCTGTTGATGGATTCCTTGCCCAGGGAAGGACCGACCGTGCGTTCTTCCAGCACGGAAACGGGGGTGGGCAGGGAGCCTGCACGCAGCACGATGGCGAGGTCCTGCGCTTCTTCGGTGGTGAAGTTGCCGGTGATGGAGGCCTTGCCGCCTGCGATGCGGTCCTGAATGACGGGGGCGGAATACACCTTGCCGTCCAGCACGATGGCCATGCGCTTTTTGATGTTTTCGCCGGTGATGCGCTCGAAGTTGTTCGCGCCGCGGTTGTTGAATTCCAGCGCCACATAGGCCTGGCCGAATTCATTGAAGGCGGGGCGGGCGTTGGTGATGTCCTCACCGCCCATGAGGGCCTGCGTGTCCAGCAGAATGGTGCTTTCGCTCTGCGTGCCGTACTGGCCCTTGACGATGAGAGGATAGCGCGCCGTGCCCGGAGGCAGCATGATGGCGGAGGGGTCCACGTCGTCGCGCACGATGTGGAATTCCAGATGCGCGGTCTGACCGATGATCTGAATGGCGCGTTCGGCGTCGGTCATGCCGGGAAGCTGCACCTGTACCTGATTGTCCGACTGCTTGCGGATATCGGGTTCGGCCACGCCGAACTGGTCGATACGGTTGCGGATGGTGCGCACCACCTGTTCCATGGTCATGTCTTCCGTCTGACGACGGGCTTCGGGGGAAAGCTCGAAGGTGTAGACATGGCCCGAGGCGGTATTGTCGGCCGCGGCCTGATGGAGGCTGGGGAACCATTTCGTGATCATGGCGTCGAAGGCTTCGGCCTGGTCGGTGCGCGGAAGCGTCACTTCAAGCAGACCGGCGCTGTTCAGGCGCGGCTTCATGACGGTGATTTTTTCCTGTTTGGCGCGGTCGCTTATGTCTTGTCCGGTGACGGTCAGCGTATTCTGGAGGGCTTTTTCCACATCCACGCCCAGGGTGAGGTTCATGCCGCCCTTGAGGTCCAGACCGAGACTGATGCGGTCCTGCATGAACGTGCCCAGAGCGGAATTGCCGATGAAGGGGATGTTGGGCAGGGCGTACGCGAGCACCACAATCAGCACGATGAAGGAGACGGCCAGGCGCAAACGCAGAGCTTTCATGGTGGTATCCTTGAAATATAATGGAGTCAGACCTTGTGCCTGAACATAATACAAAGCCCCACGCCTCCCTGCATGAAGGAGGCGTGGAAGCGGAAAGTACGGTGTTCCGAAAAACTACTTGTTTTCGGCAGGAGCGGCCTCGGCAGTCTTGCTGACGGCCTTGGGATCATAGGTGCCGCTCACGAAGCCGCGCGGCATACGGACCTTGGTTTCACCGAGGTCGATCACGAGGATGTCGCCTTCCAGGTCCACGATACGGCCGAGCAGACCACCGGAGGTGATGACGTAGGAACCCTTGCCCAGGGATTCGATCATGGCCTTGTGTTCCTTGTTGCGCTTCTGCTGGGGACGGATCAGCAGGAAGTAGAACACGGCGAACATGAGCAGAAGAGGAACCAGGGAGGCGAAGGCGCCCATGGGGCCGCTCTGAGCGGCGGCGCCGCCCGCGTTGCCGGCGGCGTAGGCAATGGAAGTGAACATAGATTCTCCAGAGTTGATTTTGCGGAAAGTGTCCGCGTCATTGACCCCACCTTCTTAACCTGTTGCGCCTTTTTACGCAATGGTTTAAGCGCCCGCAGGCGGGGCGGCGGCCATTCTTTTTGCCGCACGGCTTTCCGGGAAAGGGGCTGGACATTCGCATGGATTGCGGGAACTATGGCCGCAGTCAACCATGAAGGCCGGGCCCGCCCGGCAAAGGAGCATATATGGCCATGTCAGCCGACCCTGTGGAACAGGCCCGCCTGCAGTCGCGGGTGCTCATCGAGAGCCTTCCGTACCTTCGAGAATATCATGGCGAAACGGTGGTCGTGAAATACGGCGGCCATGCCATGACTGAGGAAAGCCTCAAGCTTTCCTTTGCCCGCAACATCAGCCTGCTCAAGCTCGTGGGCATCCATCCCGTGGTAGTGCACGGCGGCGGCCCGCAGATCAACGAGATGCTGAGCAAGCTGGAAATCAAGTCCGAGTTCCGTCAGGGCCACCGCGTGACGGACAAGGCCACCATGGACGTGGTGGAAATGGTGCTCGTGGGCTCGGTGAACAAGAGCGTGGTGAACCTCATCAACAAGACCGGCGCGCGTGCCGTGGGCCTTTCCGGCAAGGACGGCATGCTTCTTGAAGCCCGCAAGCTCGCCATGACCATCAGCCACGGCGAACAGCAGCCGCCGGAAATCATCGACCTCGGCAACGTGGGCGAAGTCACGAAGGTGAACGTGCAGCTTCTCACCTCGCTCATTCACGACGATTTCGTGCCCGTCATCGCCCCTGTGGGCGTGGATGAGGAAGGCAACACCTACAACATCAACGCCGATTCCGTGGCCGGGGCCGTGGCCGGAGCGCTCAAGGCCCGCCGCCTGCTCATGCTCACCGACGTGGCCGGCATTCTGGACAAGGAAGGAAAGCTCATCGAGCACATTGATTCCGCCGATGCCAGGCGTCTTCTGGCCGACGGCACCCTGACCGGCGGCATGATCCCCAAGATCAACTGCTGCATGAACGCCATAAGCCAGGGCGTGGACAAGGTGACCATCGTGGACGGCCGCGTGGAAAACTGCCTGCTGCTGGAACTGCTCACCGATCAGGGCGTGGGCACGGCCATTGTGAAGTAGACGCGCAGAGTTTTTTCCCGGGAGACGGGAAGGACAGCAAAAAAGGGGCGGCTCCGGCCGCCCCTTTTTTGTGGGCTCAGGCGGAACAGCCTGAGGGAAAGACGCGGAAACGGGCCTTACTGCCCGTTTTTTTCTCCGGTCACGCGCTTTATCTTCTTGATGAAGTTTCTTCCGTTCCAGAGGTAGTAGACGGCGTTGTCCGTGGCAAGATCGCAGGGAATGCCGTCGGAGGTGAAGGAGGGCAGGGCCTCCAGCCCCATGGCGAACACGCAGAAGGTGCAGCTTGCGGAAAGCCGTCCCGGCAGTTCGCGGTCCGGGCGGAAGAAGTCGGCGCTCGGAGGTTCCGGCGGCAGGGGAAGGGGCGCGGCATGCCCGCCGGAGCTGATGAACCACAGCTCGGAAATACATTCCCCGGCGTCGTCTTCGGTGCGGAAGGCCGCCACGGCGCCCCTGTCCGAGCGGAAGAGGCGGAGATTCACCCGGGAAAGGCCGTCCGCCGATTCGAGGCGCAGAACATCCTTCCGGCTCTTCGTCATGATCCACTGTGCGCTGATGCCCTGTTCCGCGAGCTGATCCTTTTCCTCCTCGCTCAGGGGAGAATGGGTATTTTCAAAGATTTCCGTGGGGATGAGAGCGAAGGCCTGGCGTGCGCTCAGCTCTCTGCCGCCTTTCGCCGCTCCGGCGAAGGCATTCGCGCCGAAAAGGGGCATCATCAGCATGCATATCAGTATGACGGCCGTTTTCTTGCACATGTTCTGATCCTTCCGGCAGAAAGGCCGCATCGGTGCGATGCGGCCTTTCCGGGAAAAAGCGCGGCCCTTCCGGGCTTTGCCTGCGTATCGTTATTTATGGTGATGCTGGCAGTGGGAAGGCACGACGGCCGCGGGGTTGCCCTCGCGCATCATGCGCACGGCACAGAAGTTGCCGCACATGGCGCAGGCTTCCTCATTCTTGTGGGGTTCGCGGCGCTTTTCCAGAAGCTCGGGGTCGATGGCGATGTCGCGCATGGCATCCCAGTCGAGTTCCATGCGGGCCCTGGACATGCGGGCTTCCCTGGCTCTGGCGCGGGGCGTGCCCAGCGCGTTTTCACCGGCCTGTGCGGCCACGCGCGAGGCCATGACGCCCTGCTTCACGTCTTCCTCGTCGGGCAGGGTGATGTGCTCGGCCGGGGTGAGGTAGCAGAGAAAATCCACGCCCGCACGCACGGCAAGGGCGCCGCCGATGGCTCCGGCAATGTGGTCATAGCCGGGCGTGACATCCGTGACCAGCGGTCCGAGCACATAGAGGGGCGCGCCGTTGGTCAGCTTCTTGATGCTCACGATCTGGGCTTCCACTTCGTTCAGGCTCACATGGCCCGGGCCTTCGATCATGCACTGCACGCCCTTTTCCAGGCCGCGCCGGGCCAGCTGGCCGAGCATGATCACTTCCATCCACTGGGCCGCGTCGCCCGCGTCGCTGTTTGCGCCGGGGCGCAGACCGTCGCCGAGGGACAGGGTGACGTTATAGCGCAGCGCGATGTCGAGCAGACGGTCGAATTCGGTGAGCAGGGGGTTTTCCTTGTCGTTGCGGAGCATCCAGCGGGAAAGAATGCTGCCGCCGCGGGACACGATGCCCATGGTGCGGCCGCCCTTGGCGCCCCATTCCGCGCCCTGGCGGGTAAGCCCGCAGTGCAGCGTCATGAAGTCCACGCCCTGTTCGGCCTGCTTTTCCACGTCCGCGAAGATGACTTCAGGATCGATGGTGGCCGGGTCTTCCCCACGGTCGATGTAGATCTGCGCCACGCCGTACATGGGCACGGTGCCGAGGGGCGCGGGGCAGGCTTCCAGCATCTGCCTGCGGATGTCGTCCAGGTCGCCCGCAATGGACAGATCCATGACGGTGTCGGCCCCGGCCTTCAGCGCGATGTTCAGCTTGCGCATTTCGCCCTTCACGCTGCAGTGGAAGGGCGAGGTGCCGATGTTGGCGTTGATCTTCACGCGGGCGGGCTGACCCACCAGAATGGGCTTCACGTTCTGGTGGCGGGGGTTGCCGAGAAGCACCATGGTGCCCGCTTCGATGGCGGAGCGTATTTCTTCCTCGGTGAGCCCTTCTTCCTCGCACAGGCGGGCCTTGTGCTGTTCAAACAGCTCTGCCAGAGCCTGATTCTTTTCAAAAATGGACATGATGCCTCCTTCGGGCAGTCCTTTTTTCGGAAGGGAGCGCCGCAGGGCGCTCCCTTGTCCGCTTATTGCTTCTTTTCTATTTTCGCCCAGGAGTCCTTGAGCGTCACGGTGCGGTTGAACACGGGCTTTTCCGGCGTGCCGTCCGGGTCGGCGCAGAAATAGCCCACGCGCTCGAACTGCACATGGCTCCCTGCGGGGAGCGTGGCCAGGTAGGGTTCCGCCATGGCCGTGACCACCTTCTCGGAGTCGGGGTTGAAGTAGTCGAGGAAGGTTTTGCCTTCTTCAATGTCGCTGTCGGTCTCCGTGGTGAACATCTGTTCGTAGAGGCGCACTTCCGTGGGCACGGCATGGCGGGCGCTCACCCAGTGCAGCGTCCCCTTGACCTTGCGGCCGTCGGGGCTGGAGCCTCCGCGGGAGGAGGGATCGTGCGTGCAGTGAAGCTCCACGATGTTGCCTTCCGCGTCTTTGATGACTTCGGTGCAGGTGATGTAATAGGCGTAGCGGAGCCGCACCTCCACGCCGGGGGCGAGGCGGAAGTACTTCTTGGGCGGATCTTCGCGGAAATCGTCCCGTTCGATGTAGATTTCACGGCAGAAAGGCACCTTGCGGCTGCCGAAGGAAGCATCTTCGGGATGCAGAGGCTGTTCGAATTCCTCCACCTTGTCCTCGGGATAGTCGGTGATGACCACCTTGACGGGGTCGAGCACGGCCATGCAGCGGGGCGTGACGGCGTTGAGATGTTCGCGGCAGCAGAATTCCAGCAGGCTGTAGTGCACGATGGAGTCGGCGGCACGGGCTATGCCTATGCGCGAGCAGAAGTCGCGGATGGCTTCGGGCGTGTAGCCGCGGCGGCGCAGGCCGGAAATGGTGGGCATGCGCGGGTCGTCCCAGCCGCGCACATAGCCTTCCTTCACGAGCTGTATGAGCTTGCGCTTGGAAAGCACGGTATAGGTGAGCTGCAGGCGCGCAAATTCTATCTGCTGCGAATGGTAGACGCCCAGCGTGTCCAGTACCCAGTCGTACAGTTCGCGGTTGTTGTCGAATTCCAGCGTACAGATGGAATGGGTGATGCCCTCTATGGAGTCGGAAAGGCAGTGCGTGAAGTCGTACATCGGGTAGATGCACCACTTGTCGCCCGTGCGGTGATGGGAGGCGTGCCGGATACGGTAGATGGTGGGGTCGCGCATGATGACGTTGGGCGAAGCCATGTCTATCCTGGCGCGGAGCACATACTTGCCGTCTTCGAATTCGCCGGCCTTCATGCGGCGGAAGAGATCGAGGCTCTCTTCTGCCGGGCGGTCGCGCCACGGGCTGGGGATGCCGGGTCTGGTGAGCGTGCCGCGGTATTCGCGTATTTCGTCGGCGGAAAGCTCGTCCACATAGGCCTTGCCCATCATGATGAGCTTTTCGGCGTATTCATAAAGCTGATCGAAGTAGTCGGAGGCGTAGTGCACTTCGCCCGCCCACTCGAAGCCCAGCCAGCGCACGTCCTGCTGGATGGAATCGACGTATTCGGTGTCTTCCTTCACGGGGTTGGTGTCGTCGAAGCGCAGGTTGCACAGACCGCCGTATTCCTTCGCCAGTCCGAAATTGATGCAGATGGACTTGGCGTGGCCTATATGCAGGTATCCGTTGGGTTCGGGAGGAAAGCGCGTATGCACGCGTCCGTCGAAGCGGCCGGTGAGATTGTCCTGATTGATGCGGGCGCGGAGAAAATCGGTGCCCTGGGGGCGTTCCGCTTCAGGGGCGGGGATGTTCTGGCTCATGGGGGCCTCATGCGTTTTGCCGCTGCGCGTTCAGGGCGCGCCGGGCGGCGTTGGAGCGGCGTTTTCGCCGCGTATCCTGAATGACTGACGGCTGAAAAGAATACCTTTGTCGGGAAGGAAGGTCAATTCATCAGGGGAGGCCGGGGCCGGACGGGACAGGGGGGAGAGGCTTTTCGGCCTGCAGGGAACATTCCCTGTTGCCTCAGGCGGAAGACAAGGCCGCGCCTTTCGCTCAGCACGAAAGGCGCGGCTTTGTCGCGGCCCGGGTCATCGGAGGAAGACCGGCCGGTTTCCGGCAGGTCTTCAGCTCAGGGACGCGCCGAGTTCCCGGGCCTGCCTGAGGGCCGGATGTCCGCCGTTTTTGAGAATGTCGCCTGCCTGGAACACCCCTCCGGCCAGAACCGTGCCGAGGTCGCGCCAGCCGAGCTGGGCAAGAAGAGTATGGTAATAGTCAAGCACGGGCTTCCAGTTGTCCGGAGAATCGCCTTCCGCAGCCATGAGAAGCACGCAGTCCTTATGCGGGTTGCGGTACTGGGGATCGAGCTCCGCCACGGCGAAAAGCCGATCGAAGGCGGCCTTGAGCTGGGAGGTGAAGCCCCAGTAATACATGGGCGAGGCCAGAACCACGATGTCGGCTTCCCGGTAGGCGGGGTAGATGAGAGCCATATCGTCCTTCTGTACGCAGGGGCTCGCCTCATCTTTGCCGCCCTTCATGCAGCCGAGGCAGCCGTGTATGTTCATCCCCTGAAGGTTGAACCGGGTGACGCTGTGGCCCGCTCCCTCCGCCCCTTCCGTGAAGGTGTCGCAAAGGGCGGAGGTGTTGCCGTTTCTGCGCGGGCTGCCGTTGAGAATGATGATGTTCCGTTTCATATGCGTTCCTCCCTGATGGGTATGGAAAATTTGTATCGATTGCTATAAAAATAGTCAACATATTTTTATTAACCGATACAAAAATATTTCCCCAAGGGAAAAAATCGGATGATGAAGGGGGGTTACTCGGAGGAATCAGGGAGCTGTTTCAGGTGGTTGCGCCATTTCGGCAGCATCCGTACGGCATAGGAGGCCATGGCTTCCATTTCCTTGACGCTCATGCCGCTCTGGGCCTGAAGGGACATCCCTTCCAGAAAGGTGTTGAAGGCGCAGGCCAGGCTTTCAGGGGAGGTATCCGCCGGGAGCTGCCCCTCATCCACGGCCTGCCGTATTTTCCGGGCGAACATGTCCCTGGTTTCCAGGCGTCTTTTGCGCAGGTCCTGAATGATGTCCGTTTCTTCTTCAGAGATGTTCACGGCCGCGAGCACCACCATGCAGCCGCAGGGAGTGTCGGGGGAAAGCAAGATACGGGCCGCTTCGGTGAAGAAATCGTGCACGGCAAGGTAGAAGTTCTTTTCTTCCAGGAACCTGCGGGAAGGTTCCAGCCAGTATTTCTCTTCGTAGAAGGCCACGGCTTCGAGAAAAAGCCCGGCCTTGTTGCCGAAGGCGGCATAGAGACTCGGCGCGTTGATGCCCATGGCCGAGCACAGTTCGGAAATGGAGGCGGGCTCGTAGCCGCGCCGCCAGAAGATGTCCAGCGCCTTGAGAAGGGCCGCGTCCTTGTCGAAACTGCGGGGGCGGCCCTTGCCGCGCGGGGTCGTGTTGCCGGATGCTGCCGCCATGAGAAGCCTTTGTAAAGGTTGTCCGCCTTCGCGGAGGGGAATGCGGAGACGGAGGAAGTTTTCTTTTCTTTGCCTGTGAGATGCGCTATTCTGCCCTCGCCCCCGAGGGGGCGTCAAGATGACATTATGCGGAGTGTCCGCGGGAGAGTGGCGATATGGAACATGAAGTTCGCAGGGATTCGTTGTATGCGTGGGTGCTGGCGACAAGGCCGAAAACTCTCGCGGCGGCGCTTTCGCCCGTGCTCGTGGGCTGTTCCCTCGCCGTATGGGCCGGCGTGTTCCGTCCCGTTCCCGCGCTCTTGTGCATGCTTTTTGCCGTGCTTATGCAGATTGCATCCAATTTCATCAACGATGTGAGCGACTTTGAACAGGGCAACGACAGAGAGGACCGCCTCGGCCCCCGCCGCGCCTGCGCGCAGGGCTGGATATCGCCGAAAAAGATGAAGACCGGCATACTCATCGACCTCGGGCTTGCGCTCTGCGCGGGGCTTCCTCTTGCCTTTTACGGCGGCTGGAGCATGCTGGGGGTGGCGCTGATATGCCTTGTGAGCGCCTACCTCTATTCCGCAGGGCCCTATCCTCTGGCCGCGCACGGCTGGGGCGACGTGATGGTGGTGGTGTTCTTCGGACTGGTGGCCGTGGGCTTCACCTACTATGTGCAGGCCGGGGCATGGTCGCCGCAGGCCACGTTTGCGGGGCTTGCGGTGGGGGTATGCATCAATCTGCTGCTCACCATCAACAATTTCCGCGACCGTGACCAGGACCGGATTTCGGGCAAGAAAACGCTCATCGCCCGTTTCGGCGCGGAATTCGGCCTGCGCTACTATCTGGCGCAGGGCGGGTTCGCCTGTGCCTTCGCGCTCTGCCTCATGCCTCACGGCCTGTTCTGGGCCGGACTGCTGCCTCTTCTTTTCCTGCCGCTGCATTACCGGGTATGGAGCATGATGTCGTCGATATACGAAGGCCGTGCCCTCAACCGCTGCCTCGGACTCACTTCCCGCAACATTCTTGTGTTCAGCGTTCTTTTTGCGGCGGGCATGCTGCTGGATGCGGCATTGAAATAGGGCTGTTCCTGTGTTTGGAAAAAGGCCTGGAGCATGTTCTCCGGGCCTTTTGGGTTAAAAGAAAAAAGCAGCCAGGTTGGGGGTACAAAAAAACTTATAGTTGTGCGTAAGTGATAAACCCTCTTTTTGATTTGCCGGGAAAGAGGTGCGGTCCGGCAATTGCGCCCTCAAGCAAATCCAAAGGAGGCCACGACGGGTGACGCCAGGAATTTGGCGCATACGAAACGGAACTGCCAATATCATATAGTCTTTGCACCAGAATATCGCCGACAGGTTTTCCATGGTGAGAAGAAAAGGGTCATAGGAGAAATATGACGAAAGTTATGTGAGCGGAAGGGCGTGAACATAGTGGAAGCGGAATGTTGTCCCGACCACATCCATAGGTTGCTTGAGATCCCGCCCAAGATGAGTATGTCGGCGTTTGTGGGATAGGTGAAAGGAAAGAGCGCCTGATGATATGGGAACAGTTCGGCGAACTGAAGTGCACATACCGTCATCGGGAGTTCTGGTGCCGTGGCTACCATGTCGACACGGCAGGCAGGAATAAGGCAAAGACAGCCGAGTACATCATGTATCAACCGGCCGGGGATAAACTCGGAGAACAGCTGAACATCCCGTACGCCGGAGGCTCGTTTACGGTCGCCGGTAGCAGAAATGCAGATGTCAGATCGTCCATGCGCCTGCCGGGGCGCGGCTGGTAAGAAAGTTTTACAGGCGCACAAGGCGGTTCAGGAAAAGGCCTGCCACAGGCAGACCAGCCCGGCGGCGGCGATGACGAGCATGAGCGCCCTGCGGAAGAGATCCACGCGGATGCGTCTGACCACGGGGAAGGCGCACAGCGCACCGGCGACGCAGGCGGGGATGCCGTACATGGCGTACCTTATGACCTCGGGCGTGTAGAATCCGGCCTTTGCCTGAAGAAGGCAGGTGAAGAGGCTGCGGATGAGGAAGAATATGCCGAGCGTGCCCAGCACTTCGCGCGGTTCCCAGCCCCGGTACAGGGCATAGGCTCCGGCGGGCGGTCCGTCGAAGGATATGGCCGTGCCGAGCAGGCCTGCGCCGAATCCCGCTGCGCCTCCGGCTATCCAGGAATCCTTTTTTCTGGCCCCGGGTCTGGCCGCGCGCTGCCAGAGAACATAGACGATGAGAAGAATGCCTACCGCGCCCTGAAGCACTGCGCCGGGAAGCATGCGGAGCATGGCAAGGCCCGCAAAGGAACCGGGCAGAGCGCCGAGCAGAAGCGGCCACAGGGCGGGCACGCGGCAGTGGCGGAAGTACAGGAATGCAAGGCTTCCGTCCATGGCGGCATTCAGAATGCAGCTTAAGGGAATGACCTCGTGCATGGGCAGGAACATGGCGGCTACGGGAACGGCGACCATGGCCCCCCCGATGCCGGTGACGCCGGAGACGAAGCCCCCTGCGAACCAGCAGAAAAAAACGATGAGGGAAGTGAATTCCATGCTTTTCTCCAGAGGGCGCTGTCGCCCGCGTTGGGAGGCGGCGGAAAGGGGCGGCGTCCCGGAGAGCGGGAGCGGTCCGGCCCGGAGCTTCTCAGAAAAAAGCCGGCCTTTCCCGGGCGCGCAGGGGAAAGGCCGGCGGGAGGAAACCCCGGCCCGCAGGCCGGGGTGTTGCTCAGGCCTGAAGTTCTTTTTCAGGCTGATTCTGAAGGGAATTTTTCTTGAACAGCACCGGGATGTCGGCGCCGCCGAGAATGTTGTGGGAGAGTTCTTCCGTGGAAAGATCGCTCCACACCTTCTTGTTGGAGTAGTAGAACACGAAGCCGAGAATCACCCAGAGAGCCAGCACGCAGCGGGGCGCGAAGGAGATGTAGGCGGGGGAACCGGGCGTGAGCAGCAGCACCAGGGTGAGGATGGAGCAGATGGTGCCCATGATGCAGCAGAACAGTCCGAGGTTCTTTCCGGCGGCATTGCTGCTGCTCAGGATGGCGCGGCGGGCGACGAGGCAGGTGAAGAGGTAGCCGATGCCGGTGCCCACGGAACTCATGTCCACGGTCCAGCCCACGGCGGAACGGCCGGCGAAGGGGGTGAACAGGGCGAGAATGGCGGTGAAGAGAATGGCGTTGTAGGGGGTGTGGTAGGTGGGGTGGATGCGGCCGAACCATTCGGGCAGGATGCGGCCTCTGGCCATGGCGAGAAGCAGACGGGAGGCGGCCACGAAGAAGCCGTTGATGCCGGTGCACACCGCGCCGAACACGGCGCAGGCCAGAATGATGGAGCCGAACTTGCCGAAGGCCAGCGTGGCCACATAGCCGGTGGCCCAGGCATGGCCGCCCGCATTGCGCATTTCTTCCATCTTGGCCAGCAGTTCAGGGTAGGGGATGGCGATGGCCACGCCCAGCATGACCATGGCGTAGAGCATCATGCCCACGAAGATGGAAATGACCATGATGTTGCGGCAGCGGCCGGGATCGAAGGCGAATTCTTCCGAAGCCTGCGGCACGGTGTCGAAGCCCACGAAGAGGAAGGGAGAAAGGGCAAAGATGCTGATGACGCAGGCGGCCTGGGACTTGTTTTCCGCAAACAGGGGAACGAGATTGCTGATACCGGCGGAATCAAGGGAGTTGGCGCCGAAGAAGAAGGCGATGATGCCGAAGGTGAGCATGAAGGCGAGGATGAGCTGCAGCTTGCCCGCCATGCCCACGCTGCGGTAGTTCAGCAGGCCGAAGACAAAGGTACCGGCCGTCATGAGCAGCACTTCGCCCATGTACACCTTCCATCCCGCGATGGTGTACAGCTCTCCGAATTCAAAGACTCCGGGGAACAGGAAGCGGAAAATGAGCGAGAGCGCCGCAATGTCTATCATGACGATGGCCACATAGCCTATGACCAGCGCCCAGCCGCAGATGAAGGACGCGGTAGGCCCGAAGCCGATATAGGCATAGGTGAAGGCGCCGCCCGCCACGGGGGCGTATTTGACCATGTAACTGTAGCATACCCCGACGAAGGAAATGAGTATGGCACCGGCAAGGAAGCCGAGCAGCGTGCCGAGAGGGCCGTCGGAGGGAAGAAAGAGGTCGCCCGGAAGAACGAAGCAGCCCCAGCCGACGATGGAACCCAGCGCGAGAGCGCAGACCTGCATGGGAGAAAGGGATTTTTTAAGTTTTGCTTCAGACATGACGTTGCCCTTGAGTGATGTAGGGGAAACAGAAGCTTCAAAAGAGGAAGTTCTGTGCGGGTACTCTCCTGAGGGAGCGATGCAGCGGACAGACACAAGCAAGCGGTTTTCTATGCGATGAGCCCATAGAAAATGTGAGTTGCGGAACATGAAAGCAAAAAGCGTGCCAACATTCCGTTTCTGGAGAACTCCCCGCTAATCCTTGAAAAACAAAGGATTAAAAATGTGTGCACGAGACTGCCTGAAAGCGGAGAAAAAGAAAAGTACAAAAAATGAAAAAAATTTTTTCTTTTTAGAAAGAAAAATGTGAAAATAAGAGCGAACGGGAAGAGGGAAAGAAGGGAAAAACCGGAACGGCAGGGTGAAACAGCCTCTGATTTGTTATTTTTTTCTTTAATTCGCCGGTAAAAAACGCTCAGCGCGGCCCGGCAAAGCCGCGCTGAGCGGGGAAAGCGTATGCCGGCGCCTTTTTCGTGCGCCGCGCATGGTTTTCCGGCGCGGGAAGCTGCGCGCCGGAGACTGCGGAAGAGATTTTTCAGGGGCACGGCCGCACGGCACGGAAAAGCGCGGTTTTTCTGCGCAATATTCCTGTAACGGCGCGTTTTTCCCGGCGTTTTCCGGGATCAATAGTCGTCTTCGCTTATGCCGAGCTGCTTCATCTTGTAGCGCAGGCCGGGGCCGGTGAGCTCCATGATGCGCGCAGCCTTGGAAATGTTGCCGCCGGTGACGCGCAGTACGTTGCGGATGCAGCGCGATTCAAAGGCGTTGAGCCTTTCCTTGAGGGGAATGACGCTGTTGCGCTTCACGTCGCGGTAGTCGTCCGGCACGGAGATGGGTTCCTTGCCCATGGGGGCGAGGCCTGTGGAGACCTTGCGGTTTCCGAAGCAGGCGTCGCGGAACTGGCGGGGCAGGCAGTCTTCATCAATGACGGTGCGGTCGCCGAGAAGGGCCAGGGAACCTTCCATGACGTGCAGAAGCTCGCGGATGTTGCCGGGCCAGGAATATTCCCAGAAAAGCTTCATGACCGCGTCGGAAACGCGGACATCCTCCGCCGCGTTTTCCGGACGCAGCAGGAAGGAGGAGACCAGAAGGGGAATGTCTTCGCGCCTCTCCCGCAGGGGCGGAACGCAGATGCCCACCACGGCGAGGCGGTAGTAGAGGTCGTTGCGCAGTATGCCTTTTTCCACGGCGGTGAGCGGAGGTTCGTTCAGGATGCTGACGACGCGTACATCCACATCCTTTTCCGTATGGGCCCCGAGTCTGCGTATCTTCTTTTCCTGAAGCACGCGCAGAAGCTTGGCCTGAAGGCCGAGAGGCATGGAGTTGAGCTCGTCGAGAAGCAGGGTTCCGCCGTCGGCCTTTTCAAAAAGGCCGGGCTTGTCCCCGGCGTCGGTATACGCGCCCTTCGAGGTGCCGAACAGGATGCCTTCCAGGAGATTTTCCGGGATGGCCGCACAGTTCACGGCAATGAAGGGGCGCTGCCGCCGGGGGCTTGCCGCATGCAGGGCCTGGGCGAAAAGTTCCTTGCCCGTGCCGTTTTCACCCCAGATCATCACGGGGACGGCGCTTTTGGCCGCCACTCTGGCGTCGCTTATGGCTCCGCGCAGGGCAGGGTCGCGCCCGATGATGCTTTCAAAGGTGTACCTTGTGTCTTCGCTGGAAGGCGCGGGCGGGCGTGTGCGCGCCCGCGTCTCCCCGGTGAGAAGCGCGCTGTCCACCCAGATGGTGAAGGCCAGAACGCCGTCCTTGCGGCCGTTCTCGAAGAGCGGGAAAAAGTCCGTCACCGAGGAGAACAGGGAATTGTTGATGGTCTTGTACCAGTAGGCCTTCCTTAAAAGCGGCACCCCCCGGCTCAGGCATTCCATGGTGGGGATGCAGTCCATTTCGTTGGGCACATAAAGCTCGGTGATGTGCTTGCCCACCACCGATCCGGTGAAGCCGTCCACCCTGCGCTGGATGTCGTTCATGTAGACACAGGTGCCGGTGGCGTCCACCACGGCCACTCCTATGCTCATGCGATCCCATACCGACCGCATGGCAGGGCTCATCACGGTCGACCTGCTGACATTGGTGAAAGTATCCGTACCGATGAACATGGGAGAATCCTCTCTTTGGGGAAAGAGTGATAAAATTTTCCCATGTATAAAAATTCTTTTCTAAAAAGAAAGTTTTTTTATAGCCTCGAAAAAATTTCACCGGGAAAAACACGCGGGAAAATCATAATAAATAGTATTATTTCAATATGTTATATATAGCATGGGAATTTTGGCACGCTTTGTGCATTGCCATGGGCACAAGCAAGCGATTTTTCCCCGGCCTCTAACATTTCCAACAGGAGACACCCATGTCCGTCATAGAGTTCACTCCCTCTGCCCCCGTGGAAGGGCAGGGTTACGCCATCAACTGGGACACTGCCGAACAGCGCGTCTCGGAACTGAAGGACTTCCTCATGACCGCCCCCCAGGTCATGGACCCGGAAAGGCTTCGCTGCCTTCTGGACGTGTACGAGGAATTTGCCGGAGAATCCACCCTGTACATCCGTGCAAAGCTCTTTGAGCGCGTGCTTCTGACCAAGAAGATCTTTCTCGACGGCAACCCCATTGTGGGCACGCTCACGGGCATTCGCTGCGGCGTGAATCCCCTATCCGGAATGGAACGTTTCCTGGATCAAGGACGAAATGCAGCTCGCCAAGATGACCTCCCTCGGGGAAATGAAGATTCCCCAGGAGACGGAAGAGCTTCTGGAAAAGGTGTACAAGAAGTGGAAGAACCGTACCTGCATCGCCCTGAACAACAAGATGTACAAGGACAAGTACGGGGTGAATCCCGCGCAGTATTCCAAGGCGGGCATGTACTACGACAACGTGAGCGTGGCTTCCGGTTCCGGCATTGCCGATTACCCCAAGGCGCTCAACAAGGGCCTGCGCTGGGTGGTCGATGATCTGAAACAGCGCCTGCGCGACTGCCCCACCACCCTGGACAACAAGGAACGTCACGACCTTTACCGTGCCATGATCGTGGCCGTGGAAGCCGTCATCGCCCATTCCCACCGCTATGCCGAGCTTGCGGAAAAGACGGCCGAAGCTGAAACCGATCCGAAGAACAAGGCCGAACTTCTGGAAATCGCGGAAATCTGCCGCCGCGTGCCCGAATACCCCGCCCGCAACTTCCGCGAAGCCATCCAGTCCTTCTGGTTCGTGCATCTGGCCATTGAAGTGGAACAGATGGCCTGCGCCACCTCTCCCGGCCGTTATGGCCAGTACATGTACCCCTTCTACAAGAAGGACATCGAGGAAGGAAAGCTCACCCGGGAGCAGGTCATCACTCTGCTCAAGTTCCAGTGGATCAAGCACATGGAACTCGGCGAATACCAGGGCGGCTCCTATGCCAAGACCCTGTCCGGCCATACCGGCCAGACCATCACCATCGGCGGTGTGGATGCCGACGGCCGCGACGCCAGCACCGAGCTGGAAGAACTGCTGCTGGAAACGCAGATCCGCATGCGCGGCATTCAGCCCACGCTGACGCTGCTCTATCATCCCAAGCTCAAGCCCTCGTACCTGAACAAGGTGGTGGAGTGCATCCGCGGCGGTTCCGGCCAGCCCCAGATTCTCAACAACACCGTGGTCATCGAGCGCAACCTCGCCCGCTTCGCCCAGTATAAGGACGGCATCACCCTGGAAGACGCCCGCAACTGCGGCAACTACGGCTGCGTGTCCACCGGCATCTGCGGCAAGGGAAGCTTCATCACGCAGGAAGACCAGCCCTGCCTGGCCAAGGTGGTGGAACTTCTGCTCAACAACGGCAAGGACCCCTCCACCAAGAAGGTGGTGGGTGTGGAAACCGGCGATCCGCGCGAATTCAAGGACTTTGAAGAACTGTACGGAGCCTGCAAGGAACAGCTCAGGCACCTGTTCACCATTTCCCGCCACCATTCCGACCTCAGCCAGATGGCGCGTCTGCAGGTGGTGCCCAGCGTGTTCCGTTCCGTCATGTACGACGGCTGCATCGAGAAGGGCATGTGCGAGGAAGCCGGCGGCACCCGCTATCCGCAGGTGAACCCCATCATGACCGCCGGTGTGGATGCCGCCAACTCTCTGCTGGCCATCAAGCATCTGGTGTTCGACACGAAGAAGATCACCATGGATCAGCTTCTGGAAGCGCTCAAGGCCAACTTTGAAGGCTACGAAGACATCCGCAAGATGTGCTTTGAAGCGCCCAAGCACGGCAACGACTATCCCGAAATCGAGGCCTTCGTGCAGCGCTTCTACCATGACGTGGACGAAATCCACAGCTCCATCGGCCCGGACTGCTTCGGTTACAGAACGCCCCTGGATGCCTATTCCCTCTCGTACCACAACTACTTCGGTTCGCTCATGGGCGCTCTGCCCACGGGCCGCAAGGCGGGCGTCGCCCTTACCGACGGCAGTGTGTCCGCCATGCCCGGCACCGACCACGAAGGCATCACCGCGCTCATCAAGTCCGGCGCGGAAGCCATCGACACCGTGCGCTACGGGGCCAACCACTTCAACGTGAAGTTCCTGCCCTCCGCGCTGGAAGGCCCGCAGGGCGCGCGCAATCTCATTGCGCTCATCAAGACCTACTGCGATTACGGCGGCTCGCACATCCAGTTCAACTGCGTCAGCTCCGACACTCTGCAGCATGCGCAGGACAACCCGCAGGAATACAAGGATCTCGTGGTCCGCGTGGCCGGCTTCAGCGCCTACTTCACCCGCCTCGACCGCGGTGTGCAGAACGAGATCATCAAGCGCACGGAATATGCGGGCTGACCGCAGGAAAGCCTGAGGCACAGAAGCGGGCGGAGCAGCGGCTCCGCCCATGACAGACAACCGGCCGGAGGATGGGTGGGAAAGACATCCTCCGGCCCGCAAAACGGCCGCCTTCGGGGAGGAAGGATCATGAGCCAGGGAACCGTGTACAATATTCAGCGCATGTCCACCAAGGACGGGCCCGGTATCAGAACCACCGTGTTTCTCAAGGGCTGCCCGCTGCACTGTCTCTGGTGCAGCAATCCCGAATCCCAGCTTTTCACTCCCCAGCTGCTTTTCTTCCGCAACCTCTGCACGGGTTGCGGCGCCTGCGTCAGAGCCTGCCGCTCCGGCGCTTCCTCCATGGAAGAGGGCGTTTCCCGCCTGGACAGGGAACAGTGCCGCGACTGCGGCGCCTGCGCCTTGGTATGCCCCACCAGGGCAAGGGAAATGAGCGGACGGCTCATGAGTGTGGAAGAGGTGATGGCCGTACTGCGCAAGGACGCGCTTTTTTATGAAAATTCCGGCGGCGGCGTCACGTTCGGCGGCGGGGAGCCCACTTCCGGCGGTCAGTTCTTTCTGGATCTTGTGGAAGCCTCGGTTCTGGAAGGCTGGCACGTCGCCGTGGACACCTGCGGTTTCTGCCCGGAGGAGCGTTTCCACAAGGTCCTGAAGATGGCGGATCTTTTCCTTTTCGACATCAAGCACATGGACCCCGAACAGCACAAGGCCCTCACGGGGCAGGACAACGCCCTTATTCTCCGCAACATGAGGGCGGCGCTTCTCTCCGGCAGGGAAGTGCATATCCGCATGCCGCTCATGCCCGGCCTTAATGACTCCGAGGAAAACATCACTGCCATGGCGGACTTTTTCGGAACCTTCGGTCGCCATGAAATAGAAATCATGCCGTGTCACGCCTTCGGCCGCAACAAGTATGCGGCGCTCTCCCTGCCCTTCCCGGCAGTGGAGCAGTACACGCCGGAGGCTCTGCAGAGGGTGCGCGAGCGTTTTGCAAGGCACGGCCTTTCCACCGTTATCGTATAAAAGAGGATGCTGACCATGTTTACCGTGACCATCGGCGAAGAGATGCTGGAAAAGCTCCGCGCCATGCTGGAAGACGAGGATGAGGAAGCCTGCGTGCGCCTTCGTGAATACAAAGTCGGGGGCGGATGACACTGCAAGATCGTGCTCGGTCTGGGCATGGATGAAATGGATGAGGATGAGGACGAAAAGATTGTCGTGGAGGATGTCCCCTTCATTGCCGACAACGATTTTCTCACGAAATACGGCAAGGCCTTTGAGCTGAGCTTCAACGAAGACAGGCAGGTGGTGCTTACCGCGCTGAACGCGCAGATCTAGGCTCAGGACTCATTAATTGCCAAAAGGGTAAAAAGTTCTTATTATCGGCATAGGGAGGATGCCATGAAGGAACTTTTTTATCTTTCTCATGAACAGATTGCTCGTATCAAACGCTACTTTC
>NZ_CALUWY010000005.1 GCF_944324615.1 uncultured Mailhella sp.
GACAACTCGCAGGAACAGGGGCCGTACCTGCTTCTTCCCCTCATGAAAAAATGAGCACCTCGGGCGCGCCCGTCGCCTTAGTACCTATATTAAAGGCTCCGGCAGGAGTCTCTCCTTCCGCCTTTCTGCCCGGGGTCCGGGCAATCTCTGCCCGCTCCGAGGAGGCCCTCCCCCATCACGAGGTTCTCCGGCTCCGTTTTCCCGGTGCTCAGATCCGCACCCGGGCAAAGGCCTGCCCGGAATATCCTTCTTTCCCTCCCCGGATGCAGTACCACATTCCGGGCAGAGGCATTGCCCGGCCACAGCCATCCGGTAACGCCACCCCTCCGGGAAAAATCCTTTAAAAAACACTCACGGCGCTGAACACGCATCTCTGCTCATACACGCTTCCCCTTGCCGGAACGGCATCACCGTGTACGCCCTCCTTTCAGGGCCGTGCCCTGCGGCAACTCTGCTTTCCCATGCCTGCAAAACAAAACGCCGTTTTCCCTGTTTTCGGCATGATACACTGCCGTGTTACGGAAACAGTTTTCCCTCCATCGGCATCATGATGACGACAGTACCATATCAGCATGGATTTCTGCAGGAAAACGCAAGAAAATGAAAGAGAAGACTCCTTGACCAGAGAATCTTTTTCGGAATATTCTGAAGGAAAAGCAGAAAACCTCAGACATGGGGAATAACGATGAACAGCCAAAAGACATCCCGCAACGAAAGTTTCAGGAAGCAGCGTCGGCGCGTACTGGCCGCTCTTGCTGCAGCCGGCGTCGTGTACACTGTCCCCGCGCTTTTTTCCGTCAACGAAGCTCTGGCCGCCAGCCCTCCTTCCCGGAGAAGCCGCCCCTCGCGGCGCCCCTCCCCGCCCAGCCGGCGCTCGCGTCCCTCGCCTCCCGGAAGACGCTCCAGGCCCAGTCGCCCGAGCAGACCTTCTCCCCCCAGCAGGCGTTCCAGGCCGAGCCGCCCGAGCAGGCCTTCCCGTAACGGCAGGCCGCCCGTGCCTCCGCCTCCGCGCTTCCCGATGTAAGAAACCGGGCGTTCCGGCCTTCTCTCACGGGAACATGTCCGGCCTTCCGCCCTGCGCCTTCTGCTGAAGGAAACTGCCGGACGGGAAAAGGTCGCGCCATGTGCCCGCCCTTGTGAAGTCTGAGGAGAGGGGATTGGCATCATCCCCCCTCCTCCCGGCTCTCCGCTGTCCGGCAGAAAAGCAGGCCGCACACGCCATCTGCACACGAAACCTTCTCCCCGGCAGGCCCACGGGACCTGCGTGCCCGCGCGCTGCCCGGCCGCTCCTTCACCGTTCCCTGCCGGAAACACATCGTTAAAAAGCGGGCCTGCGGGCATCACGCGGCCGGAAAAAGGGGCATACGCCGGGCCTTGTTCCGGCGCAGGGTGAAACCATGACGGATCTTCTCTTCGCAGGTCTGAAACAGCCTGTGCGCTTTTTCCGCTGTCCCATGCTTCTCGGGCAGGTGCGGCGCTTTTTTCATAGCTGGCCGCATGAAGAGGTAGCCCCGTCTCCAGGAGGGGCCGTCATTCATGTGCGCGCCTTCGGCCGGGAAGAAAAGGGCTACGACATACGCGCGCCGTGGCTGCCGGAACCGCTGCATGAACCGACCATGGCAAGCGCACTGTGCAGCCTGGCCATAGAACTTGTCGCCGCCTTCGGCGAAGAACACCCGGATGTGACATGCCTGCACGCGGCCGCCGTACAGATCGGCGGAAACACGGTGCTGCTGCTCGGCGACAACCGCGCAGGAAAAAGCACTCTTGTCGCACGCCTCATGGCGCAGGGGCATCTCAGCCTGGGGGACGATCTCATCGGCGTCACTCCGCAGGGGGAACTGCTGTCCTTCGGCATTCCGCCGCGCCTCAGGCTCCCTCTGCCGCCCTCTGCGGCCCTTGCCGCCTTTGCCCGGACATATAAAGGCATACGGGACGACCGCTACCAGTATCTGCAGGCGGCCTGCGGCCTTTGCGCACCGTTCGGGCAGCGTGCTCTGCCCACGCACATCGTCATACTCCAACGCCGGGGCACGGAAAGCGCCCGTTTCCTTTCTCTGGAGCATCGTTCCGGCCTGATGCAGCTTCTGCCGCACTATGTCATGCGCAGAGGCTCCGCGGAAACCGTGCTCAGTCAGGCCTCTCAGCTGATACGGGAAATTCCCGCGCTGATGTTCCGCTACTCGAACCTCGACGAGGCCTGCGACGCCCTGCTGCACCGGCTTGAGGCGGCGCCTTCCGCGCCCGCGGCACCGCTTCCCCCGGCCGGATTCCCCCTTCCTTCTCCGGCAGAGCAGCAGCGCGGCCCCCTTTCCCGAACATGCTTCATTCAGGCCCCCGGAACACGGCTCAGGGTGAAGCACGGCAACACCTTTCTGCTGGACGGCGCTTCCGACCGCGTCTACGGGCTGAACAGCCTGGGAAAAGCGCTCTGGAACCTGCTGGAAGAGCCCCTGAGCGAAGCGGAAGCGGCCTTTCTGCTGCAGGAAGCGTTTCCTCATGCAGAGAAGCAGCAGATAGCGCACGATGTTGCGGAGCTTTTCTCTCTTTTGAAAGCGGAAGGGCTCATTGTGGAACCGAAGCCGCAGCCTTCTCTTCCTCCCCGGGAGCAGGCCCTTCTCTGAAGGTGCAGCAGTCCTGCCTGCGATGCGCCGCCTCTGCCTCCCGGTATTTTGCCGCTGCTGAACATTGTATTTTGCGGGCAGATTGCGTATGTTTTTCCCAATTCCTGCGAGGTCTGTCATGCCTGAAACTTTCCGCACCTTCCGTTCCCTGCTTTTTGTTCTTTTATTTCTGCTTCTTGCCGGGAGCGGTCACGCCCAGGCAGAGGAAAAGGTCTGGCGTGTGCTGTATGTGGAAGGCGGGCCTTTTTCCAACTACCAGCAGACGCTTGCCCAGACGGCGCGGGGGCTGGAAAAGCTGGGGCTCATCGACAACGGCCAGGTTTCCATTCCCAAGGACACGGAATCCACCAGCGCCATGTGGCTGTGGCTGGCCGATCATGCCAGAGGACGCATCAAATTTCTGCGCGACGGCCACTACTCCGCCGAATGGGACGCCGTGGCCCGCAAGAGCATCCGTGAATCCATCATCGAACGGGTACGGAACCGCAAGGATGTGGACATGATCATCGCCATGGGCACCTGGAGCGGGCTTGACATGTGCTCGGAAGATCTGGGTATCCCCGTCTTCTCCATGAGCGTGACCGACGCCGTGAGCGCGGGCATCGTCGATTCCGCCGAAGATTCCGGCAAGGACAACGTCCATGCCCAGCTTGAGCCCGGGCGCTTCCGCCGCCAGATTTCCATGTTCCACGAAATCTTCCACTTCAAAAAGCTCGGCGTACCGTTTGAAGACACGCCCGAAGGCCGCAACACCGCCGCCATGGACGAAATAGAGCAGACGGCGAAGGATCTCGGCATCGAGCTGGTGCTGCGCTCCGCCCCGCTGGATCTCCCTGATCCGGAGATGGCCTTCAAAAATCTTCAGAAATGCGTGCAGGAACTTTCCAGGGAAGCGGACGCTCTTTACCTTACCTATACCTCCACCTCCATGGACAGGATTCCGGAGCTTATGGTGCCCGTCATCGAGGCCGGCATCCCCTCCTTTGCCCAGGCCGGCCCTCAGCTTGTGGAATACGGCGTGCTCATGAGCCTTGCCCAGGCAAGCTTTGCGGATATCGGGCAGTTTGAGGCCGACGCCATAGCCGCCGTCATCGGAGGAAAGAAGCCCGGGGAAGTGAGCCAGATCTTTGAACCCGAACTGGGGCTGGCCATCAACCTGAAAACGGCCATGCGCATAGGTTGGAACCCTCCTCTGGAAATTCTCGCCGCCGTGGATGAAATCTATCAGCAGATTCCGGCGGTAAATCATGACTGATCTGCGCCTTCGCAGGCTTCTGACGGGGGGCATTCTCGCCCTGCTCTGCGCTCAGCTTCTCTATGGCGCACTCATGCTCTCCGCGCTCTACAAGCAGTATCAGGAACCGGTATTTCAGATAAACGGACTGGTGTGCCGGGACATTGCCGATCACCTGGGCCTTCTCGTGCGCGTGGGCAAGAGCCTCCGGCCGCAGACGGTGGAACGCTTCCTTTCCCTTTACCGCACCCGCACGGAAGCGGAAAACATTGCCGTGACCGACGCCTCAGGCAGGGTCATCTTCCAGTGGGACAAGAACGGCTCCCCCGAGCTTTTCACGCCCCCGGATGCCAAGGCCGTCTTCGGCAGCGTGCAGAAATTTTCCACCGACGACAGCTTCTGGACCACCTGCCCCATCTCCGGCAGGCAGGACGCCATAGCCGGACATGTGTTCCTGGCGCTCAACAAGGCCCGGATTTCCACCATCATCGCCCATGCGGCCCAGAGCCAGCTGTGGATCTTTCTCGGCGTATCGCTGGGAGAATGTCTGCTTCTTGCCCTGCTCATGCGCTTTCTGGTCTTTCCTGCCGGAACGGACAAAACGCCTTCCGGCCTGAAACTGCGCGTCTGCTTCATGCTGCCGCTTATTCTGGGGCAGATTCTTTTTCTCTTTCTGCTTCACACGCCCCTTTCCCGCCTTTATGAAGAGGAAATGATCCATACCGGCAACCAGCTCGGCCGCCAGATGACATGGGATCTGGAACGCCTCGCAGGCATGGGCCTGCCCGTCAGGAATATTCACGGCATGGAAGTGTGGATGATGGAAAGGCAGCAGCATGTTTCCACCCTCGGCATGGCCGTGTTCGATGTCACCGGCAACCTCCATGCCGCCGCAGCCGCCAACGGCTATCTGGACGCGCAGGACTGGCAGCGCCTGACCGAAAAGCAGCCCCCCGTCAAGCTTGCCATAACGCACCCGGACGACGGTTCCCCCGCAGGGAGCGTGCAGGTGATCATGGACCCGTCCATCATGCAAAGCAACCTGCTTTCCGTCATGCTGGACAACCTGACCATGACCGTGGTGGCTGCTCTCTTCCTTTCGGAACTCATTTTCCTGCTGCTCATGAGCGGTTCCGGAATAAAGACCATGGCATCCTCGCCCGCCTTCATGCGGCCCATCATCTTCGCGTGCCTCTTCGCCACGGAAATGTCCATGTCCTATGTGCCCATCCGCATAGGGGAACTGGGTCTTGATCTGTTCGGTCTGCCGCCCGACGTGGTTTCCGGTCTGCCTGTTTCCTGCGAACTGTTCATGGCGGGACTCGCCATGTTCGCGGGAGGTTTCTGGAGTCAGAAATCCGGCTGGAAGCCCATGCTGCTTTCCGGTGTGACGCTGGCCTGCCTGGGTTCGTTCGCAAGCTGGCTTTCCCCTTCCGCCCTGCCCTTCATTCTCGCCCGGGGCATGTCCGGTCTGGGCTACGGCTTCATCAACCTGGCCGCGCAGGTCTTTGTCATCGCCCATTCCTCGGAAAGCCGGCGGGCGCACAATCTGGCCTTCATGTTCGCAGGTCTTTATGCCGGCACGCTGTGCGGCAGCACCATGGGCGGCCTCATTGCCGACAGACTCGGCTATCATGCCGTGTTCCCGGCCTCCGCCGTCATGCTCGTGATCACCGTTGTCGTGCTCTCCCGTCTGCTTCCGCGGGAAGCCTGGCAGAGTGAGGAAAGTTCCGCCGCACGCCTCAGCTTCCGCGAGGCCTTCGCCTTCCTTTCGGACAGGCGCATGGGCTCCCTGCTGCTTTTCTTCATCATACCCAACGCCCTCATCACGGTGTGCCTGTTCCAGTTCTTCATGCCTCTTTCCCTGAGTCAGGCCGGAACATCCCCCGCCACCATCGGCCGTGTCTTCCTGCTGTACTGCGTCATCGTCATGTTCGCCGGGCCGCTTTTCGGCTCGCTTCTGGACAAGGCAAAGAGCATGGTGCCCCCGCTCGTGGTTTCCATGCTCATCGTGGTGCTCAGCCTTGCGGCCCTTCTTGTGCTGGATGGACTCCCCGCCGCCATGCTCAGTGTGGCGCTTCTGGCCGTGAATACGGCCATAGCTTCCAACGGACAGGGAGCCTACGCCCTTTCCCTGCCCGCGGCGCAGAGCTTCGGCCGCGCCCGCACCATGGGCTTCTACAATGTGGCCATGCGCATAGGTCAGGTTCTCGGCCCGCTGAGCCTCGGCATCATGATGTCGGTATGGAACGCACGCACGGGCATCACCGTGCTTGCCGTCTTCACCGGCGTTGCCGCGCTGCTCTTCGCCGCCATGAATCTCACGCGCCCCTCTTCAAAGGAATCCTGATGCCCCTTCTTTTTCTCCGTCGGCGTGCACTGCGGCATAACCTTGCCGCAGTGCACGCGCTGTGCCGTCGCGCCGGTGCGGCGTGCATGTTCGTGTTCAAGGAAGCGCCGCTTCATGCGGAGCTTGTCTGTTCCCTGCTTGCGGAATCTTCCGTGGAAAGGCTCGGCCTCGTGGCCTGGCCCGATGCGGATTTTCCCCGCCCTGCCGGGGTGAGCCTGCATCACGTCTATGCCCCCTCTCCCCAGCTTGCGGAAAAAAACGCGCAATGCAGCTGCGTCTATGTCAGTTCCCTGTATGCCGCAACCATGCTGCGCCGTGCGTGCAGAGGACCGATGCCCGAAATACGCATCCCGCTGGAAGTCGGAGACGGCCGCGACGGCGTTCTGCCCGGGGAACTTCCCGGGCTCTGCCGGGACATCCGCCGCCTCGGCATGCCCCTGCGCGGTCTTTCCGTCAATTTCGCCTGCCTGTCGAAGGAGGCTCCCACCCCGGAGCTTCTGAATCTTGCCGCAGAACAGCTTGAACGCGTGCGTGAATACTGCGTGGAAGACGCCGATGTTTCCGCCGGAGGCACCGACGTGCTGGAACTTGCGGAACACGCCCCCCTGCCCGCCGCCATCGGAGAAATACGCTGCGGCACGGGCATCATGCTCGGCGTGTATCCCCTCTCAGGACGGCCTGTGCCGGGAACACGGCAGGATGCCTTCCGTCTGGAGGCCCATGTGCTGGAATGCCGCGTGAAGAACGGACGCACGCTGGCGCTTCTGGACGTGGGGCACTTCCATACCGCTCCGGAAGCGCTCATTCCCCCCGTGCCGGGCATGGTCTTCTGCGGTGCCTCTTCGGCCTACTCCTCCTTCGACGTGAGCGACTGCCCGGAAAGCATACGCGAAGGCACGGCTCTTTCCTTCGCCCTGGATTATCATTCCCTCTCCCGCGCACTCACTTCCCGCGCGCTGCCCGTAGTTTCGGAGGACGCATGAACGACGTTCTTTTCCGCTCCGCGCACAGGGAGGATCTGGAGGACCTGGTACGCCTGGAACATCAGGTGGAAGCCGCCCTGCCCTCCCGCGAAATCTTTGCCGTGGATGAAAAGGAGTTCTACGAACCCATTCTTGCCGGGCAGGGGCATATACTGCTGGCCATCGACGGAGAACAACGCCTTGCCGGGGTAAGCGTCATCCGCTTCCCGGACAGGGACGACCCGGAAAATCTGGGGCACGGACTGGTGCCGGAGGAAAGCCTTGCGCGTGTGCGGCACCTGGAGTCCGTCTTTGTACGGCCCGACATGCAGGGCAGAAAGCTTGCGGAACGCCTTGTGCGGGAGAACATGCACGTCACGGACAAAAGCGGCCGCACCCTCTCCATGGCCACGGCATGGCCGGGCAATGCCGCAAGCCTGAAGCTGCATCTGAATCTCGGGCTGTTCATCCGCGCCTTTGCCTTCAAATACGGGGGCAAGGCACGCCTCATCCTCATGAGCGGCGGCGAAGCCGACACAGACGCCGCACCGGTGCTTGTGAAGGCCATGGACGTGGCGGGACATCGCGCCGCCCTCGATGCAGGACTTGCAGGCGTGGGCCTCAGGAAAGATCCCGGAAGCTCCTCCTTTCTGACGGAGTACCTTCCCCTGAAGGCCGGGCGGTAAACCGTCCCGGAGGCTCGACGGCACACACTTCCCGCGCGCCGCATCCCGTTTTCCTCCGCATGCCGGAGCATCGTATAAAAAGGCCCGGCCTCCCCGCAGGGAGGCCGGGCCTCATGGTTTTCACAGACGTCCGGTTTACGACATGGCCCGGCGGAAACAGAGCATGGTGATGTCGTCCGACTGGGCGGCCGCACCCCGGTGCTCCTTCACCGCTTCCAGAACGCCGTGCAGCACCTTGTCGGGCGAAGCGTCACGCAGGCCTTCCAGCGCGGCGGCAATGCGGTCTTCGCCGAAAAGTTCCAGCTTTTCGTTCATGGCTTCGGAAACACCGTCGGTATAGAGCAGACAGTATTCTCCGGGCGCAAGCACGGCGCTGCAGGGCTGATAGTCAAGCCCCTGCATGGCGCCCACCAGCGGGCCGCTGGTTTCGGTAAGCATTCTCACCGGCACGGAAGGATCGGGGCTGACCACAAAGGGCGGACAGTGCGCGCCGCTTGCGTAGTCGAGCCTGCCCGTGGCCGGATCGAAAAGCCCGATGAACAGGGTGACGAACATGCAGGAAGGGTTGTTTTCGGCAAGGCGCTCGTTGATGCGCAGCATGGCTTCGGCGCAGGAAATCCCTTCCGCCAGGGCATAACGGACCAGGGTCACCGTCATGGACATGAAAAGCGCGGCGGACACGCCCTTGTCGGACACGTCGCCGATGACCACGGCCTGCCGCCCGTCGGGCACGGTGAAGAAGTCGTAAAGGTCGCCGCCCACTTCCTTGGCCGGTTCCAGGAAGGCCGCAGCCGAATAGCCCAGGCTTTTCGGCGCGCCGTTCGGCGGGGGAAGAATGCCCATCTGTATGTCGCGTGCGGCATTCAGTTCGCCCTGCATTCTCTGACGCACGGCCAGGGTATCCACCAGGCGGTGTATGTTCTCATCCAGTGCCTTCACCATGTGGGCAAAGGCCCCGGCAAGCTGACCCACCTCATCCGTTCTTTCCACGGGCAGGCCTTCGACAATATTTTCCGAAAAACCGACGCCTCTCTCGGAACTGAAATCCTCGCGTGCTATTTCCCTCGCCCTGCGGGTGAGCAGACGGAGCGGCGCAATGATGCGCATGGTGAGCACCAGCATGATGAGAAGGCTCAGTACCAGCAGGCCCGCCGCCACGCCGAACAGGTGTCTGGCCAGAGCCTCGGCCGGGGCCGTGATGGACTCAAGCGGAATGGCGGCCACCACATACCAGTTCATGGCCTTGAAGTAGGCCAGACGATACAGCACCGGCCTTGCCGTGGCCGACGTGTCGCCCTCCAGCACTTCCCCCTTGCGTACCCTTTTCAGCACGTCTTGGGGGATGACGGAAAGGGACATGGGGCTTCCCTTGCCTGCAAGCACGCGGCCGTCGTTGGAAATGATGGAAATGGAAGCGCCCCGGCTCAGCTCCAGGCTGTCGAGCCGCTCCTGTATGCCGAGCACCATGTGCCGCTCAAGAAGCTTTCCGCTCTGCTCCGTGTCGGCCACAGGATCGGACAGAAGAAGGGTGCCCAGATTCTTCACCGGCATGAAACAGACAAGCACGGGAATTTCCTGATCCCCGGGCCCGGGCAGGCGCACCATGGCGAACTGCCCGTCGGAAACGGCATCGCGGTGTTCCAGCATGGACCGTATGGACTGGCCCTTGAAGTCCTGCCGGCCTTCCTCCATGATCTTCTTGGCAATGTCGCCGGCGAGTACCTCGTTGCCCTGCCTGTCGTAAAAGGCAAGGTACACCCCGCCGGGTATGAGCACCTTCCGCCACTGGGAAAGGCTCTGCATCACCTCATCCTCACGTTCGGAAAGGAGCATGTCGCGTATCATGGCGGCGTACTGCCGCAGATTCCGCTTGGATGCCAGCACCGATTCCACCTCGGAGGTGAGCAGGTGCAGGTAACGGACGCTCAGGCTGTCTTCCACCAGCATGACGGTATTGACGAAGGATTCCCTCTCCCGCTGCATGCCGCTTTCCAGAAGCCGCGCGCGGCTGAAAAGAATGATGGGTACCGCCGCAAGGCTGATGGCAAACCCCACAAGCAGAAAAAGCTTGCTGCGCAGAGAAAAATTCATGCCGTTTCCCCCTCCATGCGCTGAAGCTTCTTGCGCAGGCCCTCGCGGGTGATGCCCAGAAGCTCGGCGGCCTTGACCTTGCGCCCGCCGGAGAGTTCCAGCGCGCGGCGGATGATGAGCTCTTCCGCCTTCTGCAGGTTGAGGGGCAGATCCAGCGCCTCAGGCTCCCCTTCCTGCTCTCTGCGGCACAGATACTCCTTCCCCGCCTCGGATTCCAGAATTCTCCGGGAAAGATGCGAAAGCTCCACCACGCCGCCGGGAGTCAGGGCCGCCGCACGCTTCATTTCATTATTGAGTTCGCGCACGTTGCCCGGCCAGGGATAACGCAGAAGAATCCCCTGCACGGCCGGGGAAAGCATGAGTCTTTCCCTGCCCATTTCCGCGCAGTAGCGTTCCAGGAAGGACTGCGCCAGAAGAAGGATGTCGTCCCCGCGTTCGCAAAGGGGCGGCAGGCGCAGTTCCACCACATTGACGCGGTAGAAGAGGTCCTCGCGGAAGCGCCCCTCCTTCACCGCCTCTTCCAGATTGACGTTGGTGGCGGAAACAAGGTTGATGTCCACATGCACGGGCGTGGCGCTGCCCACGCGCAGGACCTCCTCCTGTTCCAGCACACGCAGAAGCTTGGCCTGGTTGGGAAGGCTCATTTCCGCAAGTTCGTCCAGGAAAAGCGTGCCGCCGCTGGCTTCCTCCACCAGCCCCTTGCGGGCCGTCACGCCCGTGGCCACGCCCTTTTCTATGCCGAACATGGCGCTTTCAAACAGCGTATCGGGGATGGCCGTGCAGTTGACCGCAATGAACGGTCCCCGGCTGCGCGGGGAATGATGATGCAGAAAACGCGCCAGAACTTCCTTGCCCGTGCCCGTGGGCCCGAGAATGAGCGTGTTGATGGGCCGCCTTGCAATGGAACGGGCCAGATCGAACACGCGGCGCATGGGTTCGCTCTGGCCTATGATGCCGTTGCCGGGCGAATACAGCGCCTCCACGCTTTTCTGAAGTTCGTCGTTCTTTTCCAGCAGCACCCTGTGCAGGGCTTCCAGCTCGGCATTCTTGGAGCGCAGCTGCTGGATGAGCTGGCTGTTCTGAAACTCGCGCGCTTCCACGCGCACCAGCATCATGCCGAAGGCTTCGGCAAGGCGCACCAGCTCATCCGGCCCGGAACCGTCCCGGGTCAGATCGAAAAGCTGATCCGTATCGGCATGTTTTCCCAGAGCCAGATCCCCGCAGAGATCCGTCAGCAGCGGAAGCAGCCTGTCCGTCCCCTTATTCTCCACCTTCTCTCTCCTTCAATGGCGTTTTCATCCTTCCCTTCACGCCGCGCTCCCCGGCACGGCGCCCTCCATGTTTCCCCGCATCTCGTCCGCAGGCGGCCAGCAGCACACGGCATGCCCCGGCAGGTCTTATCTGCGTTCCAGACTCTGCACCCAGCGCAGCACCTCCGCCACAGGCCCTATGAGGTCCTGAGGGATGTAGGCGTTTTCCGTGCCGTCGCGGTACAGGGCGCGGGCCAGAGGCACGTTGCGCATGATGGGAATCCCCTCCTGCTTCGCCACCTCCATCATGCGCTGGGCAAGATAGCCTTCGCCCTTGGCCAGCACCACGGGAAGGGGCGTTCTGTCTTTCTCATAATCCAGCGCCACGGCATAATGGGTCGGGTTGGTCACAAGCACCTTCGCTTTTCTTACGTTGTCAAGGGAGTTCTGGGCAAGCATTTCCTTGTGCAGCTGCTTGCGCTTGCTCTTGATGTGCGGATCGCCCTCGCTCTCCTTGTATTCTCTCTTTACTTCATCCTTGCTCATCATGTGGTTCTGGTTGTACTTGTACCGCTGGTACAGATAGTCCAGTGCGGCAATAATGCAGAAGGCCCCTGCCGCAATGAGCACAAGATCGTTCACCGCCGAGCCCGTGACCTTCCACATGGCGCCTATGCCGCTTTCCGGCATGCTGAAAAGCATGGGCAGATAGTCGCGGAGCACCATGTACACCACGCCCCCGAGCACCGTCACTTTAATGAGATTCTTCACCAGTTCAAAGAGGTTTTTCATGGAGAAAACCTTCTGGAACCACTTTTTCGGGTCCAGATTCTCCAGTTTGGGCATGGCGGCCTTCACGGCGAAAAGCACCCCCGTCTGCGCAAGGGTGCTCAGAAAGGCCACGCCCATGACGATGCCCACCACAGGGGCCACCAGGATGATGGATGCATGGATGATGAGCGGCGCAACCTTGGCCATGGCCTCTCCAAAGGGCATGGACATGAACTGCATGGGCGCAAGCACCATTCCCTGAAGCGTGTCGAAGATGTTCTGCGCATTGGCCGCAAGGTACACGCCCACCGCAAGGGTGGTCAGCGCGGGCGCAATATCCTGCCCCTTGCAGACGTCGCCTTTTTCCCGGGCTTCACGAAGGCGTTTTGGTGTAGGTTGTTCTGTCTTTTCGTCGCTCATGGCAAAAGCACCTGCAGATAGCGCAAATCGGAACCAAAGGAATCAAACATGCTCACCGCCCCGGTCATGAGCATGCTGAAATAGAAAATGAGCAGCAGCGAGGCGATGCCGCTCTTCACCGGCATGGCCAGAACATACACGTTGAGCTGGGAGGCGAAGCGGTTGATGAGGCCGAGGGAAATATCGGTAAGCAGGCAGGCCACCACCACGGGCCCGGAAAGAAGCACCATGTCGAGGGCAAGGTCGCTCACCTTTTCGGCGAAGAACAACGGAAGCGAGGGGCGCTCGAAAAGCCCGGAAGGAAGCAGGGAAAACACGGGCCAGCACTCATAGCTTGCATAGACGGTGCCGAGAAAGGTGAGAAAGGCCCCGGTGGAGAAGAAGACGTACACGGCGCTCTGGAAAAAGAAGGATCCGGTGGGAGAAGTCTGCTCCCCCGCCAGAGGATCGGTTTCCGTGGCCTGCCCCGCACCGCGCTGGTTGTCGATGAAGAAGCCCGCACACTGTATGGTCCAGAACATCATGCCCGCCAGAAAGCCCATGAGCATGCCGAGAAACACTTCCTTGGCAATGAGCGCCCCCATGTGCAGACCGGAGACAAGGGAAAGCCCCTCCCAGGCGGGAAGCTGCCCGAGCAGCATGGGGTGCAGCACCATATAGCAGGCCAGCACAATGGTGAAACGGAGCTGTCCCGTCACCAGCGTGCCGCCCATGAAAGGAGCCGTCTGCAGCAGCATGAAAAGACGCGGCGTTCCCAGAAGGAACGCCAGAAGATGCTGTTGCGGAGAAAATCCCCATAACAGGCCGGTATCCAATGCTCAACGCCCTCCGGTATGCTGTTTGTCCATCGCATCCCTGCGTGCGGGGGAAGGCCTTCCCTTCCCGGCGCCGCTAAAGAAGATAGAACCTGGTGAATATCTCGTCGGCATAGCGGAGAATCTCCCCGGACATCCAGCCGCCCAGAAGGAACAGGGAAAGCACCACGGCTATGAGCTTCACGCCGAAGGTCAGCGTCTGTTCCTGAAGCTGCGTCACCGCCTGCACAAGGCTGAGCACGATGCCGATGACCGAGGCGATGACGATGGGCGGCAGAGAAATGACAAGCACCAGATACAGAGCCTGGCTTGCATAGTCCATGGCAATGCTGTTCATGCCTGCTCCTATATCCTGATGCGGCTCACGGGCTGCACCGAGATTTCCGGCGTCACTTCCTGATAGGCCATGACGGGCAGTTCGTAATACTTGCTTTCAATGAGGCGGCGCACATAGCGCCGTATGTCCATGGACGCCATGAGCACGGGTTTCTGCGTGCTGCCCTTGTGCTTGCCCACGGCCTCGCCCACGGCCTTGATGATGCGCTGCGAGGTGTCGGGGTCGAGGGAAAGGAAGGCGCCCGCGGAAGTCTGGCGCACGGCCTTGCGTATGGTTTCCTCAAGAGAGGGATCCATGAGAATGGCGGGAAGCATGTTCTGCCCGCGCGAATACATGTAGCTTATCTGCCGCTTCAGGGCGCTGCGCACATATTCGGTGAGCATGACCACATCCTTTTCCTTGGGGCTCCATTCGATGAGCGCTTCCAGAATGCTGCGCAGATCGCGTATGGACACCTGTTCCTGCACCAGACGCTGGAATATTTCCGCAATGCGCTGCACGGGCAGAAGGCGCGTCACCTCGCGGACAAGGTCGGGCGCGCGCTCCTCCATGCGGTCGAGCAGGTACTTGCTCTCCTGCATGCCGAGGAAGCTTGAGGCATGGCGGGAAAGCAGCAGAGAAAGGTGATAGGCCAGAATGCGGGCATGGGGCATGCAGGTGATGCCCGCCTGCTCAAGGCGTGCCCTGTCGCCATCGGCCACCCACAGCGGGTCCACATCCGGCAGGAAGGGCTCCCCTTCATAGCAGGAAACGCCGAGCAGTTCCAGGTTGACCTTCTTTTCCCTCACGATGACCATGCCCTTCACCAGCCTGCCGTGGGCCATGGGGATTTCATTGAGGTTGAGCACATAGCCCAGGGAGGGAAGACCGGGATTGGGCCGGATGTTGATGCCGGGGAACGGCACGCCGAGATCGAAATACAGCGCGCGGCGCAGGCTGGAAAGCTCGTCGTTCAGCGTGTCGTAATCCATGGATTCGCCGATGTCGGGCGCAATATCCAGAATGATGGGAACGGTGGGGGAAAAATCGTCCTGCGGGCCGGTGCTGCGCCGGGTCTTCTTTTCCGTGGCCGGGGCAAGGGAACGGGCGAGTTCCGCCTTGCTGTCCCTCTTTTCCGGGGCGGAGGACAGGCGCTCCAGAACATAGCCGAAGCCGCCCACGGCAAGGGCCAGGGTGAAAAGCTGCGGCTTGGGGAAGCCGGGAATGAGCGCAAAGAGGAAAATCAGGGCGCCGGCCATCTGCAGGGCCTTGGGCTGACCGAAGAACTGCTGCCCCACCTGCGCGCCCACGTTGTCGCCGCTGTCGCCGGAACGGGTGATGAGAATACCTGCGGAAATGGACACCAGAAGCGAGGGAATCTGGGAAACCAGGCCGTCGCCGATGGTGAGAATGCCGTAGGTGTGCATGGCTTCCCCGGCGGTCATGCCGTGCTGGGTGATGCCGATGATGGTGCCGCCCACGATGTTGACCACGGCGATGATCATGCCCGCAATGCTGTCGCCCTTGACGAACTTCATGGCGCCGTCCATGGCGCCGTACATCTGGCTTTCCAGCTGCACGCGGTTGCGTCGTTCCTGGGCTTCCGCCATGTCGATGACGCCCGCGCGCATGTCCGCGTCGATGGACATCTGCTTGCCGGGCATGGCGTCCAGAGTGAAGCGCGCGCCCACTTCGGCCACGCGCTCGGCGCCCTTGGCGATGACGAGGAACTGCACGATGGTGAGAATGATGAACACCACAGCGCCCACCACGAAGTTGCCGCCCAGGGCGAAGTCACCGAAGGTGAAGATGATCTCGCCCGCGTCGGCCTGAAGCAGAATGAGTCGCGTGGTGGTGATGTTCAGCCCCACGCGGAAAAGCGTGGTAAAGAGCAGCATGGTGGGGAAGGAGGAAAAATCCAGCGCCGTCTTCACATACATGGACATCATGAGCATGAGAAACGACAAGGTCATGTTCACGCCGATGAGCGTATCCACAAGAGGCGTGGGCAGGGGCACGATCATGAGCGCCACCACCACCACGAGCAGCATGACCATGGTAATGTCGTTGTGTCTGGTCATCAGACCGACGCCGCGCGACGCCTTTTCCATCAGACTCATGCGTTCTTTCCTCCGACAAGGAACAGATATTCATCGAGGGCGGCGCGGGCTTCCTCTCTGCGCCCTTCCAGCCAGAGAGCCTGGGCCTTCATGAGATGCAGCACGGCCTGACGGGAGGAAAGCACCCTTCCGCCCATGGCTCCGCGCAGGTATTCCAGCGCCTTTGCCCCGTTTCCCCGGGAAATGGCCAGGGCGGCGAGCCCCTCAAGGGCCAGCCTGTCAGGCCCCTGCTCCGGCGCAAGCGCCGCCAGAGCGGCATATATCCTGCCTGCCCTCGCCTCCTGCCCCATGCGCAGCATCATGTAGGCAAGCACATGCAGGGTGCGCCGCTGCTGCTCATTGAGTCGAGCCATCTCAGCCCCCTATCATCAGCCCGAGATAGGCCTGAAGAAGCTGCCCGTTCTGCATGAGCGGCACAAGCTCCTCGGAAAGCATGGCCTGGACGGCGGGGTCCTGACTGCCTTCCAGATCATGCAGGCAGGATTCCAGCGTACCGGAAAAGGTTTCCGGGTTCAGCATGGAACCATCCCCCACATCGGGACAGAGCGACTGTTCCACGATCTGCCAGGCATTGCCCGGAGCGTAGAGTTCCTCAAGGCCGGGCTCGCTGAGCGCGTTGGAGGCCAGTTCCCGGGCTCTCGGCAGGTTCGGAGAATCCGGCATGTCCATGACATGCTGAATCCCCAGAGACGGATCAAGAAGATTGATGGACGAGGGCATCGTTCATGCTCCTGAAAATAGAGTTCCGGCGGGAAAGGCCCGCTATTTGCCGTGCATGAGTTCCGCCAGAAAGCGCAGGGCGTTCTCCAGCGAAGCCGCCGTCACGCCGTCTTCCTCCAGACGGGTGAGAACCACGCCTCTGTCGGCGTAGACTCCGGCATACACGGGCATGGGAAAAGCCTGCCGGTAATCGCAAAATGCCATCAGGCGGCGCACCGCGGCCGTGTCATGCCCGGGTATGGGTGCGGTAAGGTAGGCCAGAATTTCCCGCCTGCCGTTCTGTTCCGCCCTTTCAAGGTAGAAACTGCCGATGTTCGCAATGTCCAGCCGGGCCAGACCTTCCCGGGAAAAAGACAGTGACTCCAGCCCAAGCCTGCGCCCGAAGGCCTCGATTTCATGCTCCAGCATAGCCTTACCCTTCCTGTTGGGCCAGAAATTCGTCTTCACGCTCCACAGCATTGTCCACGGCTTCCTGCACGGCATCCAGCACCTTCATGCGGCCCTGCTCGTCGTCGAAAAGAGCGGTGGGGAAATTCCGCGTGGTGCTCAGAAGCTCCTGCAGGAAGAGCACCTCTCTTTCTATATCGGGCGCGCCCGACTTGGCAAGGATGCCCTCTATCAGCGCAGAGCCGAGAAAACGCTTCGTGCGCAGATCCATGATCTCGCCCAGCAGACTCATGGCCGTCAGGGAACCTTCACGCGGTTTCACGCCGTGCACGTTTGCCCAGCGGTCCATCATCTTTTCACACAGCCGGTAGGCGCTCTGGGTGAGGCGTACCTTGCCGAGGTTCTCATGCACGTTTTCCAGGTGCCGCACGCCCATGCTGGGCGTATCTGCCGCGATGTCGGCGCTCAGTGCGGAGAAAAGAAAATCCATGGCCCGCTCGAAATCGCCGCCGTAGGATTCCTGTACATGCGCAAACACCTCGTTCACCGTGGAAAATTCGCACACCGTCCGGCGGTAGAAATCGCGCATTTCGTCGCTTCCGCCGAGATCGGTGAATCCCGCGGCGGCAAGTGCACCCTGCACGCCCGCGCGTATGGCAGCACCCTCGCGCTGTTCCAGCTCGGCCACGGCCGCGTCCACGTCGTCCAGAAGCGCCTTGTCCGCGCCTTCCTTGCGCAGCTCTTCCTGTATCTGCTTCAGGGCGGCCCAGGCATCGGAAGGATCGGGGAAATATTCCCGCACCTTGTCCAGTGTACGGCGGGAATCGGCCCGGTTCCGCAGGCTGTCGCGCATCCGATTGAGCTCTTCGGTCTTGCCCGCCTCGTGCATGAGCTCCTGATAGAACTTCAGGCGGTCTTCTTCCGACTCTCTGATCTTGTCGCGTTCCCTGCGTTCCTCCAGCTCGAACTCGTCCGTGGTGTCGGCGGAAAAGGAAAGTTCTTCGGCGGCATCGGCAAGTAAGGACTCGGGAGAGGGAACCTGAACCACTTCATTTCCCATGAAACTGCCGCTGACGGTCTGGCTTTCCGCCAGATGTGCCGTCCCTCCTGCATGAAAAGGTCCGGATATGGAATCAATAGCCATGATATGCACTCCTTCCTGTACTGCCCTGTGCCATGCAAATATCATGCCATAACGGCCACAGCTTGCGACACACTGAGTTTTTGCCGTTGCAAGGCTCCGGCAGCTCTGGTAGTATGACGAAAAGAACGAGGTATGGCAACACACTTCCCATTCACGCCAAAAAACTTGGCATCTGCTGGGGATGGAAATTTCCAACTTGTTCTCCATACAGCGAAACAACACAGTTTTTTTCAAATTGGCACGCTTCTTGCATCATTTATGGCAAAGCCGCCCGGCGGCAATAAGTCTGCCATCCCATTTTGAAGGAGATCATTATGGCTTTCACTGAACAGGACCTCAACAAACAGAAACAGGAAATCACCCGCCTCGCCGATGAGCTTTCCCGCCTGAACAGCATTTTCGCGGAGCAGAAAAAAGCCCTCGGCCTCTCCGAAGAAGAAAAAGTAACCGTGGACAAGGGGGAAATCACCCCCGAACTGGAAAAGGCCATGGCCGACGCCACGGAAAGAGCGAAGCGCGAAGGCGAAGCCCGCGCCGCTCAGGCCAAACTCGCCGCCGGCCCCTCCACCACGGGCGGTCGTTCCCGCCGCGGCGCCATGCGCATCTGACTGAACTCCTTCCAAGCTAGCAACTCTTTTTAATTTCAAGGAAGTATTACCATGACTCAGGTCACCAACAGCAGCTCTCTTTCCGAAATCATGGACACCATCGACCTCGGCCCCACCGGCAGCGTGCAGATGATGTTCGCCAAGCTCCAGCTTGCCCAGTCCGAAATCTGCAAGAATCAGGCGGAAGCCTATATGGACCAGATCGAACAGATTCAGGCAGAGCAGGAAGAATGCGCCAGGATGATTGAAATGGCCAGAAAGCTTCAGAATGAAGCCAGTTCACAAGATGCCTCCTCCGGCAAAAAAACTACGGAAATGCCTGCAGAAATGGTAGCATACTTTGAAAAATACGGGCTGACTGAAGATTCCGCAGGCGGCGACCATTACCACTATAAGGAAGAATGGGATGTTAATATCAAATCTCTGACCAACCATCAGGAAACCATCGGCAACAAGACGCAGACTCTCATGGTGTACCTGCAGGACTTCATCGGTCAGTACAACTCCTACCTCCAGGGCGCGAACACCCAGATCGCCAACGCCAACCAGACCCTCACCAACCTCGCCCGCGGTCAATAACCCCTTTTTCCTGTTCCGGTTTCCGGCGCGGAGCCGGAACAGGTTCTCGTCCCGGCTTTTCCCTGCTCATACCTCTCCATCAGCAAGGACACTCCATGTCACAGGTTACCGGAAAAAGCTCTCTCTCCGAAATTCTGGACACCATCGACCTCGGCCCCACCGGCAGCGTGCAGATGATGTTCGCCAAGCTCCAGCTCGCCCAGTCCGAAATCTGCAAGTCGCAGGCTGAAGACTACATGAAGCAGATCGAAGACATCCAGGAAGAGCAGGAACTCTGCGCCAAGATGATCGAGCAGGCCAGAACGCTCCAGAACAACGCCAAGAACGGCACGGGTGACTGCTCGTGGGATAAGAATGCCTCCATGATGCCTCAGGAAATGGCGGACTTCTTCAACGCCCGCGGCCTGAGCTACGACACCACGGGCAACGATCTTGCCCACAATTCCGATGAATGGGACTACAACCTGAAGAGCCTGACCAACTACCAGGAAACCATCGGCAACAAGACGCAGACCCTCATGGTGTACCTGCAGGATTTCATCGGGCAGTACAACTCCTACCTTCAGGGCGCGAACACCCAGATCGCCAACGCCAACCAGACACTCACCAACCTCGCCCGCGGCCAGTAAGACCGGCAGACTCTTTTCTTGCCGCGAGGCTTTTCTCCACCACAAACAAACTTCTTCAGGATGGGACCATCATGGCAGACAATACCCCCCTCAACGACAACGAAATCGCCGCCATCATCACCGCACTGAACAAAGGCGCCAGCATCGGCGACGTGTGCAATGTTTCCGACGACCAGATCGAAAGTCTGTACGCCCTCGCTTACAACCTCTATACCTCCGGCAACTTCGTCGACGCAGGCACCGTGTTCCAGGCCCTGTGTCTGTACAGGCACAAGGAAGTGCGCTTCTGGATGGGCCTTGCCGGATGCCGGCAGTCTCAGAACGACCTGAAGGGCGCCATCGACGCCTATGCCATGGCCGGAACCGTTGACCTTCTTCGCAACCCCGTGCCCTTCCTTTTCGCGGCCAAGTGCTACATCCAGCTCGGCGACAGGGAAAACGCCATAGGCGCGCTCAAGGGGCTGCTCACCCTCGGGGAAGAATCGAACCCGGCACATGCCGACTGCCACAACAAGGCTCGTGCCCTCCTCACCATGCTCAACGCAAGCGAGTAAACCATGGTTGACTTCAATACCGTTTCCAACGTGGGGGGTGCAAATTACACCACCACGACCAGCAGTACGAACAAAACCTCTTCCCCGTCCGGCGGCACCACCATACCCGATGCCGACGAACAGGTTCTTCAGGCACTGCTTGCCGAACTCGGCCTCCCGGATCTGCCCGTTTCCTCCAGTTCCCTCTCGCTCGACACGCTGCTGAACGCCATCGGTGACGACGTGCGCCGTCAGGCCTGCCGCGACGGCGTGGCCAGTCTGGAACTCAAGGGCGAACAGCAGGCGGAAATCAACGAAAAGGAATTGCAGGAAATCGCCGACCGCCTCGAAGAAATGAAGAAGAAGTCCGTGGCCAACGGCTTTCTCAAGGCCTTCCAGATCATCGGGGCCATCGTAGGCGCCATCGCCTCTGCTGCCAGCATCGTGGCCGGTGCTTTGACGGGCAATCCTCTGCTCATCGCCGCGGGCGTCGTGGGCATGGCCATGACCATCGACAGTGTGGTCTCCCTCGCCTCGGACGGCAAGTACAGCATCGCCGCGGGGTTCACGGAACTCGGCAAGAAAATGGGCATGAGCGACGAAGCCGCCCAGTGGTTCGGCTTTGCCGTGAACATGGCCATCATGGTGGTTTCCATCGGCATCAGCTTCGGCGCAGGTTTTGCCTCCAGCGCCGGCAGCATCGCCAACATCACCAGCCAGACCGCTCAGAAGGCCGCACAAATCACGTCCATCGCCTCGAAGGTGACGAACATCGCCTCCGGTGTGACCAGCATAGGTACGGGCGCGGCCACCATCGCAGGCTCGGTGTTCGACTACAACATCTCCCGGAGTCAGGCCGACAGCAAGGAGCTTGAGGCCATTCTGGAACGCCTGCGCGAAGCCATCAAGATGGATCAGGATCTTGTGGAATCGGAAATGGAACGCGCCAACGACCTCATGTCCAAGGTCCGGGAAATCGTGGGCGAATGCGTGGATACGCAGGCCGCCATCCTGGGCGCTGCTCCCACCATGGCCTGATCACGCCCCCTGCCGTGCACTCCCGCCGCAGGGCAGGAGCGTTCCGCTCCCCTGCATGCAGAAGACAAGCCGGGCGAGACACCTCTTTTTCTGAGAAGGATACCGATATGTCCATCGACAACATAACCGACATCAAAGGGTTCGATCAGTCGCTGTACGACGATCTGAAGCTCGAATACACCAAGGCCTCCGGAAAGACGGACGAGGATTTTAAAAACCTCGTTCTCAGGCTCTCGGAAGACGGTAAGCTGGACTTCAAGAATGTGGCGGATGAGATCCGAGACATTCTTCCCCCGCCCACCTCATACCCCTCCACCTGCCTCGGTGCCGTCCCCTCCTTCGGCAGCAACTATCTTGCCCTGATCACCGAACTCTCGTCGGAAGAACGCCGTCAGAACGCCGAAATGCGTGCCCTGCAGACGGAAGAAATGGTCGACAAGATACAGGAACAGGCCGACACCATCCGCAACAAGGCCATTACTCAGCTTGTCACCGGCGTGGTCACCGGCACGCTGAGCATAGCCCAGGGTGCGGCCTCCATAGGCATGACGGCCAAGGGCATGGCTGCCGGTGAAAAGGTGAGCGAAAGTGCGTTCCAGAAGTCCATCGACGAATCCACCGGCTTCGGCACCAAGCCCATCCGGGGCGAAGTGGCCATGAACGCCACGCTGGACAAGGCCACTGCCGCCTCCACCCTTGCAAGGCAGCATTCCGACATCATGATGAATGCCCGTGTGCAGTCCTTCAATTCCATCATGAGCGGCTCAAGCGGCATACTCGGCAGCATCGGTCAGTGCGTGGCCACCATGTACGATGCAGAGCTCAAGGAATCCGAAGCGGCCGTGGAGCGCATCCGCGCCCAGCAGCAGCAGCTCGAAAGCCTGGATGAATCCCTGAAGGCGCTCATCCAGAAGGCTCTGAGCAGCCAGGACGCCATACAGCAGAACATGAACCAGACCAGAACGAAGATTCTGGGCTGAACTTCCGGCGGGGCTTCCCCCCGCCGGAAAACGGCATGACACAATACGGCTTGGCCTGCGCGGATATTTGACAGTGCAGGGCAAAAGTCACTAGAGTGGGAAAAATTCAGGAGCTTGTCATGGCATCGCCTCTTCAGCAGACAGCCGATCTCATCACCCGTGCAGCAGGCTGGAAACAGTCCACCCCCGACGCGGAAGGCGTTTTCCGCTTTTCTCTGGAAGACGGACTGGACTTCATGTTGCTTTCCCCGGAAAACAAAACCGGCATACTGCTTGCCTCCCTCGGCAAAACCCCGGACAATGATGATGAGCTCAGGCGCCTTGCCTCCCTTGCCGCAGGCTGTCTGAAAAAGCGCCGTTCCGTGTTCAGTATGGGGGAACACGGCATGGAACTTCATCGCTCCTTCCCCCTTTCCGAAGCATCCGCGAGCTTTCTCGTGCCGGAAGTCCGCGATTTTCTCAATGATCTCGCCTGGTGGAAACGGCAGATTTCCGGGGCGGGAGCATCCGGGGCAAAAAGTGCCTCGCCGTTCAGCTTCCCCTTCAGCAACTGGTTCCCCGGCTGATGGCTTTTCAAGGACAGTGTATGCGGAAAATATTCTCCCCCTTCAACGCCTCATCGTGCGCTCTTCTTTTTCTCCGGCAGGCCCTTGTGGCCTGCCTTTGTCTGTTTGTGCTCACGGTGGGGGCCGCTTCGGCGGCAACATTCCGCCAGCCCTTCTCCTATTATGCCGACAGCCAGGAACTCGGAACCGTCCTCATGAATTTCGCGCGGACCGAGGGCTATGCCGCGTCCATTTCTCCGCATGTCAAGGGAAAGGTCAGCGGCCGCTTCCAGGATGTGGAACCGCTCACCTTTCTTTCCGGGATGCAGAGCGCTTTTGACGTGAACTGGTATATTCTGGGTAAAAGCCTCTACTTCTATCATTCCAGTGAAAGCCGCCGCATCTTTCTTTCCCCGCGCACGGGCACGGCGAAACAGCTTTATGATGCGCTCAGAAAGGCTTCCGTCTTCTCTGCGCAGCTGCCCCCCTCGCTGGACAATGCGGGCGACGTCATTTCCGTGGCCGGGCCCCCGGAATATCTTGCACAGATACAAAGCGCCGTAGCCGCCTTTGAAGCCTCGCAGACGGAACAGATCGTCATGCGGGTTTTTCCTCTTAAACATGCCTGGGCCGAAGACATCACGGTCAGCAGCATGGACAAGACCGTCACCGTGCCCGGCATAGCCACCATTCTGCGCGCCATGGTCATGGGAACGCCCGTATCGGGTACCCGCGTCACGCAGGAAAAGGCCACGGTGGAAAAGCTGGGCGGCAAGGGGCTTTCCGCCCTCGGCAGGGAGGAAAGCACCTCTTCGCAGACGCAGGCTTCCCCCACGCCCGTTTCCACGGGCAGCATCAGCATCATGGCCGATCCGCGCGTCAATGCCGTGCTCGTCAGCGACGCAGCCTACCGCATGCCCTATTACGCACAGGTCATCAAGGATCTGGACAAGCCCGTGGAGCTTGTGGAAATACACGCCGCCATCGTGGATATCGACACCGATTTCAAGCGCGAACTGGGCGTCGCCTTCCAGGGCGCGGGCACCAACAGCGACGGCTGGAGCGGCGGCGGCACCATCACCGGTTCCGCCACCGACGGTACGGGCATGCCCTCCCCCGGATTAATGGACAACGCCGGCATGACGCTTTCCACCATCTATACCCACGGAAGCGATTTCTTCCTTGCCCGCATCCAGGCGCTTGAAGAAAACAACGAGGCCCGTGTGCTGGGTCGTCCTTCGGTGCTCACGGTGGACAACATCCAGGCCACGCTGGAAAACACCACCACCTATTATGTGGAGGTACAGGGCTATCAGGCCGTGGATCTGTACAAGGTGGAAGCCGGTACGGTACTGCGCGTGACCCCCCACATCATACGCGAACACGGGGAAACCTCCATCAAGCTTGCGGTAAGCGTGCAGGACGATCAGGACAACAGTTCGAGCGTCAGCACTTCGGGAGGCGTTCCGCCCATCAAGCAGACGAAGATCAACACCCAGGCCATCGTGAGCGCCGGGCAGAGCCTGCTCATCGGCGGATACTATTATGAACAGAAAGGACAGGATGAAAGCGGCGTTCCCCTGCTCAAGGACATTCCCGTTCTCGGCAACCTGTTCAAGACCAAAGCAAAGCAGAGCAAGCGCATGGAGAGACTCATCCTCATCACGCCGCGCATCGTGGAGCTTACGGGCAACAACGTGCCGAGTCAGGTGAACGATCCTTCCTTCCACCGTACCGCCACACAGGCCGACTATGAGCCGCGCATTCCCGTGCGGAACAAAGGCGCGGGCTGCTCCCGCACGCCCGACGCCGCCACCGCTTCCGGTGCGGAAAGGACGCTGTAGATGGACGGTGTGACGCTCAGAATCTTTTCCGGCCTCCATACCGGTGCGGAAATCGAACTGACGGAAGGGGTCTATGTCATCGGCGCCGATGATTCCTGCGACCTCATTCTCAGCGATTCCTCGCTCTCGGCCCGTCACGCGGCGCTGCATGTGCTCTTCCCTGAAGGAAGTGCCCAGGTCACGGCGGAACCTCTGGACGGAGCCGTCATCCTTTCCGGCGACGCCGTGCCCGGCGAGGAAAGACTCCCCGCCCGCTACCCCTTCATGCTCGGACAGGTCATCTTTGCCTGGACGGAAACGGCCTCCGCAGACGAAGCCGCATGGCAGGAAGTGGAGGAGCAGCTGACCCGCGCCAAAAAAAGCGCGGAGCCGGTGAACGAAGAGGAAAAGGCCGCCGCTCCCATGGCAGCCATGTTGCCGGAAGAAGAGGCTGAAGCCCCGGAACATGCCAACGAAGTAGCCGGTGACGCTCCGCTTCCCGACATGACGGAAGGCGACGCGGCAGAGGCGGGAAAAAAATCTCCGCGGTCCAGAAGAATCTTCAAGGCGGCCGGAACGATTGCGGCCCTCGGTCTGGCGGGACTTTTATGCTTCACCTGGCAGGACGGCACGCAGGAACGCACCCCTGAGCAGACCATGCGCGCCCTGCTGGATGAGGCGGGCTATCAGAAGCTCACGGTAACGGGCGGGAAAGACAGCGTGACCGTCACCGGGCGCATCGCCTCCGACAGAGAGCGCGGACGTCTCCTCCGTCTGGCACAACTTTTGCATTTCCCCGTGTATCTGGATGTGACGGTGAAGTCGGACGCCGCCGATGCGGTGAGGGCTTCCTTCAATGCCCTGGGACTGTTCCCGGAGGTAACGGAGCTGCCGCCGTCCACTCATCCGGGGCTTCTGGTGAAAGGCTACATCAAAAGCGGCGTTCTGGAGGAGCAGGCGCTCACGGAAGCCATCCGCAATGTGCCCGATCTGCAGGCCGGTGCTCAGGGAGGCAGGCCGAAGCTTGCGCTCTTTCAGGATATCCGGCACGAGGAAGACGTGCAGGTCCTGCTGGTTCCGGCCCTTGCCGGAGCGGGTCTCAGTGCGGTAAAAACAGAATATCAGCCCGGGAGAATCCTGCTGCGCGGAGCCTTCACCCCGCAGACGAAGGCGTCGCTGAAAGAAGTGGTCGCCGCCGTTCAGACAAAGCTCGGCGTACCCGCCCCCTTCGACATCATCAACAGCGCCGAAATCCCCGGTCAGACCAAGACCGACAACATCTACACCCGGCAGGAAAACAAGGAAAAGGCTTCCGCTGCAGCACAGCAGAACGACACCGGCTCCTCATCCTTCCAGGTATCCGCTGTTTCCATGGGCCCCATGAAATTCATCACCCTCAAAAACGGCGAGCGTGTGTTCGAGGGCGGCGAACTGCCGGGAGGCTATGTGCTGGAGAAGGTGTCTGTGGATGAACTGACGCTGACCCGCAACAATACCACCACCCTCTACCCTCTGAGAGGTTCTCATGACTGAGTTTGTCTCTGTTCTCGACATTATGGAAAACGCCCCCTACGGAGCGCAGACCGCCGTGCGGGATGAAGTTGCCTCCATGGACGCGGAACTGCGCCGCACCATGGATCAGGGGCTCACTCCCGACGATATGAAGACGGCCCGTGCCGCCCGTGAGGCCGTACAGGCTGCATCTTCCATCCTCAGCAGACTTTTTGCCTGATAAAGGAGCGTATTATGGACTCTGTCAGCGGTTTCAATATCAATCAGATGTTTGAAAACACCCTTCAGGGTGTCAGCACCAAGGGTACGGAACTGAACGCCAGGATGGAAGAGCTCTCTCAGGGCGGAGAACTGAGCAATGAGCAGATGATCACCCTGCAGTTCCAAGTCGGCCAGTACAACACGCTCATGGAAGCGCTTTCCACCGTGACCAAGAGCATGACCGACATGATGAAGAGCCTGGCCCAGCGTTCCAGCTGAGCCGGCAGAGCCGGCCGCACGTTCCGGCTCCGCCTCCCGCGCGCAGTCTTTTCTGAGGAAGGCATGCCGGGCAGGGAATATCTTCCCGCCTCCTTCCTTCCGCGGAAAAAACGGCAGAGCGCCGGGCGCTCTCCCTGTTTCCTTTCCGGAACAAAGCCCTGCGCGCCACGATCCGGCTCACGCCCCGCAGAAACGGCGTATCTTCCCTCCTTTTTCCACCACCCTACGCAGGAGCATTCATGCTTACCGATTCCCAGATAGTCCGCCTGCTCGACATCGCCAATGCCGGCTGCCACAAAGGCATGGTTACGGACGCCCGCACCATTTATGAAGGCATTCTCGCCGTGCGTCCCGGCCATGTCCCCGCGCTCATCGGCCAGGCCCTCAGCCACATCGTCATCGGCGAATACGAACAGGCGGAACAGATACTCCGCAATCAGGTTCTTGCCGATCATCCCGACGATGCCGAAGGCCGGGCCATGCTGGGCCTCTCTCTCTGCCTTGCGGACAAGAAAGAGGAAGCACGGGAAGTCCTTCAGGATCTTGCCGGAGAGGAAAACAACTCCGCCGCCCTTGCCCGGTCTCTTCTGGAACAGATGGATCAGGCATAACACATCCCTTTCCCTCCCGCCCGGATACGGCGGGACTGCTTCCGCGGAAAACGCCTTTCTGTGTGAACTTCAACACACCGGAAAAGGAATGATATGGACATAGGTTCTGCTGCTTCCACATCGAGCCGTCTGCTGGACGCTCTGGAACGCATGGGACTTTCCCAGGGGGAAGGCCTGGTCAGTTCCGGCCCATCTCCCGTGCCCGGGGAACTCGCCCGCATGTTCGAGTCCCTCATGGAGCAGGGACAGACCGACATGCAGGCCGGACAGGCCGACTTTGCAAGGCAGATGTCCCCGGGTACGGAAGCAGTGTCCTCCGTCGGACAGGAGGGGGATCAGGTCCGCGCCGCAGGCATGGAAAGGGTATCGGGCAACGAAGCCGCCCCACCCTCCGGCACGGAGGAAACGCTTCTGAGTCCTTCCGAGCTGTACCGCCTGCAGTTTCAGGTGGGAATGCTCCGCTTTCAGGCCGAAACCGGCTCAAACGTCAAACAGCAGACAACGCAGGGGCTTGATTCTCTGCTCCGCAACCAGTCCTGACAAGGAAACGCCGTCATGCAGTCCTTCCCTTCCGCCCTCTTCCCCGCCTCCGCACTTCGTCGCGCGCTTTGCCTTGTTCTTGTTCTGGCCGCCCTGCTGCTCGGAGCCTGCAAGGCCGAAATCTACCAGGGCCTCAGCGAAACGCAGGCCAACACCATGCTCTCCGTGCTGCTCCGCCATGGCATATCGGCAGAAAAAATCGCGGCGAAAAGCGATTTCAGCATTGCCGTGGAAGAAAAACAGATCGTTCAGGCGCTGGAAATCCTGCGCGAGAACAGTCTCCCGCGTGAAGACTTCAAGAGCCTCGGCGAAGTGTTCGCCGCCCAGGGCATGATTTCCTCCACCACGGAGGAACAGGCGCGCCTCGCCTACGCGCTTTCCCAGGAACTGGCCGACACCTTCTCCCGCATCGACGGCGTGCTCACCGCAAGAGTGCATGTGGTGCTCGGTCAGACCGATCTCGGCACCGGCAACGTCACCCCGCCGAGTGCCGCCGTGTTCCTGCGCCATACGCCGGAATCCCAGGCCACGCGCCTCATTTCCCATATCCGCGAACTGGCCTCCAACGCCGTTCCCGGTCTCATGCAGGACAAGGTTTCCGTCATGCTCGTGCCGGTAAGGGAACAGGTGAGCGTGCCCATGCCGCAGAAGGATGAAACGCAGGACAAGGAAAGAATCTACCTCTTCGCCGGACTCGGCGCGCTGCTTCTTCTGGCCTGCGCCGGTTTCGCCGCGGCGGCAGTACTGTATGTGCGCAGAAACAAGAACAAGGAACAGTAAGCCGGCATCACCATGGATCATCGTTTTCTTGCCGAAACCATCGCGCTCAGGCCCATGCTGTTCCGGGCCATGCTGGAGTTCAACCGGGGCTCGTCCTGTGCCGTGCCCGAGGCTCTGGCCCCCTTCGGCAACAAGGCGGCCCTGCTGTGGAAGACCCCTTCCTTCCGCCGCGCCTGGCCCGTCCGCAGGAAGCAGGATGAAGGATACTGGAACTTTTCCGAAGAGTCTCAGCGCCTTGCCCTCATGGATGCCCACACGCTCGGAAGACTCGGCCTTTTCCTCAGCGCGGCGGCCCATGCCGAAGAGCTTTCCCGCGTGATTCTGGCCTCGCAGGTGCACAGCCTCCGGCAGGAGATAGGCGCCGATGTTTTCCACTATGCCCTGAAGCGCGGCCGTTACCAGATAGGGAGCCTGCGCGCCCTGCTGCTTCCGCCCCCTTCCCTGGGGCCTCTGCCGTGGCGCATCCATGCGCTGGCCGCCGCTTCCCTTGATCTGGTGCGGGCCGACTGGCCGGAACCGCTCCGCAGCCTTGCCGCTCCGCGCTTTCCGGTTGCGGAAGAACCCGCCTTCCGGCCGGAGCTTACGCGGGAACAGCGTATGGCCCTGTGGTTCACCATGAAAAAACTTCTGCTTCGGGAGGTGGCTCCGCAATGGGCACCCTGTTTCGACTGAATACGGATTTCGTAACCCCCGCCGCCGGCACGAAGGTGCTGAAGGCGGAAGAGTACGGCCTTCTTCTGGAAGCGGACAAGCTGCTGGCCGCCGCAAAGGAAAAAGCCGCCGCCATGGAAAAGGCCGCGAACGAAGCCTATGAGCAGAAGCTCGAAGAGGGGTACCGCGAGGGCCTTGAACAGGGCAAGCTGGAACACGCGGAAAAAATGATGGAAACTATCCTCTCTTCCGTGGAGTTCATCGAAGGCATTGAAAACACGCTGGTCAGCGTGGTGAATCAGGCCATCCGCAAAATCATCGGGGAAATGGACGACAAGGAACGCATCGTGAGCATCGTACGCAATGCTCTGAACACGGTGCGCGGTCAGCAGAAGGTGACGGTGCGCGTCTCCCCGGCCGACGAGCAGGCCGTGGCCTCGGCCCTTTCCGCCATGACGGCGGGAAGCGCCGAAAGTTCCTTTCTCACCATCGTGGCGGATGCCCGGCTTCCCCGCGATTCCTGCATTCTGGAAAGCGAGCTCGGCGTGGTGGACGCAGGCCTTGAAACGCAGCTGAAGGCGCTGGAACACGCTTTTCACAGTAAAATCGGCCAGCAGTGACGGGAATGAACCATGGCTTTTGAATATATCGGATCTCTCCTTGAAGAAGCGGTGCAGACCACCACACCCGTGGAGGTGCGCGGCCGCGTGGAACAGGTGGTGGGCACCATCATCCGCGCCGTGGTTCCCGGGGTCAAGGTAGGAGAACTGTGCATACTCCGCAATCCGTGGGAAAACTTCCAGCTCAAGGCGGAGGTGGTGGGCTTCGTGCGCAACGTGGCGCTGCTCTCCCCTCTGGGAAGCTGTCAGGGAGTTTCTCCGGCCACGGAAGTCATTCCCACGGGGGAAATCCTTTCCGTGCCCGTGGGGGAAGAGCTGCTCGGCCGTGTGCTGGACGGTCTGGGCCAGCCCATGGACGGCGGCCCTGCCCTCAAGACCCGCCATCACTACCCCGTATTCGCCGAAGCGCCCAACCCCATGACCAGAAAAATCATCAGCAGGCCCCTTTCTCTCGGTCTGCGTTCTCTGGACGGCATGCTCACCTGCGGCGAGGGGCAGCGCATGGGCATATTCGCCGCCGCAGGCGGCGGCAAATCCACCCTGCTTTCCAGCATCATCAAGGGCTGCACCGCGGAGGTGTGCGTGCTTGCCCTCATCGGTGAACGCGGCAGAGAAGTAAGAGAATTCATCGAGCACGACCTCGGGCCGGAAGGCCGGAAAAAGGCGGTGCTCGTGGTTTCCACCTCCGACCGTTCCTCCATGGAACGCCTGAAGGCCGCCTACACCTCCACGGCCATTGCCGAATATTTCCGGGATCAGGGCAAAAGCGTTCTGCTCATGATGGATTCCGTCACCCGTTTCGGCCGCGCCCAGCGCGAAATCGGCCTTGCCGCCGGCGAACCGCCCACCAGAAGAGGTTTTCCCCCCTCGGTGTTTTCCGAACTGCCCAAGCTCATGGAACGAGCCGGAAACTCCGACAAGGGGTCCATTACCGCGCTGTACACGGTGCTTGTGGAAGGCGACGACATGACCGAACCCATCGCCGACGAAACGCGCTCCATTCTGGACGGGCATATCGTGCTGTCCCGCAAGCTCGCCGCGCGCAACCATTATCCGGCCATAGACGTACAGGCCAGCGTGAGCCGCGTGATGAACGCCATTGTGAGCAAGGAGCACAAAAAGGCCGCGCAGAGACTGCGCCAGATTCTCGCCAAGTTTGCGGAAGTGGAACTTCTGGTGCAGATAGGCGAATATAAAAAAGGCGCGGACAAGGAGGCGGACGACGCCCTTGCCCACATCGACAAGGTCAACGCCTTTCTCAAGCAGGGCCTTGACGAGAAAAGCACCTTCGAGCAGACCCTGGAAGGTCTGTTTGAAGCCGTCCGCTGACCATGGAGCGTTACCCTCTGGAAGCGCTGCTCTCCGTCCGTCACTACCGGGAGGAGGGAGCAAAACGCAGGGTACGGGGCGCGGAAAACGCCCTGCGCGAAGCCGAGGCGGAGATGGAGAAGAAAAAGAAGGAACTGGAGGCCTTCCGCATCTGGCGCGTGGAGGAGGAAGACCGCCGCTACGCCGCCATCATGGGCGTGCCCATGCGCATGGAAAAGCTGGATGCCTTTAAAAACGGCCTTGCCCTGCTCGTTGCACAGGAAAACGACAAGGAACAGGCCGTGGTGCTGGCCGGAAAGGAAGTGGAGCGCAGAAAAGAGGAACTCCTCCATGCTCAGGAGGCCGTGAAGACGGCCCGCAAGAACACTTCCAAGATACAGGCGCACAAGGATATCTGGCAGGAAGAAGCAAAAAAGGAAGCCGAACACAAGGAAGATCTGGAACTGGAGGAATTCCGCCCCATTTCCAGAAAAGGAGCCGAAGCAGAAGGCGAAGACGCCTGAACCTTCCGAAGGAGAAGCCATGAGTACCGATATCAAGATTTTCCAGTCCTTTTCCTCCGAGGGAAAAGAATACGGCCATACGGAGGGCCTCTCCTCCGCCCCCGACGACAAGCTCTCCTCCCTGTTCCGGAAAGCCATGGAAGAAAAGCCCGAACACCACGATCTGGAAAGCGGCGGCACCAAAAAAGACAAGTGGGAACAGCTGAAGGAAAGCACGGGCGAAGGCTCCCAGAATGCCGCCTCCGCCATGGGCGGCATGACCAGCCCGCTGGACAGTCTCTTTTCCGGCCGCATGGAGCAGACGGCCGCCCCCGCAGAAGCCGCAATGGATCCTCAGGATCTGGAAAAGCTGGTGGACCGCATTCTTGTCTCCTCCCCGGAAAAGGGCGGCCATGAAGTGCGGCTCTCCCTGGGAGGCAACAACCTGCAGGGCACGGAAATCGTGCTTCAGCGCAGTGTGGACGGCAGCCTTTCCGTGGCGGTCAAATGTTCCGACCCCTCGTCGTTTCAGACGCTTGTTGCCGCGCAGACCTCCCTCAAGTCCGAACTGGAACGGATGGAAAAGGCCGAAGTCCGCGTGGAGGTAAGCCATCAGACCGACAGGGAAGACAACGACGCAAACCGCAGGTCGCGCGGCTACATGGCGGAAGACGAGAACCATTTCTAAACACGGGTCAGCATCATGGCGGAATACACCTATTACCCCACCTACAAAGCCCCTCTTCTCTCCCCGGAAAAGGCCTTTGTCCAGAATACGCTCAGTCTGCGGCCCTGCCCGTGGAATACGGTGTTCGGCGCGGGCGGACTCAGCCTCCGTCCCCTGCCCGAGGCGCCTGAATTTTCTCCGGCCTGCATCCTTGATGTGGAAATGGACGGCACCTTCTGGCAGGCGGAGCTGAACGACAGTTCCCTGCTTCTGCGCCATCCGGTGTTTTCGGACACAGGCGAAGAAGGCCCTGCCGACATCGACGAGCGCACCCTGCCCGAGGAAGTGCGCCGCGCTCTTCTGGAATCGCTGCTGGAGGGAGCCCTCTCCAGCCTGCGCGACGTACTGGCAAAGCCCGTTGTGGTGACCCGTGTGCGTTTTTCTTCGGAAGGAGCGGAAAAAACAGCCTTTTCCCTGGGCTTTCAGGCCACGCTCTCCCCGAGCAACGGCCTGCCGGAACAGACGCTCTTTCTGCGCCTTTCCCCCAGAAAGGCGGAAGATACCACCTCGCTCGTCCAGACACTGCGCACTCTGCCCCAGAGACAGAGCGGCCCTCTGAGCGAAACGCTGAAAGCTGTTCCCCTTGAAGTCGTTCTGGAATCGGGCTATCTTCTTCTGAAGCCCGAAGAGATCGCGGGGCTCGGCGTGGAAGACGTACTGCTGCCCGAGGTCTGGACGGCCCCGGAAACGCTGACGCTGCGCATTCCCTGCGGTGCAGGACGCGCCTTTTCCGCCACCTGTGCCGCGGCAGACGGCAACGTCACCCTCACCTCACCCCTATCCGAAGAAGCGGAACCTTCCATGGACAGCTCCCTGCAAAACGATATCGACATCCGCCTGAGCTTTGAACTTGACCGCAGGCTCATCACCGTGGGTGAACTTGAAGCGCTCACACCGGGCTATACCTTCTCGCTCAACTGCGATGCGCAGTCCCCCGTCACCATACGCGCCAACGGCAAGGCCATAGCCCGGGGGCGTCTTGTGGATATGAACGGCGTTCTCGGCGTACAGATCGCCGAAACGCTGTAAGCCCCGGAGCCTTTCCATGGGCGACATCAATCCGCTGTATCTCATGGCGGGCCTGTCCATACTCGGACTGGCCCCCTTTTTCCTTATGATGGTGACCTCCTACGTCAAGATCGTGGTGGTCACTTCCCTGGTGCGCAACGCCCTCGGCGTGCAGCAGGTTCCTCCCGCCATGGTCATGAACGGACTCGCCATCATTCTCAGCGTGTTCATCATGGCCCCCGTGGCCATGGATACGGCGGACATCGTCAAGAACATCACCGTTCCGCAGAATCCCGGCTTTGCGGACGTGTTCAACGTGGCCGAACAGGCCTCTCCGCCGCTCAGGCGCTTTCTTACCGCCAATTCCGACGAAAAAGTCACCAACATGTTCATGGGCACGGCCAAGCGCATCTGGCCCAAGGAACGCCACAACATGATCAGCAAGGACAACCTGCTCATCATGATCCCCGCGTTCACCATTTCCGAGCTCACCAAGGCCTTTCAGATAGGCTTCGTGCTGTACCTTGCCTTCATCGCCATCGACCTCATCATTTCCAACATCCTGCTCGCCATGGGCATGATGATGGTTTCCCCCACCACCATTTCCCTGCCTTTCAAGCTGCTGCTGTTCGTCACGCTGGACGGCTGGCTGAAAATCAGTCAGGGTCTTATGCTCAGCTATCAGTAATTACGGAGGATTCCCGTGCAGATTGATACCTTTGTTCAGGACGGTGTGACCGTCTCCAAAATTTCGGGCCGCATGGACGCCACCACGGTCGCCCAGTTCAACGAGGAATGCCAGAAACTGCTTGCCGCAGGCGCCGGGCGCATCATCGTCGACCTTGAAGGGCTGGAATACATAAGCTCCGCCGGACTGCGCGGCATTCTCACCATGGGCAAGGCCTGCAAAAGCGCGGGGACCGTGCTGGCCTTCTGCTCCATGCAGGCCATGGTCGCGGACATGTTCAAGCTTTCCGGCTTCACCTCCATCCTCAAGGTCTACCCCAGCCTCAACGAGGCCCTTGCGGGAATGCGCTGATTCCCGGAGCCGCCGACACTGAAACGTAGCTCTGTGCCCTCCCCCGGGAAGGACAGAATTTTCCGCTTTCGCTCGTCATACCCGCATACCGCAGGAGGCCGCCATGCCGCAGCTTCATGTTCCGGCGCGACTGGAACAGCTTGCCGCCGTCAACAGCTTTCTTAAAGACAATATACCGGAAAAGTTTCTGCCTCTGCTCCTCAATCTGGAACTGGTGACGGAAGAACTTCTGGTCAACGTGTTCAGTTACGCCTATCCCGAAGGCGTCACGGGCAATGCGGAAATCGCGCTGAAGGAAATTTTCTTCGACGGAAGGGAAATGCTCTGCTTTTCCGTAAAGGACGCAGGCGAGCCCTTCAATCCCTTTGCCGAGGCGGCCACGCCGGATCTTTCCCTTGATACGGAAAGCCGTCCCATCGGGGGGCTGGGCATCTACCTCATCCGCAGCGTCACCACCCATCAGGCCTATTCCCGCGAAGAAGGCCTGAACTGCATCGACGTCTACTTCGCCCTGCCGGAAGAGGAATAACCGTGCCTGAAAAAAACGGACTGAGAACAACACGCCGCACGGGCATGCTCCGGAGCATTCTGCTTCCGCTATGGACCCTTGCGCTTTTTCTTGTTCCCTCAGGCCTTCAGGCGGGCGTCATACTTTCGGAAGAAGTGAGCGTTACGGAAACCAGCCTGCTGGAACGAAAACATACGCAGGAATTTCTCATCGACAGCATGGATGTTTCCAGCCTGTCGCCCTCGGCCCGTCTTCTGGCCCTGCCCCGGCCCATGGTGACGCCGGAACTGGCCGGAGCCATGAGCTCGGGCAGGATCCATACCGCTCCGGAAGAATGGCGGCGCATCATAGAAAAGGCGGCAAAGGCCTACAACCTTCCGACCTCGCTCATTGCTGCGGTGATACGGACGGAATCGGCCTTCCAGGCCCACGCCGTCTCCCCCAAGGGGGCGCGCGGCGCCATGCAGATCATGCCCGAGACGCAGAAGGAACTGGGGCTGGAAGATCCCTATGACGCCGAAGCCAACGTCATGGCCGGCAGCGCCTACCTCCGCCGTCAGCTCGACCGCTTCGGTTCCCTTGATCTGGCTCTTGCGGCGTACAACGCCGGTCCGGCCAACGTCATCAAATACGGCGGCGTCCCACCCTTTCCTGAAACACAGGCCTACCTGCGGCAGGTAACGCGTCATCAGCAGGAGGAAAACGCCGCCTCAACGCGACGGGAAGACAGCCATGAATAAACTCCTCACCACCCTCATTGCCGCAAGCCTTGCGGCGCTTCTTCTGGCAGTCGGCTGCGGAGCATGGCTGTTCTGGCAGTCCTGGGAGGAAGGCAGACGCCTGGAACGGGAAAACCGTGAACTTCTGGCCTCTCTGGAAGCCTCCCGCATCCGTCTGGACAACTTCTGCGAGTATCCCATGGATGCCCTCTGCGATGTGGACGGCAACCGGGGTACGGTCAGCGAGGCCATGAGCAGCCTGCCGGAACCTCCGGCCGTGCCTTCCGCCCCGCAGGCTGCTCCGGTGGAAAAAAAGGCCGTGCCGGAGGAGAAGGCCCCCGCCCCCGCTCTTTCGGAAAAGTCGGAAAAGAAGGAAGACGCACCGGAAGGCAGCCATGTGTTTTCCGGAAAAATTTCGGATAAGGGACCGGTGCGGAAGGCAGAAGAAAAAAAGCCGGACGCAGGGAAGGCAGAGGTGCAGAAGGAAAAGGTGCAGAACACTCCCGCTTCCGCCGCAGCGGCAGCGCCGAAGGAAAAAGCGCACCCGGCAGGCTCCGGTGATTCCCCCGAAGTACAGAGCGCGCCCGCCCGGGAGCATGCGGCAAAGGCCTCCTCCCCGGAAAAGGCAGAGGCTTCTCTGCCCTTGAAGCAGAATTCCCCGCCTGCCGAAGCGGCAGCCATTGCGCCTGAAAAGAAAAAAGAAAGCGCCGATCCGAAAAAGGCGCCGAAAAAAACCTGGAGCTCGGTGACCCGGAACGCAGACAGTCTGATCTTCCGCCTTGCCGGAGCCGGCGACAGCCTGAAGGCGCAGGGAGAGCTGCGGGAAACGCCGCTCTGCTACGAAGTCACTCTGGAAGGCTCCTGGAAAATCAATTCCCGGGTGGTGAAAACCCGGCTGGTGGAAGACATGAAAACGGAATTCCGCCAGGGAAACACCATCATCATCTTCTCCCTTGCCCAAAAGCCCGCACATTGCGCGGTGGAACGGGAAGATGCGCGTACCATTTCCGTACGCATACGGTAACGCCCTCTGCCCGGATACGGCGCCTTCCGGGCGCAAGCCATGCCTTTCTCCCCGGACAAAGGCCGCGTAAGGCGTGCTTTCTGAAAAAATCGGCCGTGTTCAGGCAGAGCACGGTTCTCCCGCACGCCCCGGAAAGACTGAAGCCCCGGCAGAGGAGAAACGCCGCCCCCTCTCCCCTGAAAAGGCAAAAACGCTTCCCCGCCTCCCGGAACAGCACGGCAAACTCCACTTCCGGAATATGCCGGAACATACGGCCTTGCGCCCTTCGGCCGTGCTTTTAAGATACACGGCATCCTTTTCGCGGCGGATCTGCCGGAAAACGATTTTTTGCCGGGAACGTTCAGGCTTCTTCTCGGGCCAGCACGATGGCCTCGCCGAGAATGAACATGACCTGCGCCGTGGCCTGCAGGAAAAGCATGGCCTCTTCCGGCTGCCTGTCCTTGACCGCACCGCTCATGGCGGCAAGGGCCATGATGCTCCAGCTGCCCTTGATGCAGGCCGCGAGGCGGTCGCCTTCCGGACTTCCTCCGGGAATGCCCGCAAGTTCCAGCGCCGTGTCGTCCAGATATTTCATGCCGCGTTCCCGGGACAGCAGCACGAAAAGGTTGCTTCTGAGCAGCTCTTCCCCTACGGCGTTCCACAGATGGGCGGCCGCCGCCCCCGCAAAACAGCAGGAACCCAGCACGGCCAGAGGCTCCACATGATCGTACAGGGAATGGTATTCCCTGACGCAGTGCTCAAAAAAGGAACGCACAAAACCGGACAGTTCGGGAATACTGCGCACGGAATCCTTCAAAAAGCCCGTTTTCACGGCCTCCTGCGCAAGAATATTCTGAAGCCCGTTCCTGTATTCCGCAACCGCTTTAAGAATTTCTCTGTCCTTGTCGCCTTCCATGTACGGCCTCCTCTTCCATGAGTCTTTGCAGGCAAGGAAAACTAGCAGCAAGCCGGGAGCATTTCAAGAGCGCCGACTCCCGGTTTCCGGCACAAGGAGGCGGGCCGCCCGGCCATGCGGATGTTCTCAGGCGGAGAGCGGCGTATCCGCTGCCGCTCTCCCTATTCCACAAAGCGGGCGTCACGCTTGGCAGGCAGGGAAAAAAACGCTAGTACAGTGCTGCCGGGCAAGCCTCTGCGCACGGAATGCGCCGCTTCTTTTCCGATGGTCACGGCAGCGCCTGCCCTCTGCGGCGGCTGAACTTCTGCGCGTATGCCGGGCGACGTGCTTCCCCCTGTGCACAAAAACGCTCTCTCTGCCCGGATACGCCTTTTTCCGGCAAACCTGGGCCCGCCCTTCGGCGGGACCTGCAATCTGCGAGGTTTCTATGAAAATTTTTCATTTCTTCGGTGATTCCGTCACCCTCGGCGTGAACGACGCCCCCGCCGGGGGCTGGGTGGCAAGGCTGGCCGGCAAGGCGGCTGCCGCCGGTCTGCAGGTGCCGCCGGACACCTTTTACAACATGGGCGTCCGCAGGCACTCCAGCGCCATGATCCGGGAACGCTGGGAAAGGGAATTTCAGGCCCGGACCATAGAGGGCGTCCCCTCCTTCCTTCTCTTCTGCTTCGGCACGGTGGATATGGCTGCGCCCAGGGGGTCCGTCAACATTCCTGTGGGAGAATCCGCCGCCAATGCCCGCGACATTCTGCAGAAGGCGAAGGAATACGGTGCCGTGGCCATGATAAGCGCCCCTCCCGTGAAGGACAGGGAACACTGTGCACGCCTTGAAAGCCTCTGCACGGCCTATGCCTCCGTGTGCGCGGCCGTGGATGTGCCCTTCATCGACATCTTCCACCCCCTTCTGGAAGCAGGTTATGTCGACGATCTTTCCGACGGGGTGCACCCCGGTGCGGCAGGCAACGAAATGATCGCCGACGCCCTCATGCAGGCCGCTCCCCTGAAGGACTGGTTCCGTAAGAACGAAAATTAATGCTTGACAGAACAGGCTGCTGCCTATAGATTGCAACACGTCGAGCAAACGACACGTCACCATCGTCTATCCGGTTAGGACAGAGGCCTCTCAAGCCTCCAAGACGGGTTCAAATCCCGTTGGTGACACCAGAGAATACAAAAAGAAGGCTTTTCGATGCCAACCCATCGAAAAGCCTTCTTTTTTATCTTTTATGCGATTCCATGCGGCCCCGGTACCCTTTGCTCAGACCACAAATAAGGGTACCGTCAGGGGTACAGAACCTGCTGTCAACAACATCCGTAACGTATCTATGAAATCTGGCTCCCGTTGCCGGCACCGGAGCAGAAAAAGGCCTCATGAGGAAACATCCTTATGAGGCCTTCCTGCTGTATGTCGTTTTCCCCGCCTCTGCAGAGACAGGGCGCACATCCGGCCGGTTCCGCCCCGGAGAGGATAAGCCCGGGCGCTCAACAATGGAACGCAGGCACGGCAGAGCTGAAAAAAGCATCAGCCTGCGCAGCCTGAACATACCGGGCATCCCGCTGTTTCCGCCTCCTTCTGCCGGAAAGCCAGGCTTTCTTCCCCCTCAAAAAGCCTGTGCTGCGAACCTGCGCCCCGGTTCACGGGCTTTTTTGCCTCAGTATGCCTTCTATACGGCATACCCGGGATGAGGCGGGACGGAATGTTCCCCGGGCTTGCAAAAAAATGTTTCCTCTCTGCCGGGAAAACTTGTCTGCCCGGCGCTCCACCCTTTCCTGAGCGGAGAGCGCAAAAAAAACGGCACGACCCGAAAGCCGTGCCGTCACAGGCATACTGCTCTGCCGAAAGCCTCTGCTTCCGGCACAAACGCTGTCCTAGAAGGGAATATCGTCCATGGTGCTCGCTTCCGAGGGGAAGGCGGGGCCCAGGTCTTCGTAGCTGTCCTGCTGGGGAGCCTGGCGACGCTGAGGCGCGGGGCGGGAAGCCTGCGCCGGACGGGGCGCGGCCTGGCGGGGAGCATAGCCGTCGCCGTCCATGGGAGCGGAAGCGTTGCGGCGATCCAGGAACTGCACGCGGTCGGCGCGGATTTCCGTGGTGTAACGGTCCTGCCCGTTCTGATCCTGCCACTTGCGGGTGGAAAGCTTGCCTTCCACATAAACAAGGCTGCCCTTGCGCAGGTACTGATTGCAGTTTTCCGCCGCACGCTGGAACACCACGATGCGATGCCATTCCGTGCGCTCCACGCGGTTGCCGTCCTTATCGGTATATGATTCATCCGTGGCGACGCGCAGGGTGGTCACCGGGGAACCGCTCTGGGTATAGCGCAGTTCGGGGTCGGCCCCAAGGTGGCCGATGATCATGACTTTATTCAGCATGGAAAAGAATCCTTCTTGCTCCAAAGGGTGAAAACGGGGGAGGCACTGCGGCTCTCATACGAGGTCAACATAGACCGAATGCCCATGGAACACAAGAAAAAACCTGCCGGAGCCTCCCTCCGCCCGGGTCCCTTCCATGCGCGGCACTCCTCTGCAACGCCCTCCTTCTGTCCGTTTCTTTTTTCCGCGCTCTTTTCCGGCCGGGGCCGGGGAGCGCCTCTGCTGCATACAATTTTACATAATTGTCACTCTTTCCTCGCACAAAAACAGCGGGAAAACTTGCCGGATACACAAATTCCCCCATTCCGGGACTTGACGAGTACGCCGTACAATGCCAGAATTTTCCGAAAGTGTATCTCGCCGCAGGGTCACCCCGGCGGAAACGAAGGCTCCCGACCACAAGGCCGGTCCCTATACACGCAATCTCGTGTACGCTGTCAGGAGATGTGTACCATGGAAAAGAAGAATCTGGATTGGGCAAATCTGAGCTTTAGCTACATGAAGACCGACAAGCGCTTCGTGTCCAACTACAAGGACGGGGCCTGGGATGACGGTCTGCTTACCGATGACGACAAGGTCGTCATTACCGAGTGCGCCGGCGTACTCCAGTATTCCCAGTCCTGCTTTGAAGGCCTGAAGGCCTACACCACCGAAGACGGTCATGTGGTCTGCTTCCGTCCCGACCTCAACGGTCAGCGCATGGAAGATTCCTGCCGCCGCCTGGAAATGCCGGTTTATCCCACCGAACGTTTTGTGAACGCCGTGGTGGAAACCGTGAAGGCCAACCTCGCCTGGGTGCCTCCCTACGGTTCCGGCGCGACCCTGTACATCCGCCCCTACATGTTCGCCAGCTCCGCCGTCATCGGTGTGAAGCCCGCTGAAGAATATCAGTTCCGCATTCTCGTCACCCCCGTGGGCCCCTACTTCAAGGGCGGCGCCAAGCCCATCGTCATCCGCGTGAGTGATTTCGACCGCGCCGCGCCCCATGGCACCGGCCACATCAAGGCCGGTCTGAACTATGCCATGAGCCTGCATGCCATCATGGACGCTCATCGTCAGGGCTATGCGGAAAACATGTACCTCGATCCTGCGACCCGTACCAAGGTTGAGGAAACCGGCGGTGCAAACTTCATCTTCATCACCAGGGACGGCAAGCTCGTCACTCCCAAGAGTGCCAGCATTCTGCCTTCCATCACCCGTCGTTCCCTCCTCTATGTGGCTCAGCACTACCTGGGCATGGAAGTGGAAGAACGCGAAGTGCCCCTGGCCGAAGTGCCTTCCTTCGCGGAAGTGGGTCTGTGCGGCACCGCCGCCGTCATCTCGCCCGTGGGCAAGATCGTGGACCACGACAAGGAAATCATCGTGCCTTCCGGCATGGACAACATGGGCCCCGTGCTCAGCAAGCTGTATGACACGCTCACCGGCATACAGATGGGCCGCATCGAAGCCCCCGAAGGCTGGATCAAGCGCATTGCCTGATCTTCCGGCATAACGGCGCGGCGCCCGGCGGGCCCGCGCGTGCCGTGCTGAACCGGCTTCATCCGCCAGCCGCAACAGGAAAGGCCCCCCGCTTATGCGGGAGGCCTTTTTTGTTCTTCACGGTACGGGGGATTCCGCCGCCCGGCCTTCCCATGGCCGCAGAGGCGGAACACCGTATGCAAAGGAAGAGGCCGTCCTCTCTGCCGGAAGAGGGCCTCTTCCCGGCATGCGCAGTTTCCTGCACGGCGGAGGCAGACGCGCGTCGACGCGGGCGGAAGAACACGCCGCCCGACGGAATCTTCAGACCCGGTTAATATTCGCAGAAAAATTCCAGGCTTTCCCCGGCAGGGCCGGTGCAGAAGCCGTTGCGCAGGCGGAAAGACTTCGTCGGTCTCCCGCCGCCGCAGGTCTCTTCCTCGGCCTGCACGCTGTCCGCCGGGCGGGAAAGGGTGCAGCCTGCGGCTATGCAGCGTTCCAGCATGGCGTCCACCTCTTCAGGGCGTTCCACCTGAAGCGCGATATGGGAAAACACGCCCGTACCCGTGCCTTCCGCACCGAAAACGATTTCCAGAATGCTGTTGCCGAAATCCAGCATGGTGATATGTCTCGCCCCTCTGGACCAGGTACGCAAAAGCGGCAGGCCGATGACATCCTTGTAAAACGCCACCGTCCTGTCATACGTTTCCCTGTCCTGAATGGCCATGGCCACATGATGCAGCCTTCCGCATCCGCTCATACCAACCTCCCGCTCCTTCCGAAGCTGATCGAATTTTTCCCGGCTTCCGACGGGCAGCCGCCGGAACCGCGCCGCTTCCGCATGTGGCCGCGCCCTGCGGCAACGGCCGGACATGCGAAGAGAAGTTTTTCCTTTTTCTGAATACACGCCGCGCGGCACGCCATGCCGCAACGCTGCGGCAAGCCTTTAATGCCTTCGGGGGCCTCAGGTATCCTTTCCGCACGGCATGGAACAGAACGCATGCGCAGGATCATGCCTTCCGCTCCCGTGCCTCATCCCTGCACGAAGGTGCAGAACAAAAAAGGCCGCGAAAAGTTCAGCTCCGCCCTTCCATGACGTTGCGGAAGGAATTTTTCTGATAAAATTCATCTACATACGGGAACTGTTCCTTCATGATCTCCACGCGGCGCGGCAGATAGGCGCTGTAACTCTGGCGGGTGATGATTTCCGCCACAGGCTCGGCCAGAAGACGGCTCTTCTGCTCAAGTTCAAGGGCCTTTTCCAGCGTGACGGCGGAACGGGAGCTGTTTTCCATTTCATGCCAGTCAGTTGCGGCAAGGTGCAGCGTCCTGCACATGACCTGCAGGGAATACAGATTCCCGTACACGTCAATATCCCTGTCATCCTGAAGGATGAACAGGCGCGAATCAGCCCAGTTTTCCCAGGTGCGGCAGAAATACTCCACGGAATCGCGCAGCTGTTCCGGGGAGGAAATGCCGCTCATCACGCTCATCACCCCTTTTTCTATGGTGATGCGCGCCGCGTCCACATAGCTTTTTTCCCAGTCCTGCCCCTGCGTCGGCATCGTTTTCTCAAAACCCGCCACCGGGAGGGGAGCTGCACCGGAAGAGGCGGCCGGGCACAGCAGGCAGACCAGAACAAGACAGGAGACGAAAAGTTTCTTCATAAAAATCCGGTACCGGCAAAAAGCTCATGGTTAAGAATCACCATGGGCCGGACATCGCCCCTCCCGGCGGATACGCCGCGCCGCTCTCGCAAGGAGCGGAATCCCCGGTCCATGAAAGCGCCGCGCCCCGGAGAAGAGAAGTTTCAACCCATGAGGAACGTTAATAAAAGGTGTTTTTTTATAGCGTAAATCAACGGCAACGACAAGACGCGGAAAAAAGCCGCCCTGTTCATGCCCGGACCGGGGATGTGCTTCAGCAGGGCAAAGTTTCCCTGAAAACCGTGCCTTCGCCCCGGCAGACAGCGGCCCCCGCAGGCTCCGGCCTCTCCGGCAGGAACCGTCCCGCCCCTCATCCACAGGGGCATGCCGGGGTATGTTCTGGAATACCTTTTTCTGAAACGCTGTCGGAAAAGCCCCCGGCGGGCCTGCATACCGATGATGGAAGCCGGTATTGTTCCGCCCCGCCGGGCAGAGGCAGGAAGAAAAGAGCGTTTTCTCCCCCCCCCGCCCTTCTTCTGCAGGAGGGAAAAATATCACCCCCCGAAACATCCCATGAAAACAGCAGAAAACGTATGTTTTCCCGCCCTGTGTCCGCTTGACAGCACCTTGTCAGGTGACTTTAATGACACCCGCCTGAAAAGCTGGCGATACGACCATAAAAAGGATATCTCATGCGCTTTTCTTCTTTGAAATACCTTGTTCCGGTCCTTCTGATACTGCCCCTTTCCGCATGTTCACAGGCTGTTTCCCGGCAGAACTCTCCCTCTCCCACCGACAGCAGGATGGAAGCTCCCCTCGACGGCGACGCGCTCTTTGCGTCCTCTTCGTGGCAGGAAAACTGGAAGCAGCTTGCCGCAAAGCTCCGGCACGACGGACTGGACGCCGCCTTTACCGACGAGCTGTTCGCCCGCCTCGACATGCCGCCCTCCCCCATACCCATGGGCGTCAAGGTGCGGGAACTTTATACCAACGCCTTCATTCCCCGGCCCAAGGCCCGGCCGGCCCGGAGCTTTGAAACAAAACTCGGCATTCCCGGTCCGTGGTTCAAGGGCGTCGTCACCACCAGAAATGCAAAGCTCTGCCGGGAATTCATAAACAAGCACGCCGTGGCCTTTGCCAGAGCGGAACTCAATTACGGCGTGCCCTCGGAAGTGGCGGCGGCGCTGCTTTTTGTGGAAACAAGGCTCGGCGGCTACCTCGGCAAGCACAACGCCTTTTACATGCTGGCCAGCATGTCGGTGACCAGAGACCCCTCGGCCATTCCCGAATACATGAAAAAGCTCCCGGGATCGGAGCAGCATATTCCGTGGATACGCCAGAAGATGGCCGTCAAGGCCGACTGGGCCTACAAGGAACTGAAGGCCCTGCTTTCCTACTGCCATGCCAACCACATCGACCCGTTCAAGGTCAAGGGTTCCGTGTACGGGGCCATAGGCCTGTGCCAGTTCATGCCCACCAACATTCCCCGCTACGGGGTGGACGGCAACGGCGACGGTATCATCGACCTTTTCTGCGTGGACGACGCCGTATCGAGCCTGAGCAACTACCTGCGCCGGAACGGCTGGAAAAAGGGCCTGAGCGTACAGCGGCAGACCAGAGTACTGCGTACCTACAACGCCATGGACATTTATGCCCACACCATTCTTGCCCTGGCAAAAACCATACGTCAGCTCCCGTAAGCTTTCAGCGCATGAAAAAAGCCGCCGGAATATCCTTCCGGCGGCTTTTTTCATGCTGGCAGACTTTTCACAGACCGTCATCCCATTGATGGCTGACGGCCTTCCCGACACCGGCTACGCGCCCTGCTTCTTCACCTCGGAAAAAGGCCTGAGCGTGGTCGATTCCGCCATGACCTTGCGCGCCGCGCCGTAAAGACGATCCAGCGCCCGGTCGACGATCATGCGTTCCTGCATGGCGGTGATGACACCCGTTTCCCATATCGTCTTGCGCAGATCCTCATAGTTCTGCCCCGTGCCCTTGGTCATGGAGCGCACGGCCTCCTCGGCTTCCCTGCCGCTCACGCTGATGCCCTCCCGCTGGGCCAGCGCCAGAAGGAAGGTATGGCCCTTGGCCTTCTTGCGCGCGAATTCCATGGCCTCGTCGTGCATGTGTTCCAGCGTTTCGCGGATGGTCTGTTCATCGGCATGCTGCTTTTTGAGGTAATGTTCCGCATCACGCAGGTGTTCGCGGTAAAAACGCTGTACCAGACTTTCCGGAAGGGGGAAATCCAGACGCGCAAGCTGCTCCTCCATGAGACGGTGCTTGCCTTCGCGCTGTATCTGGCGCATGTGTGCGGCAAAAGTCTGCTGCCACACTTCCTGCTTCAGATCGTCGAAGGTCTTGAAGCCCAGCTTCTGCGCCGTCTCATCGGTGAGCGGGGGCAGCACTTCGCGCTGTATGCGGCGAAGCACCACATCAAGCTGCACTTCACGGCCGCGAAGCGTGGGGTCGGGGTAATTGTCCGGGCAGATCATCACGCCCTGCCCTCTTTCGCCCACGTTCAGCGCACGGACGATGGGATCCATTTCCGGCACCTTCGCCCCCGGACGCACGGGCAGAAGCTGAAGACGGAAATTGTCCGCCGTCATGCCCGGCAGGGACCTGCCGTCCACGGTGCCGCGCACGTCCACGGTAAGAAGGTCATGATCCTGCGGCTTGCGGTCCGTCACATCCTCATACGCGGCCACGCGGCGCAGAGCCTGATCGAGCATGGCATTCAGCGCATCGTCGCCGGGCGCAGGATCGGGCACCACCACGGAAAGGGTTTCCAGATCGGGCAGGTCCACCTCGGGCAGCGTATCGAAGGTGGAGGAAAAGGCGAATTCCTTTCCTTCCTGCGCGGGCTCACCGTGATACTGCGAAGGACACAGAGGGCGGATTCCCTCCTTTTTGAGAATGTCCATCATGGTATCGTCGGCAAGAATTTCCGTGGCATCGGCGGCCACGCGGGAAGCGAAGCGGCTCTTTATGACATTGACGGGAATTTTGCCCACGCGAAAACCGGGGAGATTCATGCCCTTGCCTATGGCCTTCGCCGCACGGTCAAAGGCCTTCTTCACTTCGTCGGCAGAGCAGGTCACCGCCAGGGAAACGGAAGTGGGGGATGTTTTCTCTATGCTGTATTCCATGAAAAGCTCCTCAAAAGAGAACGTGTTACCTTCTTGTTCCGGGAAAGGCGCGAAGCTCCGTCCGGCGGAAGCGCCCCGCGCCTGTCTCTTCAGACAGATTTTCGTCCATGTCTCCCGGGCGGGACATCACGGCCTGCACACGCGCGAAAGAAGCGCCTCCAGCGCGCGTTCTTCCAGCATGGCCGCGCGCATCTCATACACCTCACCCGTGCGGGCAAGGCGGCGGGCAAAGGAGGCGGCATCCGTGTTCTGCGCGGCGGCACGGCCGGCAAGCACCTTCTGCAGTTCCGCCTCCGGCACGTCGATGCCTTCCCTGCGCGCCCAGCCGAGCAGAAGCGCACGTTTCACGGCCTTCTTCCGACCCGTCTCTTCCGCTTCCTGTTTCATGAGGGCAAGAATTTCCTTCAGCCTGTCCGGCGAATCATACCGACTCTGCAGATACTGGCGGGAACGGCGCAAGGCCTCGCGGCGGCAGTGCTCCACAAGGCAGGCGGGAGCCTCGAAGGCTTCCCACGCTTCCAGACGTGATGCAAGATCCCGCTTAGCCTCCATGTGAAGGCGTGCGCGGCTCCGTTCCAGAGCCAGTTCATGCGCCCCGGCCTTCAGCGCCTCCACACTGCGGAAACCGAGACGCCGTGCCGTTTCCTCCGTCAGCGGAGGAAGAACTTCCCTTTCCACGGCGCGGAGCGTCACGGTAAGTTCAATATCTCTGCCGCGCAGGGAAGGATCGGGATAATTGTCCGGGCAGACCGTGGTGCCGGTGCCGGTTTCCCCCACGTTCAGACTGCGGACCACGGGATCCAGATCCGGGGCCTTTTCGCCCGGGCGGAGGGGCATGAGACGCATGCGGCAGGGGCCGGTGTTCATGCCGGGCAGGATGCGGCCGTCGATGCGGCCCGTCACTTCCGCCTGCACGATGTCGCCATCCTGCGGGCGGCCCTCCTTCACCGGAACTTTTCCGGCAATGCGGCTCAGCATGTCATGCAGGGCCGCGGCGTCCTCATCGGCATCCGCCTCAGGCGTCTTTTCTTCCAGCGAAAGGGCCGAAAAATCCGGCACGTCGCCCTCGACAAGCACGCCGAAGCTCACGCTGAAACGAAAATCCTGCCCGCGCATGGCGCCTTCCCCTTCCCAGGTGAAAGCGGTGACGGGAAGAAGCCCTTCCCCCGACAAGGCCTTTCTCACACCGCGCTCGACAAGAGCATCGGTGCTTTCTTCGGAAATCTGCCGCCCGAACTGCCTCTCCAGCACTTCCAGCGGAGCCTTGCCGGGCCTGAATCCCGCCATACGGAAAGAAGATGCAAAAGGCGCGGCAACCTTTTTCCACTCGGCAGTCACCTCCGCCGCAGAAAAGAAGCAGGAAAGGCGGCACTCTCCGTCCGCCCCTTTCTCCACATGGTATTCCATATTAAAACCTGAACCATTCCTTTAAGGTTAATCAACCGTCCGCGCAGGCGTCTCTTCCCCGGCGGGGCCTTGCGCAAAACCCATGATCAGTTCCTCATGCCCCGTCTTTCTTTCCACTCTCCGCTCAAGCACGGAAAGGCCCTGTTTCCGGTAAAAGGCCACGGCCCGCTCGTTTTCCCTGTACACGCACAGGGAAAGATCGGGGTGCATGCGCCTTGCAATGCGGAACAGACGGCTGCCGAGACCCATGCCCTGGGCGCCGGGAGCCACGAAAAGCGCGGCGAGAAACGTATCCACAAAGGCGAAGAACGCATCCACCTCCCCCGTGGCGTCGTCGGCATGCACGACGATTTCATCGCTCACGGGAAGGTAAAGCTCGCGCATGTCCGCAGCCTCAGCCTCCCAGTATTCCGGGGCAATAAAGAAGTGTGCCTGAACAGATGCCTCCAGCCACAGCCGGATGACGGCATCCATGTCATCGTTGCAGAAAGGGCGTATCATACAGCCTCCCCGCGGATATTGTATCAGAACAGAGGGAATGGCAAGTTGCGGGGACGGGCCGCGAATCAGGCTTGCACTTGCCCCCGCCTCGTGTCATGCTGCGCTTTCAACCCTACAAGAGGTATATGCCATGAATATCGCTGTATTTCGGGCCGCGACCCTTGTCTTCGCGCTTTCCCTTCCCCTGCAGGCTCATGCCATGCCCGGCATGCAGGATGGCTCTTCCGCTCTCTCCGGCGACCCGGTGGAGCGCTTCCACGCCATGGATACCGACAAGGACGGCGCTCTGACCTGGGAGGAACTTTCCGCCGCAAGGCCCAACCTCAACCGCAACGCCTTCGACACCATAGACACCGGTCACGACGGCCGCATCAGCCTTGAGGAATGGAAGACCTTCTCCGCCGGGCACAGCGCTTCCGCAAAGATGCCCGATATGGAAGGCATGATGAAGGCCATGCGCGGCGCGGGCGACAAGGGTTCCGCCTCCGGCGGAGCCATGCCCCTCGTCATGCCCCCGGCGCAGAAAGACGCCCCCGCCGGCGGCATGCCGCTTCTCGTCACGCCCCCTGCGAAGGAAAACTGAACGCTCCGCTCTCCCGCCTGAAGCCATGCCCTTTTTCTGCGCAGGGCGCCGGATGCCGCTACTGCGCAACAAGGCATGGACATGAAAAAGCAACCTGGACTCTTTCGCGCAGATGCTCTGCCGGAAGGGATATTCTGAGGAATGCAGCATGAAGGATTCCACCATTCTCACACACGCCGGGCGCGCGCCGCTGCGCGTCGGCGGCCCCGTCAACATGCCGGTGCACCGCGCCTCCACCATCGTTTCCCCCACGCTTGAGGAATTCGACGCCAACGAGGAAGGCGACGCCAAGTTCCGCAACGTCTGCTACGGCGCTCTGGGCACGGAAAATTCCTTTGCCCTGTGCGATGCCGTGAACAGGCTGGAACAGGGCGCAGGATCCATGGTGACAAGCTCCGGCCTTGCCGCGTGCACGCAGTCGCTCCTTGCCTTTGTGGGCGCGGGCGACCATGTGCTCATGCCCGACAGCGTCTACGGCCCGCAGCGCATGTTCTGCGAAAGCATTCTGCGCCGCTTCGGGGTGGAGACCACCTATTACGATCCCGCCATAGGCGAAGGCATAGACGTGCTCATCAAGGCGAACACCCGCGTCGTGTACACGGAGGCGCCGGGTTCGCTCACCTTTGAAATGCAGGACATCCCGGCCATAGTGCGGGCCGCCCATGCCCACGGCGCCGTGGTCATCATGGACAATACCTGGGCCGGTCCCCTCTACTTCAAGCCCCTCCTTGCAGGGGTGGACATCTGCGTGGAGGCGGCCACAAAGTTCATTGCCGGGCACTCCGACCTCGTCATGGGCATCATCACGGCGCGGACCCGGGAACTGTACCTCCGCATGCGCGCCTTCTGCGTACAGATGGGGGAAATCGCCTCTCCCGACGACTGCTACCTTGCCCTGCGCGGCCTGCGCACCATGAAGGTGCGCATGGAAAAGCAGTTCTCCCAGGCTCTGGAACTGGCCCGCTGGCTGGAAACCCGGCCGGAAGTGCTGCAGGTGCTCTACCCTCCCCTTGAAAGTCACCCCGGGCACGCGCTCTGGGCGCGCGACTTCACAGGCGGCGGATCGCTCTTTTCCATCGTTCTGCCGAAGATGGAGAAAAAGGCCGTGGCCGCCATGCTCAACGGCTACAGGCTGTTCAGCATAGGCGCAAGCTGGGGCGGCTTCGACAGCCTTGTGGAACACTGTCATCCCGAACGCACGGCGCTGAACCGCAAGGCACCGGTGTGGAACGAAGACAACTGCACCCTCGTGCGCTACGCCATAGGGCTGGAAGACGTGGACGACCTCAAAGCCGACCTTGAGGAAGGATTCGCCCGCCTGCGCGCCGCCCTTTCCTGAGCCGGTATGCCGGTCAGGCTTTGTGCAAAGCGGAAGGCTCCGGCACAAAAAAGGAGAAATGCCCCTTCCGTCCATTGACAAAGTCAAGAACGGTTCCTATTTTTACCCAAAACAATTTCTTCTGGAGATACGCATGATTCATCTTTCCGATGCTGCCCGGCAGGAGCTGGAGGCTTTCTTCGCCGACAAGCCCAAGGCCGGCATCCGCGTCTACCTGGCCCCCGGCGGCTGAAGCGGCCCCCGTCTCGCACTGGCTCTGGATGAGCCTACCGACAACGACAAGGCCTTTGAAGTCAACGGTTTCACCTTCTGTCTGGAATCCTCGCTGCTGGAACGCATCGGCGGCGTAAGAATCGACGTGAGCTACATGGGCTTCATCGTCGATCCCGAAATCCCGCTTCAGGGCGGAAGCAGCTGCGGAACCTGCGGAAGCAGCTGCGGCAGCCACTGATACCGTAGTCTTCCAGGGTTTTCTGGGGAGACATCCCCACAGGACCTTCTTACTTAATGGAGCACACTGTGTTTACTCTCACCGAAAGCGCCCGCACTGAACTTGACGCCTTTTTCGCCGACAAGGAAAAATCCGCCATCCGTCTGTATCTCGCCCCCGGCGGGTGCAGCGGCCCCCGCATCGGTCTGGCTCTTGACGATCCCAACGAACGGGATTTCGTCACCGAACAGGATGGCTACACCTTCTGCGCGACCAAGGATCTGTGGGCTACCATAGGCGGAGCCACGGTCGATGCCAGCCCCATGGGCTTCCTCGTCACCCCTGAAATTCCCCTGCCCAGCATGGGCGGCTGCGGCTGCTCCAGCTGCGGCACCGGCACCTGTGGCGGCGGCTGCCACCACTGATGCCTTCCCCGGCGGAGCCGTTTTTCCAACGGTTCCGCAAGCGGCCATGCCGCACCTGCGGGGGAAGATTCCCGCATGACAGGCCGCCGTGCGCAAGCATGGCGGCCTTTTCATCTTCCGCCGGAGGCAGGGCATACTCCCCGCCATGCGGCGTTTCCCGGCCACACGCCGTGTCTTCCGGCATGTCTCCCTGCCCTGCTGAGGCCTCCGGCATATTCCGGCAGACATGCGCTTCAAGGAAAGCCTATGTACGAATTCTGGAAAATCACCCCCGGCGGAAATCCGACCATTCTTCTGAGAGCCGAGGATTTCCCGCGGAATATGCGCGCTCAGGCGGCGGGCGCGGTCATGAGCGACCAGCACATCGGTGCGGAACAGGTGGGCTATGTGCGCCTTTCGGGCAGGCCCCGGCTGGACATGATGGGCGGAGAATTCTGCCTCAACGCCACGCGCTCCTTTGCCGTGCTTCTTGCTCAGGAAGGGCTTCTTGCGGGAAACGGCCATGAATACTCAGGCAGCGTGGAAGTTTCCGGAGTGCCCGGCGACGTGGCCGTGCACGTGCGCCTTGAACCGGATCAGCTGCCCTTTGCCGAAGCCTGCCTGCACTTTGCCTCCCTGCCCGTGCCGGAAACGCTCCCGGAACAGGGCAGGCTCCTGCGCATTCCCGGCATCATTCACATTGTGCAGGAAGGTTCCGTCCCTTCTCAGGACAAACTGCCCCTGTTCTGCGAAAGACAGCGCAAAACATGCGGTGTCGCCGCAGAGGAAGCCGTGGGGCATCTGTGGCTCTCGGGCCTGAAAAAGGACGGTGACAACGCCGAGGCGGAGCTTTATCCCGTGGTATGGGTGCGCGACACCGCCACCCTCTGCCGCGAAAGCGCCTGCGGTTCGGGCACGCTGGCCTGTGCTCTGGCGCTGCACCACAGCCTTCACGTCACGCGCTGTGCCATACGCCAGCCCAGCGGGTTCCAGCTGAGCGTGCGCATGGAACACAGACCCGAAGGCTGGGATGTCTGGGTGGGCGGCCCCGTACGCATGACCGCGCACGGCCGCACCGACCTCACCGGCCTTCTGCCCTCCGGTCACACTTTGTAACAGAGAAGGACGCCCTTTTCCCTTGCCAAGCGGCACAGGATGATTAGAGTTAACCCATCCTGTTCACACATCCACTCTGTGAGGCTTTCCTCCATGCTCTGCCCCAACTGCCATGCCGACATTCCCGACAACAGCACCTCCTGCCCCCGCTGCGGCCAGCCCGTCATCCATGTCCGTGAAGTCGTGGATGCGGAACTGATGGACAGCCCCGGACGGGAACAGCACGGCACCTTCCACCAGCGCGTGGTCTTCATGCAGTCCCATTCCAACCAGATCCTGCCTTCCTGCCAGATGGGCATCATCACCCTTGCTCTGGCCTTTGCCATGGGGTTGAAATTCGGCCTGCTGGCCTGCATAGGCTTTCTGGTTTTCGCGGGCATAGCACGCGTCATCACCTTTGCCGTCAACATACAGCTCATGATGATGGGCCGTTCCATCAATCCGCTGATTCTGCAGATCGTTTCCTGGTTCTGCTGCTGGAGCCTCGTGGCCTGGCTCGCATCATGACGCGCCCGTGACCTTGTGCTCTCCTCTGCCGATGCAGGAGGGCTCTGCTGCGGCCTTTGCCGTTTTTCCGTTCCGCTCTTTTTCCGGCAGTCGCTTCTGCCGGTGGCACTTCTACGCGCAGCTGCTGCGTTTTTTCTGGTGATCCATGCCTTCTTCCACGCCCCTTTCCTCCCCTTCCCTGGCCGAATACCTTTTTCTCGACCTCGACGGCACCCTGACCGACCCTTCGGAAGGCATTACCCGGGGCGTGATGTACGCGCTGGAACGCTTCGGCATCCATGAAAAAGACCCGCGCAGGCTCTATCCCTTCATCGGACCGCCTCTCTACGATTCCTTCATGCGCCACTACGGCTTCGATCTTCCCTCGGCCTACAAGGCCATCGAATACTTTCAGGAATACTACGGACAGCAGGGCATGTATGAGAATGTGCCCTATCCCGGCATCAGGGAACTGCTCTACGCGTGGCAGGCGGAAGGCCGCAAGCTGGTGCTTGCCACCTCCAAGCCGGAAGTGTTCGCCGTGCGTATCCTGGAGCGCTTCGACATGGCCGGAGCCTTTCTCCTCATGGCCGGCGGCGACGTGGAGGAAAAACGGGTGGAGAAGCAGCTCGTCATAGGCTATGCCATGGAAAAACTCGGCCTTTCCCATGGCGAAGGTTGCGTCATGATCGGTGACCGCAAGTTCGACGTGCTCGGCGCGGGTGTACACGGCATCCCCGCCCTCGGCGTCCTCTACGGCTTCGGCAGCCGGGAGGAACTTTCCGAGGCCGGGGCATCGTGGCTCGCGCAGAGCGTGGAGGAGCTCGGCTCCCTCATGCGGCGCTGAGGCGCCTAGTCCATCCGCTCCATCCGGACGGAAGCGCCGTCTTCCAGCCCGGCAAAGTGCTCCATGCCGGATTCCACTCTCCCCAGGGGAACAAGCCCGCTGGAGGGACGGAAATCACGGTAGAACACGGCAAGATTGCCCCAGGGAGCATAATAGGTGAAGCTTCCTTCCGAAGGATCGCAGCCTGCGGGGGACTTTTCCGTATCCAGCTTTTCCGGCAGATAGGCGATCTTTTCCGTACCGTTGAAATCCTCAAAGGTCACGGTCAGAGGCAGCATGGCCGCAAAATCCCTGCATGCCGGATGATCCTCCAGGCGCACCACGGCTTCTCCGTCCGCAAACAGCACGCGCACTTTCTGCCCGGCATCCTCGGCGGCCGAAGCATGACCGCATAGTCCCATCACGGCCGCAAGGGCCAGCATACGCATCATTCCTTTCATCGCACACTCCTTGTTCACAAAAGTCCGTCCGTGCCTTTTTCCGTATGTTTCCCGCAGAGCTTCGCCGTTTGCGGCAGGCAGCGCCGCAGCGGCATGTCGCGCCCCTTCCCTGCCCGGCCGGGAGCACATCCATGCCGCCCAGGCGAAAAGAAAGAACATGGCCCCGTAATCCATGAGCAGAAGACAGGCGCCGTCCTCTCCTCCCCAGGCCATGAAGGCGCTCCGCATGGTAAGCACATATTCCATGTCCCGCTCCGGGAAGGCGTGCACGCCGTACAGGGCAAAGGCTGCGCAGACAAAGCCCGATCCTCTGCGTGCAAAGGGAGAAAAACTTACCTTTCCGGAAGGCATGACTCTCCGCACATACAGCCCCGCATGCAGCGCCGCGAGAAGAAAGGCCCAGTGCGCGGAAAAGACATGCAGCGTTCTTGAAAACATGCCGCCTTCCAGTCCCAGGAAGGAAAACACCGTGCGGGAAATGGGCAGAACGCTGAACAGCGCGCACAAGAATGCCGGAAAAAGAAGCCCGTTCACCACAAGCCGGAGCATGCGGGAAGCAGGGTATCCGCCCCGGAAAAGGGTGCTGAACCAGTGTCTGTTCAGCCATACATGCCACGCCACCAGGCACGCCAGGCCCACGCCCAGCCATTCATGAGCCGCATTGCCCGTATGGCGACCGGCCATGAGCAGAAGAAACAATGCCGCCATCACTCCGTCAAGCCGGAGTCTGCCCGCTTTTTTCATGGTGTTCTCCTCATGCCGGATACTTCCGCCGGATGCGCTTCCGGCAGGAACCCGGCATGAGAAAAAGATACGCGATTTCCCCCTGCCCGTTGAAGATACGCTTCTCGCAAATTCTTGCCCGATTCTTCCGGCGCATCCATGAAGCGGCAACAAGGAGGCGGGATATACCTTCGGCGCAGAACGGCGTATGCTTCCACCAGAAACACATCCTTCAGAACGCGCATCCCTGCCGGAACCTGCGGCCCGCCGTGTGGCCGTACCCCGTAAAACACGTTCCGACCTCTGCCGGAGCGCGCTGAACCGGCCCTGCCGGGGAGAAACCATGACACGCACGCACATTCCCGGCGCAGAAACGCCCCTCGTCATTTCCGCAAGCCGCGCCACGGATATTCCCGCCTTCCACGGCGCGTGGTTCATGGGCAGGCTGAAGGCCGGATTCTGCCGCCGGAAAAATCCGTTCAACGTAAGGCAGGAAAGCCTCATTTCCTTTGAAAAGACCCGCGTCATCGTTTTCTGGAGCAAGGATCCGGCCCCTTTTCTGAAACATCTCGCCGCCATAGGCGACGCAGGCTTTTCCTTTTACTTTCAGTTCACGCTGAACGACTACGAAAAAGAGAAGCTGGAGCCGCATCTTCCCTCCCTGCGGGCGAGAATCGACACCTTTCAGCGTCTGGCCGACCTCATCGGGCCGCAGCGCGTCATCTGGCGCTTCGATCCCGTCATTCTCGGCGGCGGCATGGAGGTGGACACGGTTCTGGAACGGCTGGAGCGCCTGGGGCGGGAACTTTCCCCCTTTACGGAAAAGCTGGTATTCAGCTTTGTGGACATGTACCGCAAAACGGCCCGGGCGCTGCACAAGGCAGATCCCTCTTTCCGCGCCCCCTCCGAAGGGGAAATGGCATACTTTGCCCGGAACCTTGCGGACATGAACCGCTCCTGGCCGCATCCCCTCGCCCTTGCCTCCTGTGCCGAAGCCATGGACCTCGGCACCTGGGGCATGGAAAAAAATGCCTGCATCGACAAAAAGCTCATCGCCCGCCTGTGCCCTGAGGATGAAGAACTGCGGCAGATTCTCTCCCCGGAAAAAGAACAGCTTTCCCTCCTGCCCCTGAAGAAGGCTTCCGACAAGGACTCAGGCCAGCGCAAGGCCTGCAACTGTTTCCCCAGCAGGGACATCGGGGCCTACAGCACCTGCCCCCACCTCTGCACCTACTGCTACGCCAACCTTTCGGAAGAACTGGTGAGAAAACATATGAAATACTGCCTCTCTCAGCCGGAAAAGCACGAAGCTATGCTCTGAAGAGCCTCATTTTTTAAAGAGGGTTCAGCGCTTTTTTCCGCCCCGGAAGAACACGGATCCTGCGGCAAGACAGAGGCATGCAGCAAGCACGATCAGCAAGGCGTCGGGAAGCCCCCTGTCACGGGCGACAAAGCCGAGAAACGGCGGGAAAAACAGCAGTCCGCTGTAGGAAAGCAGAGAAACCACGGCGCTTGCCCTGCCCGCGCTGATGCCGGGAACGCTCCCTGCACGGCTGAAAAACAGCGGCACCAGCGGGGAAAGCCCGGCCCCCATGAGGGCATAGCCCGCAAGGCAGAGCGCCGCCGAAGAGGACCGGAGCACCACGAACATGCCGCAAAACGCCAGAAGGGAACCGGAAAGCAGCAGCGGAAAATCCCCCATGCCGCTGCGGAGCCTGTCGCCGAAAAGGCGGCAGAACACGGTGGTGAGAGAAAAGGCCGCAAACACAAGGGCGGCGGTTTCCTCCCCCGCTCCCTTGACCGTGAACAGCAGCAGACTGCCCCATTCGGCCACCGAACCTTCCGCGGCGTAGGCGAGCATGGACAACACGCCGCACAGCACCACGAAAAGCGGCAGAGAGCCGGAAGCCTTTTCCCTGCCGGGGGAAGCCTCCGGCAGATCGTCCAGAAGGCGGCGGGAAGCCCACAGGCGGAAAAAGCTGTACACACCCAGCACGCACACGGCATTGACAAAAGGGCTCAGCCCCAGCGCCGCAGACAATGCCCCGGACAAAGAACCCGTCACGCCCCCGAAACTGTACGCGGCGTGCATGAACGACATGCAGCGCGAGCGGTAGCGCCTTTCTATCTGTATGCCCTGCGTATTGATGGAAACGTCCACAAGGCCCATGCTCATGCCCGTCAGCAGGCATCCTGCGCCAAGCTGCACCGGACTCTGCGAAAGACAACACAGCGCCACGGCAAGGGCCAGTGCCAGAGAGGCCGTTCTCAATACCCGCGCGCTACCCCACCTGGCAATGGCGCGGCTGCTGCAGAAGAGCGCAACAAGGCTGGAAAGGCCGAGACAGAGCAGCAGAAGGCCTATTTCGGCCTCATCGGCGCCGGTCTGCATTTTCAGCGCGGGCATTCGGGAGGTAAGGACACCGTAGGCCAATCCGGGACAGATGAAAAAACAGGCGCACGCCGCGCGGACAACGGAATATTCTGCCTGATGCATGCCATGCTTCTCCTTTGATCTGCGCCGGAGCTGTCCGGCGGCTTTTCCTGAGCATCCGTTCAGCGTAAACTACCGGGTAACACAAGGGTCAAGGAGAAAATCGTGGAACACGGAACTTTTCTGAATGTGGGTGAATTCGCCCGCATCTGCCACACTACCAGGGAAACGCTCCTGCACTATGACAGGAAGGGCCTTCTCAAGCCCGCCTATGTCGCGGAAAACGGGTACCGCCGCTACAGCATGAAGCAGTATTTCGACTTCGACCTCATCTGCCTGCTGAAGGAAGGAGGCAGTACGCTGGAAGAAATCAGAAACTGCCGCGCCTGCTGCGGAAAGGAGGGATTCCTGCCGCTGTTCCGGGAACGCATCGCCGCTCTCATGAAGGAACAGGAGCGCATCGAGCACCGGCTTTCCATGCTGAAAAAGCTCACGGCCATGAGCGAAGAGGCCCTTGCGGCGGATACGGACAAACTTTTCTTTGAAGAAAGGCCCGCGGAGGACATACTTATCTACCCCGTGGACTCCGACAAGATCACCGACAGGGAATCGAGCGTGGAATGCTATTCCGCCTGCCTGCTGAACAGCATGGCGGACGGCAACGCCATCGACCCGCCCCTCGGCGTCATCATTCCCGAAGAAGACGCCCGGCAGGGCCGCTTCCGCATCTGCCACATCTTCACGGCCGCCTGGAACAACACAAGCCTGAAGAACGCTCTGCGCGTGGAAGAAGGCCGCTATGCCTGCCTCTTCCACAAAGGCACCCTGGAAAGCCACGAAGAGGCCTTCCATGCGCTGCTCAGACAAACAGCGGCCATGGGGCTGCGTGTGTGCGGCCCCGTGTTCGCCTGTGATCAGATGAACTACGCCCTTGCCGAAACCGGCGAGGTCTATGTCGCAAAATACGCGGTGAGGGTGAAAAAGCAGCCCCAAGAGGAGCCTGCCCTGCAAAGCGGCCCCCGCATCCCCTGAACGCCCCCTGCCGGGCATGGCGGAAACGTTCCATCTCCCCTGCCGTGAGCCGGAAGGAAAACCATGCCTGCCGCCCGGAAGGATGCCTGAGTCTGCGGGCATGACCGCTCATCCCGAAGGCCGGCACGGCGCATCGGGCACAGAAAAGCGGCGGCTCCCTCACGGGAACCGCCGCTTTTCTCTTTTTCTGCCGGACTACTTTTCTATGACTTCCATGGTGAGATGCGTGTTGGTGAACACGCAGATATCCGCGGCAATGGCCATGGATTCCTTCACGATTTCCGAAGGCGTCATCTGCGTGTGCCGAAGCAGCGCACGCGCGGCGGAAAGGGCGTAGGCCCCGCCGGAGCCGATGGCGGCCACGCCGTCATCCGGTTCTATGACATCGCCCGTGCCGGTAAGAATAAGCGTGCGGTCGGCATCGGCCACCAGCAGAAGCGCTTCGAGCTTGCGCAGGAACTTGTCCTGCCGCCAGTCCTTGGCCATTTCCACGGCGGCGCGCAGAAGATTGCCGCCCGATTCCTCAAGCTTGGCCTCAAAACGTTCAAACAGGGTGAAGGCGTCGGCCGTGGCTCCCGCGAAACCGGCCAGTACCTGGCCTCTGTACAGACGGCGCACCTTGCGGGCCGTGTGCTTCATCACCATGGTCTGGCCCATGGTCACCTGACCGTCCCCGCCGATGGCCACGCCGTGTTCATTGCGCACGGCCAGAATGGTTGTTCCTCTCAGTTCCATATGGTCTCCTGCGTCGGGCAGCGTGCGGGAAAGGCGGCCCATCTCCGGCTCAGGCCGGAAAACGTATCCGCGATTCTCACATATCGCCGCCCTGCGTTGAATGTCTCCTGCCGGGCATTGTTCCGCCCGGAGTCTGTATGAAAGCGGAATGCCTCGCGACTCAGCGGGCTTCCTTCATGATCCTGGCGCGCGCCGCCGCCTTTTCCTCATAGGTTTTAATGGCCTTCTTCTCCTCGGCGCTGCGCGCGGAGGCCTTCGCCTTTTCCAGCCAGCTTTCGGCCCGGCGCCGGTCGTTGCTGTAGAGGGCCGCATAGGCAAGGTGCAGATAGCCCTCGCAGAGCTTGTTCACCGCACCGAGGGACCTTCCGTAATAGGTATGCACCTCACTGTCTTCCGGCACATGGCGCAGAACCTCGCGGTAGCGCTGCTGGGCCCCGGCCCTGTCGCCGGCATCGTCCAGAAGGCGCGCGTAGAAGAACACCGCGTAATAATCCCCGGGGGAAAGGCGGAGCGACTGTTCCAGATAACGGCGGGCCCGGGTCACGTCGCCGCCCTTGGTGTATTCAAAAATACCCGCCTCGCGCAGGATGAGGGCATCGTTCGGCGCAAGCTTCAAAGCCGAAGCGAACAGCCCTTCCGCATCCTTGATGCGGTTCTGCCGTGCCGCAAGCATGGCCCTGCCCATGAGGCAGACGGAATCCTTCTCCCCTCCCCGGGCAAAAATCTGCTCCGCATGGGCCGCGTCACCGTAGCGGGCCCAGAGCAGCGCCTGCACACGGCGGAAGCGCCCGTCGTCCTCCCTGCGGTTTGTCAGGTTCGCCGGCATGCTCTGAATATCGGCCCTCAGCTTTGCAAGGCGGATGTTCAGGTCGGGGTGGGTGGAAAGATAGGCGGGCATGGCCGAACCGCCGCCCCAGTCCTGGGAACGCAGCACCTCGAACGCGCCGCCCAGCCCCTTCGGGTTGTAGCCCGCATCCACCAGATATCTGAGGCCGAAACGGTCGGCGTCGTCTTCATCCAGGCGGCTGTAGTTGAGCATGGCGGCGGAACCTGCGGCCATGCTTCCCACCATGGCCGCGCCGCCCGCGCTTCCGCCTCCGGCAAGGCCCGCCGCCACACCGGCCACCATGCCGAGAAGGGAGGCCATGGATATGACGCGGCCCCTTTCCATGCGCCCGGCAATATGCCGCTGGGTGACGTGGGCCACTTCATGGGCGAGCACGCCCGCCAGCTCCGATTCATGGTTCAGGTGCATGATGAGCCCTGAAAACACGAAGACGAAGCCGCCGGGCGCGGCAAAGGCGTTGAGGGAATTGTGCAGAACCACGTTGGCCGGGAATTTGTAGGGCTGGGGAGGCAGCGGCTTGACGAGGCGGTCCACCACATCCTGCACATAGTCGTGCACCACCGGATCTTCAATGATGGGCATGGTCGATTTGACCAGAACTTCAAATTCCCGGCCCATCTTCATTTCATCCTGAAGCGTGAAATCACCGAAAAGCCCTGCAAGGGCGGGCGACGGCGAAAGCAGCATGCCCGCCATGCAGACAACGGCGATGAGGCGACGAACGCGCATCATGTCTTATTCCCGGCCTTTCCGGCCCGTCAGGCGATATCCCACACCGCGCCGGAGGGCGTATCGCGTACTTCAATACCCATGGCGATGAGCGCGTCGCGCGTGGCGTCGGAACGGGCGAAATCCTTCGCGGCGCGGGCTTCGGCCCTTTCCGCCATGAGAGCGCGCACCTTTTCCATGTCGATGCCCGCACGCTGTGCGCGGGTATCGCGCAGCTCTTCAAGGAAAACGGCAGGATCCGTGCCGAACACGCCGAGCACGTCGGCCCAGGCGCGGGAAAGCGCATCAAAGCGCTCCAGAAGCGCGCGGATGCCTTCCTTGTTGCGCAGGGCCTTGTCTTCAAGAATGCGGTTGATGAGGCGCACCATGCCGAACACATGGCCCAGGGCACCGGCGGTGTTGAGATCGTCATCCATGGCTTCAAAGAAGCCCTTTTCCAGAGGCTCGAATTCATCAAGCACGGAAGCCGGCACGTCGCCCTTCTTCCACGAGGCGCGGTTCTGCGCCTGCCTTGCGTCGCGCAGGCATTCGTAGACGCGCTTCAGGGCGCGTTCCGCCTCGTCCAGCCCTTCGAAGCTGAAGTCTATGGGGCTGCGGTAATGCTTGCCCAGCAGGAAGAAGCGCAGGGTTTCCGGCTGACGATGTTCCAGAATGTCGCGGATGGTTTTAAAGTTGTTGAGCGACTTGGACATCTTTTCGGAATTGATCTGCACAAAACCGTTGTGCACCCAGAAGTGGGCAAGTTCCTTGCCGGTGGAGGCCTCGCTCTGCGCTATCTCGTTCTCATGATGGGGGAAGATGAGGTCCTGACCGCCGCCGTGAATGTCGAGAGGCAGTTCGAGATTCTTCCTGCTCATGGCCGAGCATTCCAGGTGCCAGCCCGGGCGGCCCTTGCCCCACGGGCTTTCCCAGAAGGGTTCACCGGGTTTGGCTGCCTTCCACAGCGCAAAATCCAGCGGATCTTCCTTTTCCTCACCGATGGCGATGCGCGCGCCGGAACGGAGATCGTCCACATCTCTGCCGGAAAGCTTGCCGTAATCTTTAAAGGAACGGACGCGGAAATACACGTCGCCCGAAGGCACGGCATAGGCATGCCCGCCCTCAATGAGCGTACGGATGAGATCCTGCATGTCGTCGATGTACTCGGTGGCGCGCGGTTCAATGTCGGCACGGCGCACGTTCAGGCGGTCCATGTCCTCATGGAAGGCCGCAATATAGGTTTCGGCTATCTCGGTGCTCGTCTTTCCCTCGCGGATCGCACGGGCGATGATCTTGTCGTCCACGTCGGTGAAGTTGCGCACGAAGGTCACGTCGTAGCCGATATGGCGCAGATAGCGGTTCAGCACGTCGAACACGACGGCGGAACGGGCGTGGCCGATGTGGCTGAGGTCATACGCCGTGATGCCGCAGGCATACATGCCCACCCTGCCGGGCCTGAGGGGCTCGAAATTTTCCTTGCGGCGAGTCATGGAATTATACAACTGCATGAGAATTCTCCCATTATGCGGCGTTCCTGCGGCCTTTCCCGCCGGAAGGACAACTTTCCTCTGCCTTCCCGGTGCGGAGAAATGAACGGTCTGCCGCCGCGCGTTTCTCTTATCGGAACTCATGTTGCCGGATGCAGGAAAAATTTCCCCGCATCCCGCGCCTTTCCGTTCCCGATGGAGAACGGACGGCTGAAACTGCACCTGCGCGCCTTCAGAAAAGAGCTTTCCCTCCCTGAGGCGCGCTTTCCGTATTAAATAAGCAGTCATCCGGTCCCGTCCAGAGTACGGACAGGGCCGGATGAACGAAAAAGCGCTTTTTCCGGCCTGCGGAGCGCGGAAACGGCCGCGCCGCTCCCTTTTCTGCTCCGTACCTTCATGCCGGAGGCCCGGGGCCGGCCGGCATGAAGGAAGCATCCAGACTACGCGTTCAGACTGGCTGCGCGCTCAATGCGCTTCAGGCTTTCCTCACGGCCCAGGGCGGCCATCACGTCATGGACGGAAGGCCCGCCGGCAAGACCGGTAAGGGCGGAACGCAGAGGCGGCCCCACCTGCTTGAACTTGAGCCCGCCCTTCTCCACATATTCATGCAGCAGCGTATCCAGCGCTTCCGCGCTGAACTCGGGCATGGAGGCGATCATGTCGTGCAGCACGGAAAGCTGATGCCTGCCGTCCTCGTTCAGAGCCTTCATGGCCTTTTCCTCGATCACCAGCTCTTCGGCAGGCTTGAAGTAAATGGTCAGGGCCTGGGCGAGAGCCGCAAGGTCGGATGCACGCTCCACATACATGGGCAGAAGAGCCTCCACCTTTTCGGCGGGCACATCGTAGCCCAGCTTTTCCAGGAAGGGACGCACCATGGCGGCAAGCTGGGGGAACGGCGTGTTGCGCAGGTAGTGGGCGTTGAGCCACTTCAGCTTTTCCGGATCGAAGGCGGCGGGAGAACTGTTCAGGTTGCTGCCGTCGAAAAGTTCCACCAGTTCCTTCAGGGAGAAGATTTCCTGATCGCCGTGGGACCAGCCGAGGCGCACCAGATAGTTGACCAGAGCCTGGGGCAGAAGTCCGTCCTGCTCGTATTCGATGACGGCGCGGGCGCCGTGACGCTTGGAGAGCTTCTGATGGTCGGGCCCGCAGATCATGGGCACATGACCGAAGGTGGGCACCTCGAAGCCGAAGGCGTTGTAGAGCAGAATCTGCTTGGGCGTGTTGGACACATGGTCGTCGCCGCGGATGACGTGGGTCACGCCCATGTCGTGGTCGTCCACCACCACGGCGAGGTTGTAGGTGGGCATGCCGTCGGTACGGCGGAGCACCATGTCGTCGAGTTCGGAAACATCCACGGAAATGGTGCCCTTCACGATGTCGTTGAAGACGATGCGGCCTTCATCGGGAACACGCAGACGCACCACGCGGCCGGGGCCCGCGGTGAGGCCTCTGTCGCGGCACTTGCCGTTGTAGCGGGGCTTTTCCCCTCTGGCGCGGGCCACTTCACGCATGGCTTCCACTTCCTCGGGAGTGCAGTCGCACCAGTAGGCATGGCCGGTTTCCAGCAGCTTGTCGATATAGGCGTTGTAAATGTCGAGGCGCCTGCTCTGGTAGGTCAGATCGCCGTCCCAGTCCAGGCCCAGCCATTTCATGGAGGCGAGAATGGAATCGGTGTATTCCTGCTTCGAGCGCGTGGCGTCGGTATCTTCGATGCGCAGGCGGAACTCGCCGCCGAAATGGCGGGCGAGAAGCCAGCAGAAAATGGCGGTGCGGCCACCGCCGATGTGCAGATGGCCGGTAGGGCTGGGAGCGAATCTCGTAACGATTTTCATGAAGCTCATCCCGAAAAAAGATCAGAAGGTTATGTAAAAGGAAGCCGGAGGGCCGAAACTTCCGCCGCTTCCGTTGGCGCAGACGATACTACTCCGCATCCGCCTTGATGACAAGCCGGCTTTTTTTCAGAAAGCCCACCGGGTTATAAGTTTCCTTGGCCTGGCGCAGGCCGAGTTCCCCCATATCCTGCTCACGATTGATGAGGGATACGCCCTGTGCGGAATGGTTGACGAAGGAATGGTTGATGGCCTGATAGACACCCTTGAGCTCCGCCTGCACCTTTTCAAAGTGCACGACCATCATGTCCCCCACCTTTTCGCCCACGGCGAAGGCCCCTATCCTGTCCTCCACATACAGCGCCCCGCCCACCAGACCGGGCAGGCGGTTCCAGTTGCCCACCACGCGGAAAATGGCCTCGTTCTCCGCCTGAAGCGAAGGGCTGTTCTCGCAGTCGCGCCACCGGCACCACTCTTCCTGAAGCTGCAGGACATGCTCTATGCCGTCGGGGTTGGACGCGCCGCCGAGGGGTCGGTAATCCTCGCCGTAGCGGCGGTGATAGCCGTTGACGTGCGTTTTCTTCTTGTGGAACTTCGGGCCGGGAAGCTGGGCGAGTTCCTCGCGATCGTACAGGTATTCCCACTGATCGCGGTCTTCCGCCGCCGTCACGCGGTCGCCGAGCGCTTCCACCGCGATGGCGGCAAGCCTGTCCGGCACGCGGATCAGCTCCACGCCCCGGCGTATCTCCTCCTGGGCGCTCCAGTCCGCCGCCGCCCAGTCCCCCACGGGAGCCCAGTAGCGGACAAAGGGCTTTGTCTGGCATATCCAGCACAGATGTTCGCGCGGCGAAATGCCGAGACCGAAATATTCGGCCCAGCCCCAGAGATTGGTGAAGGTCAGATCCGCCGTCGGCTCGGGCGTGCGCTCGAAATAACGGCGATAGTCGTCATAAAGATCAAGAGTGAGAGGAACATATCCGGCAGGAAGGTTCATGCCTTCTCCTTATGCTTGGAATGGGAGGATGATGCGCCCATGGCGAAGCGGGTCCAGTCCTTGCGGAAGAACACCCAGACCATGACGGAAGTCTGGATGGACATGGAAAGGAACATGGCCATGTACACGCCGCAGGCGTCATGGAACACAAGGCGGGAAAGGCCCCAGCCGAAGGGCAGGCGGATGAGCCAGATGCTCGCGGTATTGACGATGAGCGGATATATGGTGGCACCCGCTCCGTTCATCACCCCGTGCAGCACCAGCCCCGATACGGTGAAGGGCACAACCAGCACGTTGAAGAACAGATAATTCACAATCTGCGTCTGAACAGCGCTTTCCGTGGAAAAAAATGCGGCCAGATCGGGAATGAAGGGCCACATGCAGGCGGCCACGGAACTCATGGAAATACCGGAAATGAGGAAAAGCACCACGCCGATGCGCTTTGCCCCGGCCTTGTCCCCCGCGCCCAGGGCGTTGCCCACAAGAATGGACGCCGTGACCATGAAGGCGTTGGCGGGCATGTACAGCAGCGATTCTATGCGGTTGCCCGCCGTGAGCCCGGCAAGGGCCTCCACCCCGTCGGGCAGAGAGGCGGTGATGGCGTACATGACGAGATAGCCCGTATGCCAGAGCAGGCTGTTTCCGCAGGCCGGAACCGCCACCTTGACGAGATAGGGAGCGCCGCTCCGGAGCCACCGCAGAGGCGGCAGCAGATGGCGGCTTATCAGTCCGCCCTTCTTCAGAAAAAGCAGGGTAAGCACGGCGGCCAGAGCGTTGGCGCTGAAGGTGGACCAGGCTATCCCCGTCATGCCCAGGGCGGGAAAGCCCAGCCAGCCCAGGCCGAAGCACAAGTCGCCGAACACATTGAGCATGCAGGCGGCCACGGCCACCAGAAGCGGCGCAATGACCTGCCGTGCCGCGCGGAAAAGCGTGCCCCCCACCTGCATGATGTAAAAGGCGGGAAGCCCCATGAGCATGACGCGCACCATGTAATCCGTTGCGGGAAGAAGCGACGGCGGCGTCTGCAGCACGAAGAGCACCGGGCCGCGGAAAATCCAGGTAAGCAGCGCAAGCACAAAGGCCACGGCCGCACAGCTCATGAGCACGAGGCTCACATAATTCTGCGCCCGCCCAAAGCGCCCTGCGCCCATGGACTGGCTGACGGCGGCCATGCCCCCCGCGCCCAGGGCCCAGCCGAACACCATGAGAAAGACCTGCAGCTGAAAGGAAAGTCCCACGGCGGCCTGCACGTCGGAAGCCACGCGGCCTGCGGCCCAGATATCCGTAAGGTTCACCACGATGCTGCAGAAAAGCATCATCATCTGCGGCCAGACAAGCCCCCAGATGGTGCCGAAGGGCACCTCCCGGAGCCATGCGCCGAGACGCGGAAAGGAAAAGGAGGAAAACAGTGCTGGCATGGGTGGAACCTCATGCAGAGGTTGCGCCCCGGAAAGGCCGGGGCAGAACATGTTTCCGTCCGCAAAAGAGCGCGGAGGAAAACTTCGGGCCTGAAGGCGGCCCTGCCTGTTTGCAGAAAAAAACTTTCCGCGCGGCCCTGTTCCGCGCAGAAAAAGGCGCAACTGCCTGTGCTTCTCATCCCACAGGGAGGAAAAGGGCCGCTCAAGGCGGCCCCATGCTGCCCGTGCCGCAAGCCGCGGCACGGGTCTTTGAAAAACGCGGTATTCCCGCTCAGGCTTCCTGTTCCGGCACGAAAAGGGCCGTCAGGTCGTCCAGCGTTTCGCGACGGCGGATGAGTCTTGCCCTGCCGTCCGCGCCGATGAGCACTTCCGCAGGACGCGTGCGCTGATTGTAGGTGGAGGCCATCACCCAGCCGTAGGCTCCCGCATCCAGCATGGCGACGACATCGCCCTGCTCCACGGGGGGAAGCATGCGGTCCCTGGCGAGGATGTCGCCGGATTCGCAGATATTGCCCACAATGGTCTGTTCCATGGTATCGGCGCAGGGACTGCCGTTTTCACGGTAGATTTCCACATCGTGGAAGGCGTCGTACAGCATGGGACGGGCAAGCACGGTGAAGCCTATGTCCGTGCCCACGAAACGGTGGGGTCCGTTGTTCTTCACGGCATGCACGGTGCCGAGCACCACGCCGCATTCCGCCACCACATAGCGGCCGGGTTCGATGAAGAAACGCCCCTTGTAGCCCGTGGCGGATGCCCACTGGGAAAGGCGTTCGTGAATGGCGCGGCCGAGGGCCTCCATATCCAGGCGCTTCTGCCCTTCGTACTTGTGGTAGGGCATGCCGAAACCGCCGCCGAAGTCGATGATGTCCAGAGGGTAGCCCAGCTGGAGCAGCTTTTCCGCCATGGCAAGCAGAACGTTCATGGCTTCGAGATAGGGGCCTTCCTCCATGAACAGCGAACCTATGTGCTGGTTCACGCCCACAAAGGAGAGATCGTACTTTTTAATGATCTCGCGCACTTCGGGCAGCATGTCCGGATCCACGCCGAACTTGGTCTTCTTGCCGCCGGTCACCACCTTGTCGCTGTGGCCCGCGCCGATGCCGGGGTTGAAGCGCACCATGACGCGGCCGCCGGGGCAGACGCTGCCGAAAAGTTCCAGCTGGGCAAGAGAGTCCACGCTCACCACGCAGCCGTGATCGGCGGCGTTCTTCAGCTCTTCGGCGCTCACGTTGTTGCAGACATAGGTGATTTCATCGGGCGTGAAGCCCGCAAGGCTGTTGATGTGAAGCTCGCCGGGGCTCATGGCATCCGCCACGCAGCCTTCGGAACGGATGATGCGAAGAAGCGCAGGATTGGTATTGGCCTTGGCGGAATAGTTCACATGGAAGCCGGGAAGGCTGCTGAGCCCTGTAAGATCGCGGCAACGGGCGCGCAGAATGTTTTCATTGTACACATACAGGGGAGAGCCGAAACGGGAGACCAGTTCACGGGGGTCTTCCTGCCCATAAAAATGCATGCTGTCAGTATAGGTGGATCGTACGTTTGCCATGTTCTCTTTTGTACCTTGAAGGGAGAATGACGGGAATCCGGCCCGCGGCATGGAACGGCAAACCATGGCCTTTGGCCTGAAACACAAAAGAATGGCCGCGCCGCCTTGGCGGGAACGGCCACATCCGGCCCGGGGCGTACCCCGGGCCGACAAAAAAACGCCCCTGCCGGAACGGCAGGGCCGGGCGTCTTACTTCTTATATTTATCAAGAGCGGCGGCCAGGCGGGTCTTGCCGTCCAGCTTCTGCTTCTTGAGCATCTTCACTTCCTGTTCTTCACTGGGGGTGAGGTAGCTCTTGCCTTCGTACTTGGCAAGCTGCTTTTCGTACAGCATGTGTTCTTCCCAGAGAGTCTTCAGTTCAGGATCAGTATCGCCGTACTGTTCCACAATCTTGAGATCACGTTCTTCCATGGCACAGACTCCATTGCGTTGGGGTGGAAGGGAACAAGCCGGCAGACCGGCTTCCTCTACATTTACACGCCGGTCAGACGCAGCCCCAGCTGAAGAAGGGACTGCACGACCACGCCGTTTAACAGTTGAAGGGCGACCAGCACCACGATGGGTGAAAGGTCGATGCCGTTGACCATGACAAAGGGAAACGCCTTGCGGACACGGTAGAATACCGGTTCCGTGAGTCCCCTCAGGGTACGGACAATGGCGTTATACGGATCGGGCTTCACCCATGAAAGGAAAGCCGCCACGATAACGACGAAGATGTAAAGATTGATCACCAGGCTCAGAAGCCCGGCAACGGTAGTGACAAGGTTCGCAAAGACGAACATGGCGCCTCCATGAAAAGTCCTGTATTCAGAGTGTTGCCTGATTGGCCTTCGGATGCAAGCAAAAAATGGATATTCCGTCCATAATTTTCGCGCCTTTTGCGCCGAAACGCCGCATGAAGGCGGACTGAGGAGGCCGGAGGCGACACCGCCGCCACCGATGCATGCGCTTCAGGCCGGAATCCGCCGCAGAAAAGCCTCGCCTTCTTCCGTGCCGTGCACGGCACGGAACGGCGGATCGCGGCGCAACCGCCCTTTGAACCTGTCCCTCTGCAGAAATCGCTCTTCCTGAAGGATCAGCAGACGCAGCGCAGACGCTTCACGCCGTCTTTGAACATCACGTCCATCTTGTCCGGGGGAAAGAGCTCCAGCACCGCGCCCGTGCCGAACACGGGATGATCCACCAGCGAATCCACGGCAAAGGTGCCGTTCATGCTGTAGGCGGCGGGAACGGCGGCCCTTCCGGCCACAAGGCTGTTCCAGCGCTGCTCGTTTTCTTCCATGCGGCGGGACATCTGCTGCTGTTCGCGGGTGGGGCGGGGAGCGGCGGCGCGCTTTTCGGCCTTCACGGTGGCGTCCCCGGCTTCCACCCGGTTGTGCCCGCCCTGCACGCGCACGGCCCTCTCCCCCCTCGGGCGGGCATGAACCTCGGGCGCGACATACTTATGCACACTGCCGCAGGCGCGGCACTCCACCTTGACAGGCACGCCGTCCAGGCATGCCATGACGACATGGCCAGTCACATCCTTGCAGCGCGTGCAGCGCGCCTCGATGATCTGGCCCGTAACAAAGGAACTCATGAAACGAAAAACTCCAGATGGATTTTCGGCGCAGAACGGCCTGCGCTCGACACAAGGGAATACCAAGCCTTCCCTGAGGAAGGCTCACGACCGCAGATACGGCCGGAAATACACTTCAGTTGCCGGAAGGGACGCCCGCCGCCTTCATGGCGGCTATCTCTTCGCGGATGATCTTTGCAGCGGCAAGGGCGGCCATCTGTTCGCTGTGAACCTGCCCTTCATCCATGCGCCGCTCAAGCTCATCCATGCGCCCCGCAAGGTCCTGCATGCTCAGAGGACTCTCCTCTTCCTGCTCCAGGGGGGCGGGAAGACGGGCATCGAGCATGTGGCTGACCATTTCTTCCATATTGAGACGGACGGAGGCATCTTCCAGGAACATGGCTCCGGCCTGGGCCAGCTGCTGGCTCAGGCTTTCCACATTCTCCGCCAGTTCCGCACAGGCCTTTTCCACGGCGGCAAGGCGCTCTTCCAGAGCGCGCACGGCGGCCTGATGGCTTTCCTCCAGCGCACGCAGACGCGCCTCACAGGCGGCGCAGCCGCCCTCCCCGCCTTCAGGTTCCACGGCCCGGGGGGCATCCGCCTCTCCGGGGACCGGACAGGGGGCATTCTCTTCCTGAAGAACCGGCTCTTCCACCTTTTCCTCGGGCAGATCCTCCTCTTCCGGAACGGATGCCTGCGCGTCCGCCTCCAGCTCAAGGAGCTCCTCGCCCGCAGGTTCTGCGGAAGCCGTCTCTTCTCCGGCGGCCAGAGGCGCGGGGTTCTCCTGCTCGCTCACGGCACCGGTCTTTTCACCGGCGGACTGCCCCACGATATCCAAAAGCTCGATGACCTCTTCAGGCTGCTCCGAAGAAAACGCTTTTTCTTCCATGATCCCCTCTTGGCGGTAACAGAAAAATGTGGCTCAAAGATATACAACTGCCGATAAAAGGCAAGTCTTGCGTAAGCGCAAAAAAAAGCCCCCTTCCGGGGGCAGGACACAACGACAGAAACGCTGCTTGCGGCTTGCCCCGCCCCTCGACAGGCGGGGCAATACCGGAAAAACGCTTAGTTCTGCTTGGGATGGCAGGCGGAACCGGCACAGCCGGTGAGAGCCTGCTTCTTTTCAGGACGGGTCTTGGCTACCTGAGTATGGCAGCCGAGGCAGGAGTCGGCCACATGGCCCTTGCCGAAGATTTCGCGGTCATGCACGATCTTGAAATAGCTGCGTTCCGCCTGCTTGTCTTCAGGATTGTGGCAGCCTGCGGTGCCGCACTTGAACTTGGGAGTGGTTCCGGCCACCTTGTGATGGCATACGGCGCACTGCTTCTCCGTATCGACGGCCAGCGGGGGGAAGTGGGCGGGCATGCTGGAATGGCAGGCCGTGCAGTCCTGCGTGGTATGGATATTATGATCGAAGTACACGGGCTTGTCGGTCAATTCCATTTTAATGGGCCCGGCAGGGATATGTGCGAACTGCGCGGCGCCAGCCGGCAGAGCCAAAGCGGCGACTATCAGAGCGGCGGAGCCGAACGTCAGCAGCTTTTTCATAGGGTGACCTCCTCCTGGTCTTTACACGAAACCAAAACTCACGCCGCAGAGGCATAAGCAGAATTACGTTACTTCCAAAACAGAAATAATGTCAAGAGATGCAGCGCAAAGGACACCTCTCTTTCCCCGGGAAGAACCTGATATTCTGCCCTCCCCGCCCCACGGCACAAAACACCGCACGAAAAAGCCGGAGCGCTTCCGCGCCCCGGCTTTTCTCATTTCCGGAAAAGATACCGCACGCAGGCTCCGGCCTTATCGCGGCATCTTCATGCCTCAGCTGCCCTTCCGGGAAAGCAGCGGAGAGTTATACATCTTGATGGTGGCCTGAGAGCCGAGCTGCGTCAGATAAATCTGGTAGATCACGCCGGCTCTGTCGGCGCCGAGGCGTTCCACCATCTGCGGTTCCGCCTGCTTCCACTCCTCTTCGGAGGGAGCCTCTATGGAGGAAACTCTGGCAAGCACGGCGCCGTCCTGCACGCGGTAGGGTTCGTTGAGCCAGGCATCGCTTATCGCAGGCACCTGGAAGGCGGCCTGGGCGAGCGCCGGGTCGGCGATGAGGTCGGCAATGTTGCCGTCGCGGCCGAAAGGTTCGCTGGTCTTGATCTCGGCGCCTTCGGCGGGCTTGCCGTTCTGGAAGGCGGCGCGGGCCTTGCGGGCTTCGTCCATGGCCATTTCAGCAGCCTTCTGACCGGTGAGGAATTCCACGATGAGCGGACGGACCTCTTCCAGAGGCTTCACGCTCTGCGGCTTGCTTTCCAGCACCTTGAGCACCAGCAGGGAATTGCCGGAAGCCACGGGAGCATCCAGCACCGTACCTGCGGCGGCAGTCATGATGCTCTGCACGTCCACGTCGCGGATATTGAGCTTTTCAGCCAGATCCTCGGCGGAGATCACACCGGTGCTCTCGGCCTTCACGGCCGGGGAAGCGGCGGCGGAGGCAGCTTCGGCCATGCTCTTTCCGGCAAGGGCCTGGGCGAGCACGGCGTCGGCCTTTTCCTCAAGACCGTGCGAGGCGGCCTCGGTGGCGAGATCGGCGCGCAGAGAGTCCTTCACTTCGTCAAAACCGTGCGTCACGGCAGCCTTGTGGCCTTCCTTCTTAATAAGATGGAAGCCGAACTGGGTGCGCACGGGAGCGGACATTTCCCCGTCCTTCAGGGCAAAGGCGGCCTTGGAGAATTCCGGCACCATCTGACCGGCGGCAAACCAGCCGAGATCACCGCCCTGCGGGGCCGTTCCGTCCTGACCGTACTTCCTGGCGACTTCGGCAAAGTCTTCGCCGCCGCGGATGCGCGCTTCCAGCCCCTTGATCTCTTCCTCGGCCTTCTTCACGTCGGCCTCGGGGGCGTTGGCGGGTACGCGGATGAGAATGTGGCGGGCCTGAATCTTTTCTTCTTCCGTATACTGCGCGATGCGGGCGTCATAGGCGGCGCGGAGCTCTTCCTCCGTCACGGCGGAAGGATCGCCCATGGTCGCCGGATCCAGACGGACGAATTCCACGTTCACGCTGGGCGGTACCGTGAAGCTGGCGCTCTGCGCCTCATAGGTCTTCACGATGTCCTCTTCGGAAGGAGCGGCCTTGTCCTTGTGGGCGGAGGCGGGGAACAGGATATAGTCCACGCGGCGGCGTTCGGCCGCATAATCGAAGATGGCCTTCACCGCGACGGGGGACACATAGGCTCCGGCCGTCACCAGACGCTGAAGCTTTGCCGGAAGCATGGACTTCGCCTGGTCGGTTTCAAACTGGCGGGGGGTGATGTGGTTCTTGCTGAGCACTTCCTTGTACACTTCAGGATCGAACTTGCCGTCCTTCTGGAAGTAGGGAAGCTGTTCCAGCAGAGCACGCAGCTCATAGGCGCTTATGGTAAGTCCGGCACGTTCCGCCTCGTCCTCAATGAGCTTTTCCTGAATGAGCGACTGAAGCACCCGCTGTTCCAGCTGGAAGCTTTCCAGCATTTCCTGCGTCATGTTGGGAATGGAACGGCGCAGGTTGTCTTCCATCATGGCATAGGCCCGCTGGAATTCCACCTCGGTGATGTTCTTGCCGTTGACGGAGGCCACAAGCCCCTTGGGGCCGGTGTAGGAACCGATGCCCCAGAAAACGAAGACCACGATAATGATGCCGAAAGCCAGTTTCACGCCCAGCGACTGGGCATTGGCTCTGATGCCGTCCAGCATGACGACTCCTTGCTTGCTGTGTTATTGATGTTCACATGGCCGGCCGGAAATTCCGGCATATCACCCGGCGCGACGGGCACGGACGGCGTTGAGCAGGCCGCCGGCCTGAAGCACGGCCCATTCCTTTTCGGAAAGGTCGTTGCGCACGGCCACCTCGCCCGCGCCTTCGACAAAGAGCACGGCCTCCCCGCCCGCCGTCATGGAAGAGGTATCCAGACGCACGGCGGCGCCGAGCGCTACGCGTTCATAATCCTCTCCGTTCACAAAAATGAGCGGAAGAATGCCGAAATTGATGAGATTGGCTCTGTGGATGCGCGCGAACGACTTGGCAAGCACGGCGCGCACGCCCAGATGACGGGGGGCAAGCGCCGCATGCTCGCGGCTGGACCCCTGGCCGTAGTTTTCCCCGGCCACGATGACGCCGGCCAGCCCTGCCGCCTTCACCTTGTCCTGCCGGGCCACGAAGCCTTCATCCGTACGGCTGAACACATAGCGGGCAATGGCGGGCACATTGGAACGCAGAGCGGTGATTTCGGCGCCTGCGGGCATGATGTGGTCGGTGGTGATGCCGTCGCCCACCTTGAGCGTGACCTCGCCGGTGAGATTGCCGGGCAGGGCCTCAAAGGTTTCCAGCGCCACGATGTTCGGGCCGCGCAGAATCTCCACGCCGGCGCGTTCCTCTTCCGTTTCCGCAGGGAACAGGAAATGATGCCGTCCGCCGGGAATATGGGCGGGAAAATCGGGATGAGCCGGAGCCTCGCCCCAGGTGGCCGGATCGGTGAAGCGGCCGTTCAGGGCGCACTGGGCCGCCGTGACCGGGCTGACCAGATAGACCTGCGCGTCGCGCGTGCCGCTGCGGCCCTCGAAATTGCGGTTGAAGGTACGCACGGACACGCCGCCGGAAACGGGCGAGCTGCCCATGCCGATGCACGGACCGCAGGCGCATTCCAGAAGCCTCACGCCGCTTTCCAGAAGCGCGGTGAGCGAACCTTCCTCCGTGAGCATGGCAAGCACCTGACGGGAACCGGGAGCCATGCAGGTGTCCGTGGTCGGGCAGACTCTGCGGCCTCGCATGGTTTCCGCCACCAGGTGCAGATCGGCGTAGGAAGAGTTGGTGCAGGAACCCATGGCCACCTGATCGACCTTCAGGCCGTCGAGTTCCGCCACGGGAACGACTCTGTCGGGCATGTGAGGCCTTGCCGCAAGGGGCACGATGGAGGAAAGATCCACTTCCATTTCCTCGTCGTACTGCGAGCCTTCGTCGGCACAAAGCGGTTCCCAGTCCTGTTCACGGCCCATCTGGCGGAGAAATTCCCGGGTGCGTTCATCGGAGGGGAAGAGCGACCCCGTGGCGCCGAGTTCCGCGCCCATGTTGGTGATGGTGGCGCGTTCGGGCACGGAAAGCGTGGCCACGCCCGGACCGCAGTATTCAAAGATGCGTCCCACCCCGCCCTTGACGCTCAGGCGGGAGAGCATGTGCAGGATCACGTCCTTGGCCTGCGCCCAGCCCTGAAGGCGGCCGGTGAGATGCACCTTCACCACTCTGGGCATGGGAATGGAATAAGGTTCCCCGGCCATGGCAAGGGCCACGGAAAGGCCGCCCGCGCCCATGGCAAGGCAGCCCATGCCGCCCGCATTGGGGGTGTGACTGTCGGAACCGAGAAGAATGCGCCCGGGGCGGGCGAAATTTTCCAGATGGAGCTGATGGCAGATACCGGTGCCCGGCGCGGAATACACGGCGCCGAAACGCTGGGCGCAGGTACGCAGGAAACGGTGATCGTCGGGGTTGCGGAAGCCCATCTGCAGGGTATTGTGGTCCACATAGCTTACCGAAAGCTCGGTACGCACGGAAGGCAGGCCCAGCGCTTCAAACTGAAGCCAGGCCATGGTGCCCGTGGCGTCCTGGGTGAGCGTCTGATCCACACGAAGCCCGATTTCCTTTCCGGGGATCATTTCCCCTTCCAGAAGATGGGCGCTGATGATCTTGTGAGCGATATTCATGGCAAAAAACCTTTCCGGCCGGCGTAAGCGGCGCGTCTTCTACGGCAATTCACAAAAAAAGGCCGCACTGTTCCCGCCTCTTCACCTTGTGCGAATGCTCAAGGCGAAGAGGCGGGGCGCTTGAAAGGTTCATTTATACAAACATAATGCCCGGAGGGCAAGCGCGGATATGGCTCCGGGCCTCTTCCTCCGGGCGCAGGCGCAGAACAGCGCCGGAAACGTGCGGTTGCAGAGACGGCACGATAAGCTTATACTGCCTGCGATTTTTCCTTCGGAGTTCCCATGGCAGAAAACATCGGCATCATCGCGGGCGGCGGGCAGTTTCCCCGCCTTGTGGCACAGGAGGCCCGGGCCGCCGGCCTCGGCGTGATCATCTGCGGATTTCAGGGGCATACCGACCCTTCCACCGGGCAGTATGCCGACGTGTTCGAAATGCTCCATCTGGGGCAGCTGAACCGCATGGTCGACTTCTTCAAGGAACATCATGTGACAAGGGCCTGCATGGCCGGTTCCATCAGCAAGCCCAAGGCCCTGGACTTCAGGCCCGACTGGAGAGCCGCAAAGCTCCTCTTTTCCCTGAAGAAAAAAGGAGATGACTCACTGCTTCGCGCCATCATGGCCGATATTGAAAAAGACGGCATACGCATTGTCGCCTCGGCCGACCTCGCCCCCGGCCTGCGCGCGCCCGAAGGCACGCTCACCCGCCGCTCCCCCACCGATGCGGAATGGAAGGACATCCGTTACGGCTGGCCCATCGCCCGTTCCATGGGTTCCTTCGACATAGGCCAGTGCCTCATCGTGCGCGAAGGCATGGTCATGGCCGTGGAATGTCTGGAAGGCACCGACGCCACCATCAGACGCGGCGGAGAACTCGGCGGCGACGGCTGCATCGCCATCAAAATGGTGAAGCCCGGGCAGGATGAACGGGTGGACCTGCCTTCCGTGGGCCTTGCCACCATACGCAACCTGGTGGAACACCATTATGCCGCACTGGCCATACAGGCGGGAAAAACACTGTTCTTCGACAGGGAGGAAGCCCTCGCCCTGGCCGATGAACACGGTCTTGCCGTAGTGGCCCTTCCCGACGACTTCGCCTGAAAAAACGCCCCCGCAAGGGGGCTTTCTCATGAGACACGCCATGCCTTCCCCCTCCAGGGCAGGCCGCGTCACGCGCGGCCAGATCGTCACGCTCACGCTCTTCGTTTCCGGCCTCGTCTGCTGCATACTCTGGGGCATTTCCCTGCTCTGGGCCCTCGGCTTCGGCCTTCTGTGCTTCTCAGGCTATGCCTTCAGCGTGGGCTTTTCTCTCCCCGTCATCGTCAGGCTGCTCTTTCAGGGCGTGCGCCGCATTGCAAACATTCTCACCATCTTCACGCTCATCGGCATACTCACCGGCGTATGGCGCATAAGCGGCACCATCCCCCTGCTCATCGACTGGGCGCTTTCCCTCATCAATCCCACCTTCTTCGTGCTCTGGAGCTTTCTTCTGTGCGCCACGCTGAGCACGCTCATCGGCACGGCCTTCGGCACCGTGAGCACGCTCGGCGTGGTATGCATGCTCATGGCCCATACGGCGGGCTTCAACGAGGTGCTGGTGGGCGGCGCCATTCTGAGCGGCATTTATGTGGGTGACCGCTGTTCCCCCATGTCCTCCAGCGCGGCGCTCATCTGCGCGCTCACCCATACCGACATCTACGGCAATTTCAAGCGAATGATGCGAAACGGCGCCCTGCCCTTTCTCCTGACATGTGCAGGCTATGCGCTCCTTTCCCTGCTGGGGCCGGAACACGTCATGCCCGAAGGCGCGACGGATGCCCTGCGCGAGCATTTCCGCTTCCACTTCATGGTGGTGCTGCCCGCGCTTGTCATCCTCATTTTCGGCCTTCTGCGCATCGACGTGAAAATCGCCATGGCCACAAGCATCGTGGCCGCCTCCCTTGCGGCGCTCATCTTTCAGGACGCGTCGTTTTCCGCCCTGCTCTCCGCCATGGTCCTCGGCTATGAAGCGCCGCTGGAGGAACTCGCCATGCTCAACGGCGGGGGCATCATCTCCATGGCGGGCGTGGCCGCCATCGTGGCCCTTTCCTCCTCCTATTCCGCGCTGTTTGAAAAGTCGGGCCTTCTGGACAGCTTCGAGTACATGATCGAGCGCCTCGCCCGGCGCACAGGAGCCTTCCGGGCCACGGCGCTGGTGGGGCTGCTGACCACGGGCCTTTCCTGCAACCAGACCCTTTCCATCATTCTCACCCGTCAGCTCTGCGCCCATGCCCAGCACAACCGCCGCGAAATGGCCATGTACCTGGAAAACAGCGTGGTGCTGCTTTCCGCCGTGCTGCCGTGGAGCATAGCCTTCTCCATGTGCGGACTCACCCTGCAGCAGGGGCCGGAAATCATTCCCTTCGCCCTGTATTTATGGATGGTGCCCCTGTACTGGTGCCTGCGCTCCCGCGACGTGCATCAGTCCTGCCCGAGACCGCTTTTTCAGTTTCTTCTTGCAAAAAAACATCACCGGGATTAAAAAAATCTCGTCCGCCAGCTAGGGGAGCCTTTACGGCTGAGAAAGAGGATCATGCCTCTGACCCTTGGAACCTGATGCAGTCAGTACTGCCGAAGGGAAGCATGGTTTCCTTGCAGAAACCTCACGTCCGCCCTTCCGGCGGACGTTTTTTGTTTATCTTCAGCGAGGTTTCCATGCGCATCACCGTCAACGGCGAAACAGAAGAGATCACCGAAGGCCTCACCCTGCTCGACCTCATCCGCGAACGGGGGCTCAACCCCGACATCGTGGTCGCCGAGCTCAACCGCGACATCGTTGCCAGAGACAACTTCGCTGCCGTTCGTCTCAACCCGGGCGACAGCCTGGAGCTCCTGCACTTTGTGGGAGGAGGTTAACATGCAGCAGGACAAGCTTGTCATCGGCGGCGTGGAACTGGACAGCCGCCTGTTCATCGGTACCGGAAAATACAGCGACGACGCCCTCATTCCGGCCGTATGCGAGGCCAGCGCCTCGCAGGTCATCACCGTGGCCATGCGCCGCGTGGACAGAGGCGGCACCGGCGTCATGGGGCATATCCCCTCCTCCATGCGCCTTCTGCCCAACACTTCCGGCGCGCGCAATGCGGAAGAAGCCGTGCGCCTCGCCCGGCTGGCCCGCGCCGCAGGCTGCGGCGACTGGATCAAAATCGAAGTCATTTCCGATACGCGCCACCTTCTGCCCGACGGGTATGAAACCGCGAAAGCCACGGAAATTCTGGCCAAGGAAGGCTTCACCGTTCTTCCCTACATCAACCCCGATCTTTATGTGGCGCGCGCCTGCGTGAACGCCGGCGCCGCCGCCGTCATGCCTCTCGGCGCGCCCATAGGCACCAACCGCGGCCTGCGCACCAGGGAAATGATCGGCATTCTCATTGAGGAAATAGAGCTTCCCATCGTGGTGGATGCGGGCATCGGCCGTCCTTCCCAGGCCTGCGAAGCCATGGAAATGGGCGCCGCCGCCTGCCTGGTCAATACCGGCATCGCCTCTTCCGACGATCCCGTGACCATGGCCATGGCCTTCCGCCGCGCCGTGGAAGCGGGCCGTGCGGCCTACCTTGCCGGAGCAGGGGCCGTAAGTCACGGCGAAGCGGTGGCTTCCTCTCCGCTCACGGGCTTTCTGCGCTGATTTTTCCGGGGCCTTCTGCCGTGTGCCGAAGGCCCCGGAAAAACTTCCCGCTTCCTGCGGGCAGAGACCGCGCCCCTTCTTCTCCCTGCCGGGAGATATGTTCCGCCCCTCTGCCGGGGGGGCTCTTTCCGCATTCTTCCTTCACCATCCAGAAGGTGCAGGCGGACGTTCCCTTTTCCTTAAAAACGCCCGGGCTGCACCATAAGGGCATTATGCTATGAATCATCCTGTTCTGGCTGATCACTTTGCGCCGGGAGAGGCGCATTTCGATGAATGTCTGGCCGAATGGCCGCGGGAACGCCGCGCAGCGCTTGCCGCAGCCGCCACAACGCACGACGTGCTCGCCGCACTGGAAAAAGACGTGCTGAGCCCGAAAGATTTCATGGCGCTGCTTTCCCCCGCCGCCGAACCCTTTCTTGAACAGATGGCCCGCCGCTCCCGGGAAATCACGCTCCGTTTCTTCGGCCGTGCCGTCAATATCTTCTCGCCGCTGTACATTTCCGACATCTGCACGAACCACTGCCGTTACTGCGGCTTCAATGCCGACAACCATCAGAAGCGCCGCCACCTCACCGTGGAGGAAGCCGCGGCCGAAGCCTTCGCTCTGGCCGACGCGGGCATCGCGCACATTCTGCTGCTCACCGGAGACGCACGCCACATTGCCTCCCCCGAATACATTGCGGAAGTGGCCGCGCGCATCAAGCCGCGCTTTGCTTCCGTGGGGGTGGAGGTCTACTCCCTCACGCTGGAGGAATACCGCCTGCTGCTGCAGAACGGCGTGGACAGCATGACCATGTTCCAGGAAACCTACAACAGGGAACTTTATGAATGGCTGCATCCGGCAGGCCCCAAGCACGACTTTCTGTGGCGGCTGAACACGCCTGCCCGCGCCGCCAGGGCCGGGCTGCACGGCGTGGGAATCGGGGCGCTCATGGGGCTTGACGAATTCATACACGACGCCTTCTGCACGGGCCTGCACGCCTGGTGGCTGCAGAAGCACTTCCCCGGTGTGGACGTGAGCCTTTCCGTACCGCGCATGTGCCCTCATGAAGGCAGCTTTGAAGTGAAGCACGCCGTGAACGACAGGCAGTTCGTGCAGTACATCACGGCGCTGCGCTGCTTCCTGCCGCGCTGCGGCATCACGGTTTCCAGCAGGGAAAGCGCCTACATGCGCAACCACATCGTGCCCATAGGCGTGACGCGCGTTTCCGCAGGCGTGTCCACGGCTGTGGGCGGCCGCGTGGTGGAAGCGGAAAACTCCGGTCAGTTCGACATTTCCGACCACCGCTCCGTGCCGGAAATGGTCCGCGACCTCGCCGCCCTGGGCTATCAGGCCGTGGCCAAGGACTGGGAAGCGTGCGACTTCTAGCCATGGATGAGGTGCTCTCCTCGCTGAGCGAAACGCAGAGGTCCCGGCTCCGGCATGCCCGTGTGGGTATTGCCGGGGCCGGAGGCCTCGGCTCCAACGTGGCCATGATGCTTGCCCGCTCCGGCGTGGGAACGCTTCTTGTCATCGACGGCGACAGGGTGGAACCTTCCAACCTCAACCGGCAGCACTACTTTCCCGTCCATGTGGGCCGCCTCAAGGTGGAAGCTCTGGCAGAGCAGCTTCTTGCCCTGAACCCCGGCATGAACGTGGAAACGCACGCCGTCTGGCTGGATAGAACCAATATTGCCCCCCTGCTTGCCGGGGCCGAGCTCTGGATAGAAGCCCTGGACGGGCCGGAAACCAAGGCTCTTTTCGCCACCTGCGCCCTGAGTGCGGCAAAGCCCGTCATCTGCGCCTCGGGCATGGGCGGCGTCGGCGGATTCGCCATGAAGCGCCGCCTCATGGGCGGCATGACCGTGGTGGGAGATTTCCGCTCCGATGTCGCCGAACTTCCGCCGCTTGCGCCGCGCGTCATGCAGTGCGCCGCCATGCAGGCCGACGCCGCGCTGGAATGGCTGCTTACCGGAACCATGAAAGAACTGCTTTAAGGATACCGCCATGCCCCGCATACTTCCCGGAGAAACCGATCTCTATGCCCTTACCGATTCCCGCCTTGCCCTCGGCAGAAGCGTGGAGGAACAGGCCCGCGCCCTGCTTTCGGCAGGTGTGAAAATAGTGCAGTACCGCGAAAAGCACGCCCATGCCGGGCGCATGCTGGAAGAATGCCGCATACTGCGCCGCCTCACCCTGGAGGCCGGAGCCGCCTTCATCGTCAACGACCATATCGACATCGCCATGCTGGTCGATGCCGACGGCGTCCATGTGGGACAGGAGGATCTGCCCGTTCCCGAAGTGCGCCGCCTGCTCGGGCCGGATAAAATCATCGGTCTTTCCACGCACAGCCCCGCTCAGGCAAAGGCTGCCGTGCTCGCCGGAGCCGACTACATAGGCGTGGGCCCCATCTTCGCCACGCAGACCAAGGAAGACGTGTGCGCCCCGGTGGGATTTTCCTACCTGGAATGGGTGGCGGCCAACATCAGCCTGCCCTTCGTGGCCATAGGCGGCATCAAGGAACACAATATCGGCGAAGTGGCCGCGCGCGGCGCCCGCTGCTGCGCCCTGGTTTCCGAACTGGTGGGCGCACCGGACATTGCCGCCAAAGTGCGGGCCGTGCGTGCGGCCATGCACGCCTGATCCCGAACTTCCGCCGTCCTACCGAAAAAAGCGGGGCATGTTCCCATACCCCGCTTTTCCGGCATGACGCCATGATCAGCATACCCGGCAGAAAAACAGGCTTCCCGGCCCTGCGTGCCGTTTCCGCGACGATCTCCAGGAGCGCCTGCGCGCGGCACAAAAGACACGTCCCCTCCGGCCTCTTCCGGCATGCCCGGCTCCTCCGCCATGGCCCGTGCAGGCCTGAAATACAGCGCGTCACGATGCCGGGCGGACTCTCTCCGCAGCGCTCTGCTGCAGAAAGGCCCTACTTTGCCCAGTCCGCGTCCATCACGGGCATGATGCGCGGCTCCTGCCATTCCTGATACCGGGAAAGAAGAATGGTAAAGAGCGCATTCTCGTCCTTCACGCCTTCCGGCACGTCGGACGGGGCGAGATAATAGGAAATTCTGGCATCCGAACCTTCCATGACGCTGCGGCTGGTCACAAACACATACCCGCAGGCGCGGGCGAAGGCCTCCGCTTCGGCACGGGTGTCGAAAGGGTGCACGTTGCCTGCGGCATCATGAAATTCAAATCTGGTCATGACTCATCCTTCACTTTTTCCATGCTTTCCCGCCCCGTGCGGGAGCTTTTCTCCCGTCAGAAAAAGCGCACGTTTCCCCGTCTCTGAAAACGCCAGGAAAAACGGCCTGTTTCTTTAAAAAACGCGGGATTATCCTTTGCCCGCAACCTTAGCCCCGGCGGAAAACGGCCGTCAAGGCGGAATTTCCTTTTCCCTCTGCCCTGCCGCCTTTCCGCACAGCGGCAAATCGCCCGCCGACTTGTCAGAGGCCGGGGAAAGCACTATAGGAAAAGAACGTACATTACCGGCGACCGTCCGCCGGAGAACAAAGGAAGTCTTATTATGAGCGATTGCGATCACAAGTGCGGCAGCTGCGGCCAGGACTGCGCGGAACGCACCGAACCTGCCGACATGAAGGTGAAGCCTCACAAGTTCTCCACCATAAAGAAGGTCATCGGCGTGGTGAGCGGCAAGGGCGGCGTGGGTAAATCCCTGGTCACCGGCCTGCTCGCCTCCAAGATGCAGCGTCGCGGCTCCCATGCCGCCGTGCTCGACGCCGACATCACCGGCCCTTCCATTCCGCGCCTCTTCGGCGTCACCAGACGCATGTCGGGCACGCAGCTCGGCCTGAACCCCGTGCGCTCCGCCACCGGCGTGGACATCGCCTCCATGAACCTGCTGCTTGAGCACGACACCGATCCCGTGGTCTGGCGCGGCCCCGTCATCGCCAACGTGGTGACCCAGTTCTGGTCGGAAGTCATCTGGAACAACGTGGATTACATGTTCGTGGACATGCCTCCCGGAACCGGCGACGTGCCCCTCACCGTCTATCAGTCCCTGCCCATCGACGGCATCGTCATTGTGACCTCGCCGCAGGAACTCGTTTCCATGATCGTGGAAAAGGCCGTGAACATGGCCCGGCTGGACGGTCTGAACATCCCCGTCATCGGCCTTGTGGAAAACATGTCCTATTTTGAATGCCCGGACTGCGGCAAGCGTCATTTCATCTTCGGTGAAAGCCGTCTGGAAGAAATCGCCGCCCAGTACGGCATCAAGCACACGGCGCGCCTGCCCATTGATCCTGCCATCGCCCGTTCCTGCGACCAGGGCGCCATTGAAGCGGTGGACAGCCCCTGGCTGGACGATCTGGCCGACGCCATCAGCAGCCTGTAACCAGGCCGCCGTCCATCCCTCGGAAAGGGCGGCGCTTCCGTCGCCCCGGCGCAGATCTTTCTCTGCACCGGGCAGCGCGCGGCAGACACATAAAGAGCGGGGTACGCACCCCGCTCTTTTTTTTTATCCTGCAACCGGCACCTGAAAAACGCCGGGGCATGTTGGCAGCAGCCCCGCCTCAGGAACGCAGGAAAAATAAGCCCCGCGCCTCCGGCATCTTTTCCCCGAAAAAGGCATACCGGGCGCACACCGGGAACATGCAACAAACGCACGTCCCTTCCGGCAGACCGGAGCACAAAAAAACGCCCTTCCCCCGCAGGGAAAGGGCGTTTTTTCCGGTACAGACTGCTCCTACCAGCGGGAAAGAATCTGATAGGTCGTGGTGGCCACCAGCATGGCCACGCAGGTATTGAAGGCAAAGCTGAACAGCGCCCATTTCACGGAGCCCGTTTCCATGCGTATGGTGGCAAGGCTCACGAAGCACGGCGCATACAGCAGCACGAACAGCAGGAAGGAAACCACGGAAGGAATGCTCCAGTTGTCGTCCCGGGCGATGAACTGGGCGAGCGTGGTGGAATCCTCCTCCGTATCATAAAGGGAATAGGCCGTGCCGAGCGTCGTCACAATGACTTCCTTGGCGGCAAGGCCGCCCAGAAGGGAGATGTTGGCTTCCCAGCTGAAGCCCGCATAACGGCTCACCGGTTCCATGGCGGCGCCTATGCGGCCTGCCACGGTATGGCGCAGCATTTCTTCGCTGAAGCGCCCGTTTTCCCCGCGGACGGCTTCTTCCAGCGTACGCTGAAGTTCCGATCCGGCAGGAGCGGCATCCAGCTGCTGCTGAAGCTCACGCAGCGTGAGCTCGTGGTTCTGCACCCTGTCTTCGGGCAGGCCCGGATAGGTCATGGCCGCCCACACCACGATGGATATGGCGAGAATGACGGTACCGGCCTTTTTCAGGTACTCCCAGGTCCGTTCCCCGGCATGAATGATCATGCCCTGCAGGGTAGGCATGCGGTAGGGAGGCAGTTCCATGACAAAGGGCGTGGCCGGCCCCTTGATGAAGGAGGAACGCAGAACGCGCGCCGCCAGCATGGCCACCACCCAGCCCGTGAGGGTAAGGCCGAACATGACAAGGGCCTCGTTTCCGGGGAAGAACACACCGGCAAACACGATGAATACGGGCAGTTTCGCCCCGCAGGCCATGAAGGGCACGGTAAGCAGCGTGGCAAGCTTCTCACGCGGGCTGCGCAGGGTGCGCGCGGCCATGATGCCGGGCACGGCGCAGCCGCCGGCAATGCCGCCGCCCAGGATGTAGGGCACCACGGAAGCGCCGTGCAGGCCGAAGATACGGAAGATGCGGTCCAGCATATAGGCCATGCGGGCCATGTAGCCGGAGTCTTCCAGAATGGCGATCTGCATGAAGATGAGCAGGATGAGGGGCACGAAGCACATGACGCCGCCCACCCCGTCGATGATGCCCGACGTGATCATGGATTTCAGCACGCCGTCGGCCATGCCCGCGTCCACCACATCGCGCAGCCAGCCGAAAAGAGCCTCCACCCACTGCATGGGCACTTCGCCCAGGGTGAAGGTGATGCGGTACATGAGATACATGATGCCGAGCATGATGAGCGGGCCGAGAAACTGGTGGGTCAGAATATGGTCGGCCCGGTCGGAAAGATCCATGCGCTGGGCAATGTCGTCGCGCCGCGTGAGCACGCCGCGCAGAAGGGAACTGATGTAGCCGTAGCGGTAGTCGGCAATGATGGCTTCGGCGCTGGTGCCCAGCGTGGCCTTGAGGTGGGCTTCCACTTCGTCGAGATGTTCCTTGACATGGGCCATGACGTCGGGCTTGTCGTGACTCAGTTCGGAAAGGATTTCCTCATCGTTTTCCAGAAGCTTCAGCGCCAGCCAGCGCGTGGGATAGGGAGCGCAGCCCACGCCCTCCTCGTCCAGGGATTCCGTCAGATGATTCAGCACCGGATCCAGGTCCGGGCCGTAGGAAATATGCAGCGGCTTCCACGGCTGCCCTTCCTTGGAACGGCTGAAGGCCAGGGTTTCGCGCAGATACTCCTGCAGCCCTTCGCCCGTGCGGGCCACGGTTTCCACAACGGGAACGCCGAGCCTCTGAGAAAGGGTGGGCACGTCGATGCTCATGCCCATGGCGCGGGCCTCGTCCATCATGTTCAGGCCTATGGATACGGGCACGCCCATTTCCATAAGCTGCACGGCAAGGTAAAGGTTGCGCTCCAGCGCCCCGGCATTGAGCAGCGCCATGACGGCCAGGGGCCTTTCCCTGCCGATGACGCGCCTTGCCACCCGCTCTTCCTGAGTATAGGCGGTAAGAGAATAGGCACCGGGCAGATCGATGATGCGTATGGATTCCCCGTCGCAGTGGGCTATGCCTTCCTTCTGCTCCACGGTAATGCCGGGGTAGTTGCCCACATGCTGACGGGCGCCGGTGAGGGCGTTGAACGATGTGGTCTTTCCTGAATTGGGATTTCCGGCGAGCGCCAGAGTGGGCATGCCGCTGTGCGTCAGCCCTTCATCAGAATGATGGAAGTAAGACATCAGTCGTCAGTCTCCACCAGAATGAAATCAGCCTCGTTGTTGCGCAGGCTCAAGGTAAAACCGGGAAGACGGAGAGCGACCGGATCGCGCAGAGGGGCGCGGCCGATCACTTCCACTTCGGCTCCGGTCACCAGTCCCATGTCGCGGATGCGGCGGCCCAGTTCCCCGTCGGCCAGTACGGAGGCGATGCGTGCCTTGCGACCCACGGGAAGAGAACGAAGAGGTATGCTCATGGAAACATCCTTAAAATGCTGAGGTTCAGCTCCTCGCATCGGGAGTTCAGGGCCGCGCGGAGAAAGTCCGCTCTGTTCTGCAGGCTCCAGCCTGAAGCCCGCCTGTTCACTGAATGTCCCGACACTGATGCGTTGCAACAAGCTACCTCCCCAATGGCGGCCTTGTCAAATCATGCCCGCCCGTTCTTGCCCCGGAAGGCAAGCTGTGGCATAGTCGGGCCGTTGTTTCCAACAGCCCCCGTTCCCTGTAAAAATCCCTGCTTCCTCCTACCGCCACAGGCAGATTTCCATGCTTCCCCTGCTCGACGTCCAGCATCTTACCGTTTCCTTCGGCAATGTTCCCGTGGTCCGCGACCTCAGCTTCCGTCTTTTTAAAGGACGCACGCTCTGTCTGGTGGGCGAATCCGGCTCAGGCAAAAGCATGACGGCATTCTCTCTCATGCGTCTGGTGCCGGAACCCGGCCGCATTGTTTCCGGTTCCCTTCTCTTTGCCGGGGAAGACCTGCTGAAGCTTGACGAAAAAGCCATGCGCGGCAGACGCGGGCGCGACATCTCCATGATCTTCCAGGAGCCCATGACCTCCCTGAACCCCGTACTCCGCATAGGCGGGCAGATCGCGGAACCTCTGGAGATCCATCAGAAGCTCAGCCACCGCGAGGCTCTGGAGAAGGCTGCGGAGCTCATGGCTCTTGTGGGCATTCCCGATCCTCACCGCCGCCTCTCCGACTACCCGCATCAGTTTTCCGGAGGCATGCGCCAGAGAGTGATGATCGCCATGGCTCTGGCCTGTTCGCCGAAGCTGCTTCTGGCCGACGAACCCACCACCGCACTGGACATCACCATACAGGGGCAGATTCTGCGGCTTCTCGGCCGCCTGGCCCGGGAACGCGACATGGGCGTGCTGCTCATCACCCACGATCTCGGCGTGGTGGCGGAAGCTGCGGACGACGTGGCCGTCATGTACGCCGGGGAACTGGTGGAACAGGCCCCGGTAAACGCCTTTTTCGAGCGCCCCCTTCATCCCTATTCCGAAGGACTCATGGCCTGCGCGCCGCTGGTGGGCAATCACGACAGCAGCCGCCTCCCCTCCATTCCCGGCATGGTGCCCCTGCCTTCGGAACTGCCGGAGGGCTGCGCCTTCCGTCCGCGCTGCCCCCATGCTTCCCCTGAATGCCTGACCACGCCGCCCCTTCAGAGCATGGGCGAAGGGCATCTTGTCCGCTGCTGGAAACCCCTTGCATAAAAAATTTACGTTAAACGAAAAAAAATGCTTGCCAAAGGGAGGCAAATTTACTAAGAACATTCCTGCGCCGAAGTGGTGAAATTGGTAGACACGCTAGGTTCAGGGTCTAGTTCCCGTTCGGGAGTAAGAGTTCGAGTCTCTTCTTCGGCACCAGTAAGAAAGCAAGGGTCATGGTTTTTACCATGACCCTTTTTTCGTCTCTTCCTTATCGGTACTTCTTTCCTGCGTCGCTGCAGGGCACGGCGCTTCCGAGCTCACACAATGCTTTCTGCGGCTGTTGTTTTCCGCGTATCTTTTCCGCCGTGCCTTTTTAAAAAGAAAGACGCCGCCTTTTACAGCCTCTCCCCTCCCCTCACGGCTGTTTCTCTGCTTTTCAGGCAGGCCTGAATCCCGCTCCCTCTCAAAAGCAATGACCGGGACGTGTTTTCCCCGCGCTCTCCATCCCGGCCCCCGAGGGCACGCCGCTCCCGCACTCTGCACATGCTCCCGGATACATGTTTCTGCGGCACGTCCGGGCCCTGCGCAGGAACACGCCTTCCGGAATAATTCCGTGCAGCCCCTCCTTCCGCATGCCCGCACCGGAGGCACTCCCCTGCCCCACGCCGTCCGACATGAAGAGCTCTCTTTCCCGGAGCATCGGAAGCGGCATGATGTCCCGGGCATTCTTTTTCCCCGGAAAGCAGAAAAACATGCGCTCATTTCTGCAAAAAACACCGATTGACAAAAATACAGAATCATTCGTAACATATCAAAAAAATGTACTTTTTGAACGGATGGATTTTAAAGACAAAGCATTTTTTACTGGAATTTTCAAGGATTCCCTAATATAGCTCAGACTAACGACTGACACTATTTCCTGTGACAGGAAAGCACTCTTCTTCGACACCGGGGGACAGAAGCATCATGACGGAACAACAACATGATCTCAGCGGCATGATCTCCGGCTCCCCGCTTCTGTCCGGAAATTTCCTTATCCGCAGACATAAGCGCCGCTGGAATACGGACGGACGGCACCTTTGCTCGCATGTTCTGCCCTGTCTGGATGCCCTCCCCCCTGCGGTTATCAAGGAAAACAAGCACAGAAACCGACTCTTCACGCTGAACGTGACGGAGCTTTCCGTCTCCTGCTGCCGCATTTTCTGGCCGGTGAAAGACATCCGGAACTGCGCCGTGTGCCGGCATGTCCTTCCCGATGGGGAAACCTTCAGAAACGCCGCCTTCCCCGGAGAAAAACAACGCAGGATGCTCAGCCCGGAAGAAGCCTGCACGTTCACCCGCCTTCCGGAGAAATACGGCATAAGGCCCAGCGCCCAGGCCATCCATCTGCTTCTGCGCACAGGTACGGCCAAGTCGGAAATTCTGCATGCCCGCCGGGAAAACGTGAGTCTGAGATACGGCATTCTTGCCGCAAGCAGCACCTGCACGGAGTGCAGCCGCCTCATTCCGCTCAACAACGGGGCCATGAAGCGCATCTGTAATCTTCCAGAATACAAGAATGTCCCCTCTCCTTTCTCCTCTGCAAACGGCAACCGGTCCGCATCCCTTCACCTATACACGAAACCTTCTGCGCAAAAACAAACGGCAGACCGGAACTGCGCAGCATCATGGACCTTACCGGCCTGAAACTCCGACGCATAGACAACGTCATTCAACCGTACACAAGGACCCGTCATGAAAGGCATACTTCTCGCAGGCGGCAGCGGCACAAGGCTCTATCCGCTTACAAGGATCACCTCCAAGCAGCTTCTGCCCGTTTATGACAAGCCCATGATCTATTACCCGCTCTCCACGCTGATGCTCTTCGACATCCGGGAGATTCTCATCATTTCCACGCCGCAGGACACGCCGAACATCGAGGCGCTCTTAGGCGACGGTTCGCAGCTGGGGCTGAAGCTTTCCTACAAGGTGCAGCCGGAACCGAAGGGCATAGCCCAGGCCTTCACCCTGGGGGCGGATTTCGTGGGGGATGAGGACGTGTGCCTCATTCTCGGCGACAACATCTTCTACATGGGCGATCAGATGAAGGTGTACCGCCGCGCGGTGAAGCAGAACACGGGGGTGCGGGCCACCATTTTCGCCTACCATGTTTCCGATCCCGAACGCTTCGGCGTGGTGGAATTCGACGAGAACCGCCGCGCCCTGAGCATTGAGGAAAAGCCCGAACATCCCAAGTCCAACTACGCTTCCGTGGGCCTTTACTTCTACCCCGGGGACGTGTGCGGCAAGGCGGCCACCCTTGAGCCTTCGGCGCGCGGGGAGCTGGAAATCACCGACCTCAACAACATGTACCTGAAGGAAGGCCGCATGAGCGTGGTGCCCATGGGCCGCGGCATCGTGTGGCTGGACGCGGGCACGCCCGATTCTCTGGCCGACGCCACGCACTTCATGCAGGTCATTGAAAAGCGCCAGGGCCTCAAGATCGCCTGCGTGGAGGAAATCGCCTACCGCAAGGGCTTCATCGACGACGCGGGCATGAAACGTCTCATCAACTCCATGAAAAAAGGCGCGTACCGCGAGTACTGCGTCAAAGTGTTCGAGGAAAGCCATGAACTTTATTAAAACGGCCCTTGAGGGCGTCTTCATCATAGAACCCCGCGTCTTCACCGACAATCGCGGTTATTTTTTTGAAAGCTACAGCAAGGCGGCCTTTGAGGCGGCCGGGCTTTTCTACGACTTCGTGCAGGACAATCAGTCAAAGTCCTCCTACGGTACGGTGCGTGGTCTGCATTTTCAGAAGGGCGAACACGCCCAGGCCAAGCTGGTGCGCGTGCTGGAAGGGGTGGTGCTCGATGTGGCCGTGGACCTTCGCCGCGCCTCTCCCACCTACGGGCAGCATGTGGCCGTGGAGCTTTCTGCGGAAAACAACCGCCAGCTCATGATTCCGCGCGGCTTTGCCCACGGCTTTTCCGTGCTGAGTGAAACGGCGGTGTTCGCCTACAAGTGCGACAACCTCTATTGCAGGGAATCCGAAGGCGGCATCCGCTTTGACGACCCCACCCTTGCCATCGACTGGCGTATCGACATGGCAAAGGCCCTCACTTCGGAAAAGGATAAGCAGCACCCGTATTTCTCGGAGTTTGAAACATGTTTCTAGTTACCGGAGCCGGCGGCCAGCTCGGCAGTGAACTGAGGCTTCTTCTGGGCGAAGAGGCCGTGTATGTCGGGCACGGGGAACTCGACATCACGGATGAAGAGGCGGTGAAGGCCTTTTTTGCCGGAAACAGCTTCGATTTCGTCATCAACTGCGCGGCCTACACGGCGGTGGACAAGGCCGAGGACGACACAGAGGCGGCGGAGAAGGTGAACTCGCTCGGCCCCCTGTACCTTGCGCGCTACGGCCGCCGCATCGTACAGATTTCCACGGATTATGTGTTCGACGGCACCTCCTGCCGCCCCTATACGGAAAAGGATGCCCCGAATCCGGTTTCCGTATACGGCAGAACCAAGCTTGCCGGGGAAAACGCCGTGCTTGCCGGGGCCGAATGCGCCGTCGTCATCCGCACCTCGTGGCTCTACTCCTCCTTCGGGGCAAATTTCGTGAAGACCATGCGCCGCCTGGGCGCGGAACGCGAGAGCCTCGGCGTGGTGTTCGATCAGGCGGGTACCCCCACCTATGCGGCGGATCTTGCCGCGGCCATTGTCTCCATGCTGCCGCAGATCAGGCCCGGCATGAAGGAAGTGTATCACTTCAGCAACGAGGGCGTGACCAGCTGGTACGATTTCGCCGTGGCCATCATGGAAGAATCGCACCTTGCCTGCGCCGTGCGCCCCATCGAAAGTTCGGCATACCCCACCCGTGCCGTGCGTCCGGCCTACAGCGTGCTCAACAAGGCGAAAATCAGGCAGGATTTCGGCCTCACCATCCCTCACTGGAGAGACGGACTGAAAAGGTGTGTCCGAATCATAGAAAATTAAAAAAATTACCATCTATGATGTAACAATATCCTTTCATAAAAGTCTGACCTTATAACTTTCAATATGCCAATACAGGAGTATTGAGTATGAATAAATATATAAAAAAATATTACTGGAAATTACATAAAATGATATTTTCCAAAAATTTTTTTCCTGAAGGTTATCTATGCCTTTATCCTGATGTTGAAAAGTCAGGAACAGATCCATGGGAGCACTATGTTAAATATGGAAAAAAAGAAGGTCGTGTAAAAAACATTATAAGAAAAATGCCCTTTTCATCAAATGAAAAAGATAATTTAGATATTTTTATAGATAATATAAATATGATAAAAGACATATCTGAATCTGAAGATTCAGTTGCCATTGCCTGCTGGGAAGGCTGTCATAATCCGATTGGAAGAGCAAAAGTTCTTTATGATATATTGGAAAATGCAGGACGCCCCGTAGTGTTATTTGCGTTCTCCATGGGATCTTTTGGTGAAAAAATCTGGTCCCCCATAGACGATGGAAAAAGTCATATTTTTATTATTCCATGGAGTGAAAGAAATATATATTTCAATATATTAAATTTATTCAACATTACCTTTAAAACCGTATGGATATCAAAGAATCGTTTGCCAAGTCTTATACTTGCGTCGAATTTATCAAATAATAATACAAAATTTATTCTTGATATAGATGATTTTGAAGAATTATTTTATGATAATGACAATTATAACTACATTTATAGTACAATATCTAAAAATATTTGTAATGAGTTAACTCAAAATATACACTCTAAAACAGTTTCAAGTTGTACACTTAAAGAAAAATTCGGTGGTCTTATATGCAGACACGCAAGAAAAAAACAAAATATTACACTTAATAGAAATACAGATAATTTTTTTCATATATGCTTTGCGGGAACGGTCAGAAAGCATAAAGACATTCTTGGGATGATACGAATCATTCACACATTCAATACAAATAATGACTTACAAATTAAATTACACATTTATGGAGATATCGACGAAGAGACATTACAAACGATTAAAGAAAACAAAAATATTACTATAGAAAATAGGCTCATTTCAAGAGAAGAGCTCTATACTATTATTTCATCGATGGATGCATCCATAACAGGAGGACCGGAGGAATCGACAGTTTCCCATTATCAGATATCATCAAAAATTGGTGATGCTCTTGCTGCAGGCATACCAGTACTGGTTCCAGACAGTCCATCAGTGGCAGATATTAAAGATATAGATGGCATTTTTATATATGATGAGGACAATTTTGAATCTATTATATATCATATCTCCAAAGCAAAAAAAATATATCCCATGCCTTATGAGTTTACCCTGGAAAGGGGCTATGAGATATTTTGTAATGCTGAAAAAGCTGCATCAAATTCCGACAGCATGCTTTCGCTTCGTGAAAATAATATTCAGCATAAACAACAAAACCTTGTATTAATTTGGAAACAATTTGATGCCGGGCTGTATGGAAGAAGAATTGATCAAATAGCCCGCACATACAAGTATCATAATAAAAATTGCCGTGTTATCGTATTAGAGATAGCTTCTCATCAAGTTTATGTAAATTTAAATTCAGAACTTTTAAATATGGACTCCGATGCAAATTTAAAATACAGCTTATTACAAAAAAAATATAATACCTATATTCAAAATGGTGTGGAATATATATCCATTTTTTATGAGAATGATGATATAAATAAGGAATTTGTTAAATTCATACATAATAACGAGTTGTCTGTTTTAAACACATGTATGATTATATTTCCCATAATACCCGACCAGAGAATATTAAAAATTGTCAGTATGTATCATACCATAGCTGATATTGTAGACAATAATCTTATGTGGGATAAAGAAAAATATGATATAAAAAGTCAATATTACAAAGAAGTATTCAGCTTATCAAGCTTGAATATATTCAATTCTAAATATAATATGGATTATTTCAACAAACTTTTCCTGTCGGACAGGCAAGATAAGAGTGTACTTATACAAAATTGGTATACATGGTATAAAGAATACAGTCCAAAGAAACATGACTGTATAAATATTATCTATTCAGGAAATATGAATGACCGTATTGACTGGGACCTGTTTATTAAAACAGCTGAAGTCTTTAAAAATTCAAAAATACATATTGTTGGTGTTGCAAACAATTCACAAAGTGATTTGTATAAAATTTTAAAATATAACAATGTTATTTATTATGGACCATTAAATGAAGAACGACTTATCCGCCTTATCGAATATTGTGATATTTTGATAATTCCTCACAAAAATGATGATATATCGTACTATATGAACCCGTTGAAAGTCATGATGTATGACTTTTTTCAATATACCTGTAGTTTCAACAGACGTAAACGGTATATACAACAGTAATAATATATACATAGCAAAAAATCATGATGAATTTATTACATTTATAGAAGGCATAATAAACAAAAAAATAAAAATAAAAAAACATGATGAAAAGTGTAATTATGGAGATACCTATAATAAATATATAGATATGTCATTCATTGAAATTGGCAGGAGAAAGATTGGATGAATATTGCAATTGCAGGTACCGGTTATGTTGGCCTTGTCTCCGGGGTATGTCTTGCGGAGAAAGGACATCATGTCACCTGTGTGGATATTGATGAAGCAAAGCTCGAACTCATGCGCCAGGGGCACTCCCCCATTTATGAGAATGATCTTGAGGAGCTGATGCGCAACAACAATGCGGCGGGACGTTTGCACTATACCTCGGATTACCGTTCCGCCTACGCTCATGCCGATGCCATTTTCATCGGTGTGGGGACGCCGGAAATGGCGGACGGCAGCGCAAACCTCAGCTATTTGTCCGATGTCTGCAGGCAGATTGCGGAAAGTGTGGAGCAGGACTGCCTTGTCGTGATCAAATCCACGGTTCCGGTCGGCACCAATGACAAGGTGGAGCGTTTTCTGCACGACTTTCAGAAACATCCCGTGAAGATAGAAGTGGCGTCCAATCCCGAATTTCTGGCTCAGGGAACGGCCGTGCACGACACCCTCAAGGCCGCACGCATCGTCATAGGGACAGAGTCTGCCGAAGCGGAGGCCGTGTTGAGAGAGATTTATGAACCTTTCGGGCTGCCCATAGTCTCCGTCAGCCGCCGCAGTGCGGAAATGATCAAATACGCCTCCAACGGCTTTCTGGCACTCAAGATTTCCTATATCAACGATATTGCAAACTTATGCGAACTTGTCGGCGCCAGCATCGATGATGTGGTGGAAGGCATGAAGTATGACTCACGCATCGGTGAAAAGTTTTTGCATGCGGGCATAGGGTACGGCGGCAGCTGCTTCCCCAAGGATACCAGTGCACTGTTTTCTCTTGCCAATTCCCTGCATTACGAACTCAAGACCGTGGACGCGGCCATACAGATCAACAGGAAGCAGAAACTCCGCCTTTTCCAGAAGGCCAGGGAAAGACTGCTGACGCTGCAGGGGCTGAAGGTGGCCGTGCTGGGACTGACCTTCAAGCCGGGAACGGATGATCTGCGCGAAGCCCCGTCGCTGGTGAATATTCCGCTGCTTCTTGAAGCGGGGGCGGACGTGTATGCCTATGATCCGGCGGGCATTCCCCATTTCCGCAAAAAGTATCCTTCGGAAGTCACCTATTGCGCGTCGGTGAAAGAAGCGTTAACCGATGCTGATGCCTGCTTCATTTTTACGGAATGGCCGGAAATTGCATCTCTTGAGCCGGGCATGTTCAAGTCATGGATGAAGAATGCGCTGGTATTTGATGGCCGCAACATCTGGAAGCCTGAAAAAATGGCGGAAAGCGGCGTGGAATATTACAGTATCGGCCGATAATGTTAATTCAACAGGATAAGTCATGACCTCCATTCTCGTCACCGGCGGAGCCGGATTCATCGGATCCAACTTTGTACCGTACTTCTGCGAAAAGTACCCGGATTATCACATCATCAATCTCGACAAGCTCACCTACGCGGGCAATCTCGACAACCTGAAGGAATGCGAGGGCCTGCCCAACTATACCTTTGTGCAGGGGGATATCTGCGACGAGGCGCTTGTTGAGAAGCTGTTCACCGAATACGACATCAGGGGCGTTGTTCATTTTGCGGCGGAAAGCCATGTGGACAACTCCATCAAGGGCCCCCGCGCCTTCATGGAAACCAACCTTATGGGCACCTTCACCCTTATTGAAACCGCGCGCCGCCACTGGATGGAGGCCCCGGGCAAGGTGAAGGCGGGCTATGAGAACGCACGCTTCCACCACATTTCCACGGATGAGGTGTACGGCACCCTGGGTGAAACCGGATTCTTTGCCGAAACCACGCCCTATGCGCCCAACTCCCCCTATTCCGCGAGCAAGGCGGGTTCGGATTTCATCGTGCGCGCCTATCACCACACCTACGGCATGAACGTGACCACGTCCAACTGCTCCAACAACTACGGCCCCAAACAGCACTTTGAAAAGTTCATTCCAGTCATCATCTCAAAGTGCCTTGTCGGGCAGCCCATCCCCGTGTACGGCAACGGCGCGAACATCCGCGACTGGCTCTATGTGCTCGACCACTGCAAGGCCATCGACCTCATCTTCCACAAGGGCAGAAGCGGCGAAACCTACAATATAGGCGGCCACAACGAGCGCGACAATCTCCAGATTCTGCACAAGGTGTGCGGCATTCTCGACGAAATGCGGCCCCGCGCCAACGGCGCAAAGTACGAAGAGCTCATGACCTTTGTGGCCGACCGCCCGGGACACGACAGGCGCTACGCCATCGACCCCACCAAAATCGTCACGGAACTGGGGTGGAAACCGGATGAAAACTTTGATTCCGGCATTGTGAAGACTGTGGAGTGGTATCTGGAAAAGCTGGGATAGTTCATGAACCGCCTCGCTCTTTATGTATTCTGGGAAAAAGACGGCATAGTCCGTGACTATGTAACGTATTATCTGAACGCCCTGAAGGAAGTTGCGCAGGATATCATCGTCATTGTCAACGGGAAGCTGTCCGCCGAAGGCAGAAAGAAGCTGGAAGAACTCGGCGCAGACATTCTCGTCAGGGAGAATGAAGGGCTGGACTTTGCGGCGTGGAAGGCTGCGCTTGAGGATATCGGATGGGATAAGCTTTCCCTGTACGATGAGCTTATTCTCTGCAACTCATCCTGCTATGGACCGGTGTATCCCTTTTCCGAAGCGTTCCGGACCATGGAAGCGCGTGAATGCGACTTCTGGGGCATGGCCCGGCACCCGAAAACAGCACGACGTCTCCTTTCGGATGACCCGGAACGCAGTATTAAAGAGCATATCCAGTCTTTTTTTATGGTGTTCCGCAAAAAAGTCCTCTCCGGTGAGCATTTCCGCCGCTGGTGGGAAGAACTTGATCCCGCAAAGGGCTTTGTGGAGGAGGTTGATCATCCTGAAGTAACCTTTACGGAATACCTTGAGTCCGCAGGCTATACGTCGTCCTGCCTTGTGGACATGAAAAAATATTTTGATCTTGCGCCTGATGACAATGTCACGCTTCTTTATGCGGACAAAATGCTTGTGTCAGACCGGATGCCGCTGATACAGCGAAAGCTTTTCGTGCATGACCCGCGATGGTGGATACGCAGGTGCATGGGGCATGTGGCAAGAGACGTCTTCCGCCTGCTGAAGGAGCGCACCGGCTATCCCGAGGCCTTCATCTGGCAGGATCTGCTCGCCACACAGAAATTTTCTGAAGTGAAGGACGCCCTGCACCTCAACTACATTCTGCCTTCGGAGCTTTCGGAGAAGACGGAAGAAAAAACAGATACGGCGCTTCTGTGCTTTGCCTACTATCCCGATCTGTGCGCCTTCATGTGCCGCTACATCGCCTCCATGCCCGAGGATGCGCATATCTGCATCATTTCATCCCGGGAAGACACGCTGGATGCCTACCGGGAGGAAATGGCGAAACTTCCCTTCCGCAACGTGGAATACCGCCTCAAGCCCAACCGGGGAAGGGACGTGTCGGCCTACCTTGTCACCGGCCGGGATATTCTGCAGAACCATGAACTTGTCTGCTGTGTTCACGACAAGAAGTCGAAGCAGCTCTCCTGCCAGATCATGGCGGAGGACTTCGGCTATCACTGCATGGAATGCTGCCTGCACAGTAAAGATTATATGCGCAATATCATAGAACTTTTCCATAAGGAACCGTTCTGCGGACTGCTTGTCCCGCCCACGGTGTATTATGGGGATTTCTGCACGCTGGGGGCGGAATCCTTCCGTAACAGGAAGTCGATGACGGAGGCCTGTGAGATGCTTTCCCTTTCCTGCCCCATGGATGATACCCCCGTGGCGCCCTTCGGGGCGTATTTCTGGGCCAGAGGGGCGGCCCTTGCGGCCATGTTCCGCCACGACTGGAAGTATGAGGATTTCCCCGACGAGCCGCTTCCCGTGGATTCCACCATTTCCCATGGTATGGAACGGATATACCCTCTTGCGGTGCAGGATGAAGGCTACTATACGGCCTGGTGTTCTCCCGACATTCATGCATCTCTGTATATGAACAATTTATCCTATATGATGCGTGAATACAATAAGCGCCTGTATAAACTTTATGAATTCAATAACTGGACGGGTATGGTTGAAACGCTCGACAGGGATATTCATGACAAATTTTCCTTCCTTGTCGATAGGAAATTCAATAAGATTACCTATTATAAATATAAAGTGCTTTCAAAAATAACATTCGGCAGTATACGCAGTCATTACAAGAAGAAATATAAGTTCCTCAAGAAATGGAAACGGCAGCAGGAAGATTGATCCGTGCAGGGTACTCACGAAAACGGAGGGGAAGCCGGAACAGGCGGATCCTCCGGCGGCATGAATGCGGGGAATCGGCATGAGAACAGGGCTGGGAATCGCATGAACCGCCTCGCTCTTTATGTGTTCTGGGAACGGAACGGGGACGTGCATGACCATGTTGCGTATTACCTCAGGGGACTTTCTGAGGTGGCGCGGGATGTGGTGGTCATTGTCAACGGCACGCTGTCCGGAGAGGGAAAAAAGCGCCTTGAGGCGCTGGGTGTGGACTTTTTTGTCCGCGAAAACAGGGGAATCGACTTTGCGGCATGGCAGGCGGCCCTTGCCCGCACAGGATGGGAGACGCTTTCCCGGTACGATGAGCTTATTCTCTGCAACTCGTCCTGTTACGGCCCCATGTATCCTTTCTCCGAAATGTTCCGGGCCATGGAAGGGCGGGAATGCGATTTCTGGGGCATCAACCGGCAGCCGGAAGTACCGGAAAA